>NZ_JBYOLC010000006.1:0-328540 GCF_057798995.1 Shinella sp. 20P9.1.1
ATTGCTTCGAACCAACAGAAATTACGTATAAGATGAGACTAAAGAATAGTAGTCTGGTTCTCTAATGTCTTGGAAGCCATACCTGTAAAGATATTTTCTAGCACATCTCCACGCTAAAACGAAACTGGGAATTTTTGTTTCGTTTGGTGTCTTCGTGTCTTTATACCATGAGCCATCGATTAGCTCTATTTTTTCCGGTAATTTATATGACTTTATGCCGAGCTTTAGTAAAGCTTTTTTCCTTTCACCCAGGGCTCTCTGGATTATGTTCAGAAGCCATCCATCGAGTTCACTAAGTTTGTCAACTTGATCGACTAATACGTAGAATGACATCAGCCCTTGAATGGTTTTTATCTTTTTATTGCTTTCGATGAAATCTACTAACTGTTTATGTTTCAGTTTCCCATATACGTATTTTCTAATTTCGTTAAGGCATGTTACCAGATCCCAGTCGTGCGCTGAGACGTTTACTCTTGATTTTGAGAACAGCCCTTTTTTGGGGTTAAGTAATAAATGTATATATATAATCTTGCTGACTTTTCTCTTTATTTTCCTTACTGCTTTATCTGTGAGGCCGATGTGGCTCTTCGAAATTTTGTGCCCTAGATATGAGAAATGATCGATGTGGCGAAGGTCATGGCCTTCGCCGTCGTTTAAGTAAAAAGTACGCTCTTGGGATGGGATCAAGGATTTGAGTTTCTCAATTCCTGGCGATTTATCAAAATTAATTCGAACACCTGATCGCTCACAATGAGCTTTGAACTCGTCCGCAACAAGTAGTGCGTCATCGTGATTTTTGGTCGCACACAATACATCATCAGCAAAGCGGACAAATTGCCCGTTTTGCTGTTCTAGTCGTTTATCTAGTTCATGCGCCGCAATGTTGGACAGAAACAGAGACAGCGAGCAACCTTGTGGAACGCCGCGAATTTTATGAAGGATTTGTGGTGGTCCAATCCGGGATTGCCTCAAATACCGATGCGCCATGAATTTCTTTAGGAGAAATCTCTCAATTTGAGTTGTGAAGAAATACTCCTTCTCATCCAGTATTTTTGACAAATAATTGTGATCTATTGTGTCAAAGTATTTAGAGAAATCATATTGAACTATGTATGTCTTGTCTTCCGAAATAAATGATTTTATTTGTATTATTGCATCGTATATCGATTTGTCTGGCCTGAATGAAAAGCTGTATGGGGAAAATATATTTATATTTTTCTTGGTTAATCTTTTATGAAATAGGCTGGCTACCGCCGTATCTATTATGGAAAATACCATAATCTCCCGCGTTCCGCCTGTCTCTTTGGGGATGGATAGTTCGATGGCTGGCGCCGGTTCATATGTGCGATCTTGAATTTTCGCCCATATTACCTTTGCGTAGAACTTTGATCGTGAAAGACAATGACGAGGATCGAATAGCGGATATTGCTCCCAATACCAAGGGTATTGATTTTTTACTTTTGGAGCAGTGCTCGCAGTGCGTTTCAGGAATTTTCTCTGTAACTACGTTGATAGTAGTGATCTATATCGATTTTCCGAAGCATAGATTTAGCTTTGGTTTCGATAGCTTTTTGTATGAGGTCTTGCACAATTCCTCCATCCGACACCGCCTCCGCCGATTAAGGCGGAGGCAATGCGCCGAACTGTCCTACAGTCAGGGGGTCGTTTGCGAAGGGCGAACGACTATCGCAGTCGTCCTGCAAAGAGAGCTTTGAACCTCGGCTATCACGCAAGTGACTATTTTTAGAATATGCAATTTTGACGTGAAGTAAACGGGCATAATTGGAAATTAGCGGGAGTTGCTGTCTATCGCCCCGGCCGTCCCGTTTTCCCCTTCGTTCGCGCTTTCCGCTTCGCCTCCGCCGGGTCCTCATAGCTCCCTGCGCCAATCTTCCCCCGCCGGACCGGCTTCGCGTCGTCGGCACCATCGGCACGTTCGGGTTGGCCTTCGAGGAGGGGGGCGTGGCGTTTTTTGGTGGAGAGGGTTTCCTCCGGGCGGGCGGGCAGGTCTCCGGTGACGGGCTTTTCAGTGCGGCCGACGGTCATTTCGTCGAGCGTGTTGCGGCGGAACAGCGATTTGCCCGCGGGCGTGGCGACGTCGCGGCCCATCTCGTCCAGCGAAGGCTTGCGGAAGAGCGGGCGTTCGGTGTCGGTGCCCGGGCCCATGTCGTCGAGCGAGGGTTTTTGGAAGAGGGATTTCGAGGCCACGTCCGCGTCTGCGGTGGTGGATCCTCGGGTCGAGCCCGAGGATGACGTCGGCGAGGTTGGGCGCGACTTTCCCGATGGTGTGCCGGAGGCGGCAGCGCCGGCCTTTCCGCTATTGCTGCCTTCCTGACTTCTCGCCGAACCTTTTGCATTCCCATTCGCGCCTTCGGCGCTCCGCGCCGGGTTTTTCATGCTCCCTGTCGCGCCTTCGGCGCTCTTCGCCTCTTGCCGCGCCATCGGGTCGTCCATGACGGCGAGTTCGGCGGCCTTGAGGCGTTTGATCTCGTCGCGCAGGCGGGCGGCCTTTTCGAAATCGAGATCGGCGGCGGCGTCGCCCATGGCTTTTTCCAGCGCGTTGAGATGGGCCTGCAGGTTGTTGCCGACGAGGTTGCCGCCATCGGCAAAGCCCTTGCCGGAGACGCCGGAAATGTCGGCGCGGACATGGTCGCGCTCGTAGACCGAGTCGAGGATGTCGGAAATCCTGGCCTTCACCGATTCCGGGGTGATGCCGTGCGCCTCGTTATAGGCGACCTGCTTTTCGCGGCGGCGGGTCGTCTCGTCCATGGCGCGTTGCATGGAGCCGGTGATCTGGTCGGCATAGAGGATGACCTTGCCGTCGACGTTTCGCGCCGCACGACCAATGGTCTGCACGAGAGACGTCTCCGAGCGCAAAAAACCTTCCTTGTCGGCATCGAGGATGGCGACGAAGCCGCATTCGGGAATGTCGAGACCTTCGCGCAGCAGGTTGATGCCGACGAGCACGTCGAAGGCGCCGAGACGCAGGTCGCGGATGATCTCGATGCGCTCCAGCGTGTCGATGTCGCTGTGCATGTAGCGCACGCGAACACCCTGTTCGTGCAGGTATTCGGTGAGGTCTTCGGCCATGCGCTTGGTGAGCACGGTGACGAGCGTGCGGTAGCCGGCCTGCGCGGTCTCGCGGATTTCGCCCAGCACGTCGTCCACCTGGCTTTTCGCCGGGCGTACCTCGACGGGCGGGTCGATCAGGCCGGTCGGGCGGATGACTTGCTCGGCGAAGACGCCGCCGGCCGCTTCCATTTCCCAGTTGCCGGGGGTGGCCGAGACGGCGATCGTGTCGGGGCGCATGGCGTCCCATTCCTCGAAGCGCAGCGGGCGGTTGTCCATGCAGGAGGGCAGGCGGAAGCCGTATTCGGCCAGCGTCGCCTTGCGGCGGAAGTCGCCGCGATACATGCCGCCGATCTGCGGGATCGTGACGTGGCTTTCGTCAATGAAGATCAGCGCGTTGTCGGGGATGTATTCGAAGAGGGTCGGCGGCGGCTCGCCGGGCTTGCGGCCGGTGAGGTAGCGCGAATAGTTCTCGATGCCGGCGCAGGAGCCGGTGGCCTCCAGCATCTCGATATCGTAGCGCGTGCGCTGCTCCAGGCGCTGCGCCTCCAGCAGGCGGCCGGCCTTTTCCAGCTCGGCGAGGCGCAGCTTCAGCTCCTCCTTGATCGCCTTGATGGCGCCGTTCAGCGTCGGGCGCGGGGTGACGTAGTGGCTGTTGGCGTAGATTTTCACCGATTTCAGGTCGCCGGTCTTCTGGCCGGTCAGCGGATCGAATTCGGTGATCGCGTCGATCTCGTCGCCGAACATCGAGATGCGCCAGGCGGCATCCTCCAAGTGTGCCGGGAAGATTTCGATCGTATCGCCGCGCACGCGAAAACTGCCGCGCTGAAAATCCATCTCGCGGCGCTTGTATTGCTGGGCGACGAGGTCGGCGAGCAGCTGGCGCTGGTCGAGCCGTTCGCCCACCTCCATCTGGAAGGTCATGGCGGTGTAGGTCTCGACCGAGCCGATACCGTAGATGCAGGAGACCGAGGCGACGATGATGCAGTCGTCGCGCTCCAGCAGCGAACGGGTGGCGGAGTGGCGCATGCGGTCGATCTGCTCGTTGATCGACGATTCCTTCTCGATGAAGGTATCGGAGCGCGGCACATAGGCTTCCGGCTGGTAATAATCGTAGTAGGAGACGAAATATTCGACCGCGTTTTCCGGAAAGAAGTTCTTGAACTCGCTGTAGAGCTGGGCGGCCAGCGTCTTATTCGGCGCGAGGATGACGGCGGGGCGCTGCGTCTGCTCGATCACCTTGGCCATGGTGAAGGTTTTGCCGGAGCCGGTGACGCCGAGCAGGACCTGGCTGCGCTCGCCGGAGGACAGGCCCTCGACGAGATCGGCAATCGCGGTCGGCTGGTCGCCGGCGGGCTGGTATTCGCTGATCATGCGGATAGGGATGCCGCCTTCCGACTTGGCGGGGCGGGCGGGGCGGTGCGGCGTCCAGAGCTTGCCGTCCTTGAACAGCGGGTTGCCGCTCTCGATGAGGGCGGACAGCGCTTCCACCGTCGCGGTGACGGCCGTGCCGGCATTGAGCGATGCGGCGTCTTCCAGCGAGACATCCATGCCGGAGACCGGGTTGAGGCCGGCGGCGGCGCGGGTCTTCGGGTCCGAGGACCCGCCGATGGAGACGCCGCGCGAGGTCTTGGAGGCCGTGACGTTTTCCGTATGGCGGCGGGCGGCGTTCTCCACCGTCTTGCGGTGTTTGCCCGCCTTGGAGGCGACCTCGCGGCGGCTTTCGACGCTTCCCGCCTCGGCTTCCGCCTCGAGCTGCTTCACCCAATCCGAGACGCTGCCGGACAGGGGCGCGCCCTCGAAAGGCGATTGCGGGGCTTCCTCGAAACCGGGGTTCGAGGCGGTGGGTTTTTTCGGAGCTTTGGCCATGCGGGGAATATGGAGAGAGTCAGGCGGAAAGAAAAGGGGTTTTGAGTACAAAAGGGAAACGAATTTGCGGCCGTCTCTGCCCGTTATCAGGGAAGGCAGGGCGAGGGGGCGATCATGGATACGGTGATTGACGAGGCGGCATTGATGCCGAAGGAGAGCGCGCTGGCGGCGCTGCACGAGGCGGTGGCGGCCTACAATGCCGAGCGCGGCCGGGTGACTAACACGCTCTATGTCAACATGGTGCTGCTGTTCGGCGGCTATGTCGTTCTGGCCGGCATTTTCGCCTATATCGCCTTCACCGAGATCGACAAGAATATCGTCGGCATCGTGCTGGGGCTGCTGTTTTTCGGCGGCACGGTCGTCTGGCGTGTCGCGCAGGCGCCGTCGAAGCGCTTCCAGCAGGATTTGCGCGACCGCCTGCTGCCGCTGGTCTTCGGCTTCATCGACGAGGTGCAGTATGGGCACGGCGTCGAGCCGCGCTTCATGGGCGCCATGCCCGGCAAGGAGCTCTTGGCGCGCGATCGCAGCGAACACGGCGACATGATCGCCGGCAGGCATGAGGGGCTGGCCTTTACGCTTTCGGAGACGGAGATGAGCACCGGCAGCGGCAAGAGCCGGAACACCACCTTCAAGGGCATCATCTTCCATTTCGTGCGCGACGAGGAATTTCCAGGTTTGTTGCTTGCTGCTCGCAAGCCGAACAGCGTGCAGCTGTTCTTCCGCGATCTCTTCGGCGGCAGTTCCATGCCGCTGGTGACGAGCGGCAATCCTGAACTCGACGCTTCGCACGAATTCCGCACCGACCGGCCGGATGCCGCGACACCCATCGTGCAGGGCGCGCTCGCCAAGGCACTTGATTACCTCTCCACCGAATGGCGCGACGACGTGGTGCGTCTCGCGCTGCGGCGGCGGGATTGTTATCTGCTGCTGCCCTCGAAGAAGAATTTCTTCGAGCTGCCGCCGGTGGATACGCCGATCGATTTCGACCGGCACCTGAGGCCGATGATCCGCGATATCGTCACACTGCTGGCGACGGCGAAGCTGGTCAGCAAGATCGGTTAGTTCGTCAGGCCGACGAAGAGCGTCCGCACCTCATCCGCCACATGCTGCACCGCGCGATCCTTGTCGCGGCGGCGGTGCCAGGCGAGGTGGAGGGGGAAGCCGGTGACGGGGATGGGGGGAAGGGCGACGTGGAAGCGCGTTGCGGCCTCCGGCGGCAGGCAATGGCTCGGCATCATGGCGATGAGATCGCTGTCGTCCAGAAGCGCGGGTACCATCAGGAAGCTGGGCACGACGATGCCGACGCGGCGGGTCTTGCCGAGGGGGGCGAGCTGGTCGTCGAAGGGCGTGCGCGTATCGCCGCGGCCGGAGACGAGGATGTGCGGAAAGGCGAGCCAGCGGTCCAGCGTGAAGTGCTGCGCGGCGGGATGATTCTTCCGCATGGCGACGACGTAGTGCTCGTCGACCAGCGTCTCGCGGTGGAAGGCGGTCTCGTCGACGGTCGGGAAGACCGAGAGGGCGATGTCGCTGGCACCGCGGGCCAGCGATTCCAGCGCCTCGGGCGCGCCATGCCAGGGCTGGATGACCAGGTCGATGCCGGGGGCGGACTGGGCGAGCGCGCGGTGCAGGGCGCCGGCGATCAGGATGCCGGGAAAATCGGCGGTGAGAATGCGCACGGTCTGGCGGATTTCGGCGAGCGGTTCCTCCGGTGCATCGACCACGGCGGCGATGCCGACGAGAAGGGTTTTGAGCGGATCGCGCAGGCTTTCCGCCTTCGGCGTCAGGCGCATGCCGCCCTTGCCGCGCTCCAGCAACGGATCCCCGAAGAGATGGCGGCAGCGGTCAAGCGCGCTCGATGTGGCGGGCTGCGACAGGTTGAGCTTTGCGGCGGCGCGCGAGACATGGGCCTCGTCGAGCAGGGCGTCGAGAATAACGAGAAGGTTCAGGTCGACGGATCTTAAATTCATGAGATCGATAATAGCATATACAAATCATTCCAATGGATGATTTCAGCATGCGCGGCATCCTGATGGCGTCAACACAGGAGACGACGCCATGAGCAAGACCTTGATCCTTCTCTTCCACCCCGATCTCAACCGCTCGCGCGCCAATGCGGCGCTGGCCGGTGCGGCCGCCCGCCTACCGGGTATCGAAGTCGCCGATATGTACGCGCTCTACCCCGATGGCGCGGTCGATGCGGATCGCGAGGTGGCGCGGCTGCTTGCGGCCGACCGGATCGTGCTGCAGTTCCCGATCCAGTGGTATGCCACGCCGCCGCTGTTGCAGGCGTGGAAGGATGCGGTGCTGACCCGCATGTTCTACATCAGCTATCCGACCGAGGGGCGCCTGCTGGAGGGCAAGCCGCTGCTCGTCGTCGCAACGGCCGGCAATGTGCCGGAGGCCTATCAGCGCGGTGGCGCCAACAAGTTCACCATGGAAGAGCTGCTGCGCCCGCTGGAGGCGACGGCGCACCGGTGCAGCCTGCCGTGGCAGGCGCCGTTCCTGGTCTATCGCGCGGACAAGCTCGACGATCTCTCGCTGCACAGCGCGGCGAAGGACTATGCGGCGATCCTCGAAACGTGGCGGCGGGAGGATACGCAGCGTTTTCTCGTGGAAGCCTGGGGGTGATGGGCGAGCATCGAGGGAACGAGGGGCCGGGCGATTGGCCCGGCTGCGTCTCTCGGCATCCGGCGGAGGGGAGTCCGCCGTCGCTTTCAACCGGACTACCCCGATCTGATGCGAAAGATTTTATTCCGGCGATTGAAAGTCTTGTTCGCTTTCTAATGCCGGGCTCAACGCCAACGACATTGCTGTGAACGATAGCTTGCTGTTTTTGTTAACAATTTCGTGATGGCGGCCGCTTTCTCCCGCAACCCGCTGATGGCGCAGGCTATTTTTGCTCGATTGACACCCCGGAAACACAGGATCAGATAGGTCGCACAGGGTTCAAACGTCAGGAGGGATTAGGATGACGATACCACCCGGTGCATCACCGCAACTGTATAACGAGGACCTTGCGCCCGCGACGGAGCGCAATTGGGGGGCCTTCTCCATCTTCAACGTCTGGACATCGGACGTGCACAGCCTGTGGGGCTATTATCTCGCCGCCAGCCTGTTTCTCTTCTGTGGAAGCTTCGTGAACTTCCTGCTGGCCATCGGCGTCGGCTCGCTGATGATCTTCTTCCTGATGCACATGGTCGGCCTTGCCGGCGTGCGCACCGGCGTGCCGTTTCCGGTTCTCGCCCGCGCCTCCTTCGGCATCTGGGGCGCGAACTTCCCGGCCATCGTGCGGGCCATCGTCGCCTGCTTCTGGTATGGCGCACAGACGGCGGCCGCTTCCGGCGCCATCGTTGCGCTGCTCATCCGCAACGAGAGCCTGCTGCAATTTCACCAGTCGAGCCACATGCTCGGCCATTCGACGCTGGAACTGATCTGCTATGTCGTCGTCTGGGGCCTTCAGCTGCTGATCATCCAGAACGGTATGGAAACGGTGCGCAAGTTCCAGGACTGGGCCGGTCCTGCCGTCTGGGTCATGATGCTGCTGCTTGCCGTCTATCTCGTCGTCAAGGCCGGCGGTTTCTCGCTCAGCCACACGATCCCGATGGACGTGCTGCTGGAGAAGACCAAGGATGCGGGTGTACCGGGCGTGCCGGGCTCGCTTGCCGCTCTCGGTGCAGTTGCGGCGATCTGGGTCACCTATTTCTCGGCGCTCTATCTCAACTTCTGCGACTTCTCGCGCTATTGCCCGAGCGAGCGTTCGCTGACGGTCGGCAATCTCTGGGGCCTGCCGGTCAACCTCATCCTGTTCTCGCTGGTCGCCGGCGTCACCACGATTGCGGCCTATAGCGTCTATGGCGAGGTGCTGCTGCATCCCGACCAGATCTCGGCCAAATTCGACAGCGTCTTCCTGGCGCTGCTCGCCGCGCTCACCTTCGCGGTGGCCACGCTCGGCATCAACGTCGTGGCGAACTTCGTCTCGCCGGCCTTCGACTTCGCCAACGTCTTCCCCAAGCATATCGACTTCAAGAAGGGCGGCTATATCGCGGCGTTCATCGCGCTCGTGCTCTATCCCTTCGCGCCCTGGGAAAGCGGTGCAGCGCATTTCGTCAACATGATCGGCAACACGATGGGCCCGATCTTCGGCGTCATGATGGTCGACTACTACCTCATCCGCAAAGGCCGGGTGAATGTCGAGGCGCTCTACCGTGAAGACGGCGAGTTCCGCTTCGAGAACGGCTGGCATGTCAACGCGCTGATCGCTGCCGGTGTCGGCATCGTCTTCTCGTCGATCCTGCCGGGCTTCACCAGCATCATGCCGTCCTGGTGGGGTGTCTATGGCTGGTTCTTCGGCGTCGCCATTGCCGGCATCATCTACTACGGCCTGCGCGCCTCCAGCCTGCGCAAGGCTCTGCCGGCCTGATCGTAGGCTTATAGACGTCGCTTCATGGCCCCGGGCGGAAACGCCCGGGGCTTTTTTGCTCATGACACACCTGAAAATCTAGTGTTCGCCGGTCGCCATCCGGGCCATGTGCGCGGCATGCTGGTCGAGCCAGCGCGGGATGTCGGCGGCGGGCATCGGGCGGGCGAAATGGTAGCCCTGGGCGTGGCGGCAGCCGAGCATGCGCAGGACTTCGGCCTCCTCCTCGTTCTCGACGCCTTCCACCACGATATCGATGGACAGCGCATGGCCGATGCCAATGAGGGCGGCGATGAGGGCCTGGTTCTCGCGGCTGGTGGCGATGCCCTTGACGAAGCTGCGGTCGATCTTCAGCCGGTCGATATGCAGGCTGACGAGATAGGCGAGCGAGGAATGCCCCATGCCGAAATCATCGACCGCCAGGCGGAAGCCGGCGGCCTCCAGCCGGGCAAGCTCGGCGCCGGCCGCCTGCGTATCGAGCGTCGCTTCCTCGGTGATCTCGATTTCCATCAGCGCCGGGGAAACCTTATGCGCGTGAACGATGTCGGTGAGCAAGCGCGACAGCGTATTGCCGGAAAATTCGCGCGGCGAGACATTCACGGCGACCGCAGCCTCCGGCAGGCCGAGGCGCGGCAGGGTTTGCAGCAGCTCGGCGGCGCGGGTCGCGACATAGCCGGTCAATGAAGGCGATATATGCAGGGCATGGGCGGCGCGCACGATATCCGGCGGGCTGACGGCGCCGAGTTCGGTGTGCGACCAGCGCAGCAGCGCCTCGAAGCCGGTGACGCGGCCGGTGGCGAGTTCTACCTGCGGCTGGAAGACGACGGTCAGGTCGCGGTTCTCGATGGCCTCCGTCAGGCTGGCCTCGATGAGACGCTGGCGCTCGATGCGGGCCTTGAGGACCGGATTGAACAGGCCGAGACGGCGGCGGCCGCCTTCCTTGGCGGCATAGAGCGCGATATCGGCGCTGGCGAAAAGATCGTCGGCGGTCTCGCCATGATGGGGATGCAGCGCAAGGCCGGCGCTGGCGCCGACGGTGACGGGCCGCTCGTCGATGACGATGGGTTCGGCGGCGAGGCGAACGATGCCGTTGCCGATTTCGCGGCCGCGCGCTTCCGCATTGTCTCCTTCGATGATGACGGCGAACTCGTCGCCGCCGAGGCGCACGACCGTATCATCTGGGCCGGTGAGGCTGGCGAGGCGGCCAGCGATCTCTGTCAGCACGGCATCGCCGGCGCCGTGGCCCATCGTGTCGTTGATCGCCTTGAAGCGGTCGAGGTCGATTGCGAGCAGGGCGAGCGTGCCGCTGGGCACGGTCCCGTCGAGCAGATCGCGCAGGCGCTGGTTGAACAGCGCGCGATTGCCGAGCCCGGTCAGCGGGTCGCGGTTGGCGAGCGAGGCGAGTTGCTCGTAGGACTGGCGGATTTTCGCATTGGCGTCCGACAGCGAGGCGGCAAGCGCCACGGCTTTCAGCCGATCGATCTGGCTGCGGATGAAGCCCGCCTCGCTGAGCTGGCTGGCGCGCAGCATCATGACGGCGAGCAAAAGCACGTCGGCGGAGATGACAAGGGCGGCCGTCGTTCCGGTGAGCAGGAGGGAAAGGATGATCGTGGCGAGCGGCGGCCCGGCAAAGACTAGGGCGGTGCGGGCATAGGCGGTGCTCTGCATGAGCGAGCCCGCGCAGATGCCGGCGATGATGAAGATGAGGTAGGGATTGAGGCCGTTTGCCCCATAGGCCGCGCCGATGAAGGGCGGCAGGCTCCAGGCGAGGCCGCCGCCGAGCGCGCCGAGCGACAGCACGCCGAGCGCACGCTTCGGCCGCTCCACCGCGCAGTTGAGCCGGCGGACGATGCGCACACCGATATAGCGGGCGAGATTGATGGCGAGGACGGTGGCGAGCCAGGCCAGGATGCCGGCGCTCGGTTCATCCAGCCAGAGCACGGCGGCGGTGGTGGCGGCGAGGAAGCAGTTGGCGCCGAGCGACAGGGTGATGCCGTCCAGCACGGACAGGGCCTGTGCGGAGAGTATCTGCCGTCGTGTCGCTTCATCCTCCGGCATCAGCCGGGCCGCATTCGTCATTGTCTTCCCGATTCAGACGGAATCGCCGCCACGGCGATGTGGGCGGATGGTGTGGCGGTGGGCATAAGATTGTCTTAACGGGGGATCGCGAGAATCCATGAGGTTCCGGGCTTGACGGCGGCGGCGGCTCGGATATTTCCGTGCATAAAGTCTCCCCAGCGTCAGGAATCACCCATGCCCTTCAGCCTCAACCCCGCGGCCGTCTGGCCGATCGTGCTGCTCGCCCTTTCCAACGTCTTCATGACCTTTGCCTGGTATGGCCACCTGAAGTTCAAATCGGCGCCGCTCTTCATCGCGATCCTTGCCAGCTGGGGCATCGCCTTCTTCGAATATTGCCTGGCCGTGCCGGCCAACCGTATCGGTCACGAGGTCTATTCGGCGGCACAGCTCAAGACCATCCAGGAAGTCATTACACTCCTGGTCTTCGCTGGTTTCTCCGTCTTCTGGCTGAAGGAAAGCCTCACCTGGAACCACGCCGTCGGTTTCATGCTGATCGCAGCAGGCGCGGCCTTCGTGTTCAAGGGCTGAATGTCGATCGATCCTATTCCAGCATATCGAACGCCCGGAAAATCCAGCTCAATTGATAGAGGATGCCCAGCGTCACGAAGGTGACGTGGTAGCGGCGGCTGGCGGTCCAGGCGGCGGTGAGGCAGAGCAGGATGAAGACGGCGTTGCGCAGCGGGTATTCGTAGCCGAAGGAGCCGAAATAGGCTTCGCCCTTGAGGGCCGTGTCGATCAGGTCCACGGCGAAGACGAGGGCGAAGACGCCGAAGAACCATTTGCGGCGGGAATAGAAATAGTCCTCGTAGCCGGCATAGTCGTCGAGCACGGTGGGAAAGAGCATCACCGCGAGCAGGAAGAACAGGCAGCAATAGCTGATCAGGAAGAGATAGACGCCGAAGCCGATCGTCGTCAGCGCCTGCAGACGAAATTCCCACCACCAGAAATGCAACAGGAACAGCAGGAGGAACCCGGCCCAGGCGAGATGCACGGGATAGGGCTTCACCTTGCCGGGATGCTGGACGAGCAGGGCGACGCCCGTCAGGATGCGGGCGATGCTGAGACTGACCACCATGCCGATGACGACGCGCACATGGCCGAACAGTGCGGGATCCGGGGGCGTGTGCTCCATCGCTTTCCCGCCCTCTTAGTCGACAGGAACGGGCGTGGGCTGGCCGGACTGGTCGAGGGCGACCATGATGAAGGTGGCGCCAGTCACCTTTTCCAGCGTCGTCGTCAGGTAGCGCTGCGCCCAGGCCTCGACGCTGAGCGTGATCGAGGTGCGGCCGACGCGGGCGATGTCGGTGTAGATGCTGAGCGTGTCGCCGATCTTCACCGGCAGTTCGAAGGCCATTTCCTTGACGGCTGCGGTTACGACGCGGCCGCGGGCGCGTTCCGCCGCGCGGATGCCCGAAGCCAAGTCCATCTGCGCCATGACCCAGCCACCGAAAATATCGCCGGCGGCATTGGCATCGCCCGGCATGGCGAGCGTGCGAAGGGTGAGCTGGCCGTTCGGCGTCCGGGTGTCTGTCATGCGGGTCCTCTCCATCTTTCCCTTGGTCTAGCCGAATGCGGGCGAGGGAGAAAGAGGCAGGTGCAGGGCATCTGCCCTGCCTTCTCGTATATATGCGCGATCCCAAAATTGATGATTGCAATTTTAGACGATTTTAAAGGGTTTCCCGGACCCTCGGGCACAAGGCGCAGTGTGCCAAAAGATCGAGGAGAGCCCGGTGAAGAATTTCAGAATATCGACGCGTCTATCTTTGCTGGTCGGTCTTGCCTTGACCATCTTCGCCACGGCTCTCGTCTACAGTCTTTATCATTATCAGGATGCGATGGTGGCCGAGCGCAAGTCGAAGCTTGCCGCGATGGACCAGAGCATGCTGACATTGTTCAAGCATTACAATGATCTGGAAACGGCCGGCACGCTGACGCGCGAGGAAGCGCAGACCCGTGCCAAGGATGCGGTGCGCGCGCTGCGCTATGAGGGCAGCGGCTATTTCTGGATCAACGACATGAACGCCGTGATCGTGATGCATCCGATCAAGCCTGCGCTCGACGGCACGGACCAGTCCGCCATGGCCGACCCGACCGGCAAGAAGATCTTTACGGAATTCGTCAAGGCCGTGAAGGGCAGCCCAGACGGCCAGGCTTTCGTCGACTATCTCTGGCCGAAGCCGGGCTTTGACGAGCCCGTCCTGAAATATTCGCATGTCGCCGGTTTCGCGCCCTGGGGCTGGATTGTCGGCACTGGCGTCTATGCGGACGACCTTGCGGCGATGTTCCGCAGCAATGCGATCGAGATGGCGATGATCCTCGCCGCAGGCGGCCTTGCCATCATTCTCGCCGCCTATGGCATCGTGAAGAGCGTTACCGGCCCGATCCTGCGCCTCAAGGCCTCCATGCAGGCGATCGCCGAGGAGGATGTTTCCCGCGACGTGCCCGAGACCGAGCGCAGGGACGAGATCGGCGAAATGGCGAAGGTCGTCTCGGTGCTGCGCCAGTCGGTCGCCGAGCGGGCGGAACTGCGCGTCCGCGAAGGTGAGCAGCAGGCGCGGCTCGATAGCGAGCGCTCGGAAGGCGAACGCCGCCAGCGGGCGGTGAGCCAGGGCCAGTCGGATGCCATGCACACGGTCGGCGAGGCGCTCGAGCGTCTTGCGGCCGGCGACCTCACGGCGTCGATCGATGCGATCGCGCCTGAGTATGCCAAGCTGCGCGACGACTTCAACCGCGCCGTCGATGCGCTCTCGGGCACCGTCAACGCGATCGCCCGGTCCACGGACGTCGTCTATGGCAGCGCCGGCGGCATTGCCGAGGCGGCCAACAACCTGTCGCACCGCACCGAACAGCAGGCGGCCTCGCTGGAGGAAACCGCCGCCGCCCTCGACGAGATCACCGCCACGGTGCGCAGCGCCTCTGAGCGGGCCGCCGAGGCAAGCCGCATGGTGGCCGAAACCAAGCAGTCGACCGGCCGCTCCGGCACGATCGTGCGCGATGCCGTTGCCGCGATGAGCCGCATCGAGGACGCTTCGAGCCGCATCAGCCAGATCATCGGCGTGATCGACGAGATCGCCTTCCAGACCAACCTTCTGGCGCTGAATGCCGGTGTCGAGGCTGCCCGTGCCGGCGAGGCAGGACGTGGCTTCGCGGTCGTCGCACAGGAAGTGCGCGAACTGGCGCAGCGCTCGGCCAATGCCGCCAAGGAGATCAAGGGCCTGATCAGCAATTCGGCGGCCGAAGTCGGCACCGGCGTGGCGCTGGTGCGCTCGACGGGCGATGCGCTGACGGAGATCGAGGCGCTCGTCAACAAGGTGAACGAGCAGGTCAATTCGATTGCGACCTCGGCCCGCGAGCAGGCGACCGGCCTTGCCGAAGTGAACACGGCCGTCAACCAGATGGACCAGATGACCCAGCAGAACGCCGCGATGGTGGAGGAAACCAACGCCGCCGGCCAGACGCTGACCCAGGAAAGCGAGCAGCTGAAGCGGCTGCTCGGGAACTTCCGGCTCTCGCCAGCCGGAGCGGCGGATTACCGGCGCCGCGCCGCATAAAAGCAAAAGACTTTTCTCCGGAAAACCTCGCCCCGGCGCCCCCGCGCCGGGGTTTTTCGTTTGGAGTGAAAACGGTTCCTTTACCCTGTTGCGAGAAAATCCAGTGGAATTGCGGGGGCATGGTCTCCCGTGTCCGGTTTCGTGCCTGTGCTGTCCGAATGCGGACAAAAGCGGCCTGCACCATTGCCGGACAGACATGGGACATCACGAACCTCGCATCGGGCGAGGACGGGTGCCAGGCGGAAGTGACAATGGGTATTGCGTTCGTTTCTCGTCTCCGCAGGCCGCTCGGGCTGCTTCTCATCCCGGCGATGCTGGCCGCCTGTTCGGGCGGCCTGACCCCGCCCGACGATATCGACGGCGGTGGCGTCAGCGCGATCCGGCCCATGGAAGAGGTGTCGCAGGCCCGCGATAGCGGCGATACAGGCGAGGACGTAAGCGTCTATCCCGTCAGCGAACCCACCGGGGACAGCGTCGACACGGCGATGATGGCGCCGGTCACCGAGAAGAAGCGCCTGCCGATGATCGACAGCGATGAGGCCATGGGGATTTCCGATCCCGTGCAGGCCTCATCCGGCGTGCTGACCGTTCCCGAGGGCGGCGTCAACATGGATGACGGACTGGGTGTCCAGCGCGTCGAGGGGCTGGCGGAAGCACAGGCGAACGAAATTGCCGAGGGCAATGCCACGCAAGTCGTCGTCGATGGCATCGGTTCGGATACGCCGCAGCAGGTTGGCCAGCCGGACGGCATTCCCATGTCCGATGCCGGCATGGAAATGAGCATGCCGGCGGAGAATGACGGTTATCTGCGCGTGCCGGACAAGGCGGCGACGCGCAAGCGCCAGGCCGTCGAGGGTGAGCAGGTCGCCTTCCTGCCGCGGCTTTCCAATCCCATGCAGATGCCCGAGACGATGGGCGGCATGCCGGCCTCGGAAAAAGCCTGCCGCCAGCGGCTGCAACGGCTCGGGGTGAAGTTCCGCGACGTGCCGCGCATTTCGCGCGGACGCTCCTGCGGCATCGCCTGGCCGGTGGAATTGTCTGGTCTTTCCGGCGGCATCCAGATCAAGCCGGCGGCGCAGGTGAACTGCCAGATCACCGAGGCCTTCGCGCGCTGGGTGCGGCAGGAACTCGTGCCGTCGAGCCGCGCGCGCTATCTCTCCGGCGTCGCAGCCATCCACCAGATGTCCTCCTATTCCTGCCGCACCATGAATTCGCAGAAGGGCGCTGCCATGTCGGAGCATGCCAAGGGCAATGCGATCGATGTCGGCAAGATCGTGCTGAAGAACGGCAAGGCCATCGTCATCGAGAAGAAGGGTTTCTTCGCCTTCCGCGAGAAGGGCCTCTTGAAGGCGGTGCGCGGCGACAGCTGCAAGTATTTCTCGACGGTGCTCGGTCCGGGCAGCGACCGTTTTCATAAGGACCATTTCCACTTCGACCTGCGTGCACGCAAATCCGGTTACCGGCATTGCAGCCTTTAAGACCGCTTGCAAATTCTCTGGTCTGATGTCGGAATCCTCCGCGGCCGAGCGTCCTTGAGACGAACAGCCAGGGAGTGAGACCATGACCGCCACGATCACCGCATTCGAAAGCTCGCCGGATCGCGGGCAGGGGCTGGCGCGCGACATGCGCGTGCGCTGGGCACTGGAGGAGGTCGGCCAGCCCTATGAGGTGCGCCTTCTCACCTTCAAGGCGATGAAGCAGCCGGCGCATATGGCGTTCAACCCGTTCGGGCAGATTCCGACCTATGAGGAGGGCGATCTCGCGCTGTTCGAGTCCGGCGCCATCGTGCTGCACATTGCCGAGCAGCATCCCGGCCTGCTGCCTGAGGAGGTTAACGGCAGGGCGCGGGCCATCATGTGGATGTTTGCGGCGGTTGCCACGGTGGAGCCGCCGATCGTCGAGCGCTCGATGGCCTTTATCCTGGAGCGTGACAAGCCGTGGTATGCCGAGCGGCTGCCGATGCTCGATGACCGCATTCGCGCGCGGCTTGGGGAGTTGTCGCGCCATCTCGGCGAGGGCGAATGGCTCGACGGTGCCTTCAGCACTGGCGATCTGATGATGGTACATGTGCTGCGCCGGCTGGAATCCTCGGGCCTGTTGTCGGAGTATCCGGCCGTTGCCGCCTATGTCGCCCGTGGCCAGGCACGGCCCGCCTATCAGCGCGCCTTTGCTGCCCAGCGGGCGGTTTTCGAGGCGGCCGTGGCCGGCAAATGACGGATTTCACACGGGCAAAAAAAAGACCGGCGAGGGCGCCGGTCAAGAAGGGGTTGGCAATCCGCCTTAGGGGGACGGGTGCCTGGAACGTCACATTCCGACATCCCGACCGGGGCGACCGGCCAAGATGCATGCGGTGCTTCCGCGGAGGAAGCGCGGCGGATGGGGCCGCCGGAAACTCCCTCAGGGTTCGGGAGCAAGGCCGCTGCAAGAGCAGGGGAACGGCGGCTGCGCGGGGTGCAAAACCGTTCCTTCGGCCTCGTCGCGACCATGCTGGATATCGGTCACGGTTTGATGACAGGCGGCGGTCGAGTCCTGAGAATTTTTTGCTGCCTACGGGTGAAAATCGACAAAAGACACGCCATATAGGGTGTCCTTCCGCATGAAATCTCCTCCTTCCGGAGCCTCCGATGGCGCCCATCGTTTCCATACGCAATCTCACCAAGAGCTACGCCTCCGGTTTCACGGCGCTGAAAGGCGTCGATCTCGATATCGAACAGGGCGAAATCCTCGCGCTGCTCGGTCCGAACGGCGCCGGCAAGACCACCATGATCTCCATCATCTGCGGCATCGTCACGCCGAGCGGCGGCACGGTCACCGTCGGCGGCCATGACATCCTCAGCGACTACCGCAAGACGCGCTCCATCATCGGCCTCGTGCCGCAGGAACTGACGCTCGATGCCTTCGAGACGGTCTATAACACCGTCGCCTTTTCGCGCGGCCTGCATGGCTGCGCGCCGAACCCGGCGCTGATCGAGCGCATCCTGAAAGACCTCTCGCTCTACGACAAGAAGGACACGATGCTGCGCCACCTCTCCGGTGGCATGCGCCGGCGCGTGCTGATCGCCAAGGCCCTGTCCTATGAGCCGAAGGTGCTGTTTCTCGACGAGCCGACGGCCGGCGTCGACGTTTCCTTGCGCAAGGACATGTGGCAGCTCGTCGAGCGGCTGCGCGCCAACGGTGTGACGATCATCCTGACGACGCATTACATCGAGGAGGCGGAAGAGATCGCCGACCGCATCGGCGTCATCAACCATGGCCGGATCCTGCTGGTCGAGGACAAGAAGGCGCTGATGGCCAAGCTTGGCCGCAAGCAGATGACCGTGGAGCTCGCCGAGCCCATCGCCGCCGTTCCCGATGCCTTGTCGCCCTATGGGCTGACGCTTTCGGGCGAGGGGACGCGGCTGACCTATGAATTCGTCTCGACCGGCGAGCGGACAGGCATCTCGTCGCTCTTGTCGGCACTCTCGCAGTGCGGGTTGCGGGTCAAGGACATCTCCACCGAGCAGAGTTCGCTGGAAGACATCTTCGTGGAACTGGTGGGAGAGGGCAAATGAACTTCGAGGCGATCAAGTCCATCTACGCGTTCGAGATGGCGCGCACGCGCCGCACGCTGCTCCAGAGCATCGTCTCGCCCGTCATCACCACCTCGCTCTATTTCATCGTCTTCGGCGCGGCCATCGGCTCGCGCATGCAGGAGGTGAACGGCGTGTCCTACGGCGCCTTCATCGCGCCCGGCCTCATCATGCTGACGCTGCTCAACCAGTGTATCGGCAACGGCTCCTTCGGCATCTATTTCCCGAAATTCACCGGTACGATCTACGAAATCCTGTCGTCGCCGATCTCGATGATCGAGATCGTCATCGGCTATGTCGGGGCTGCCGCCACCAAGGGGCTGATCGTCGGCACGATCATCCTGATCACCGCCTCGCTCTTCGTCGATATCTCGATCAAGCATCCCTTCATGATGGTGCTGTTCTTCGTTCTGACGGCGGTGAGTTTCTCGCTGTTCGGCTTCATGATCGGCATCTGGGCGAAGGATTTCGAACAGCTCAACCTGTTCCCGATGCTGATCATCCCGCCGCTCGTCTTCCTGGGCGGCTCGTTCTACTCGATCGAAATGCTGCCGCCCTTCTGGCAGACGGTCAGCCATTTCAACCCGGTGCTCTATCTTGTCTCGGGCTTCCGCTGGAGTTTTTACGAGATCGCCGACGTGAACCCGATCGTCAGCCTGGTGACGGTGCTCGGCTTCCTCGTCGTCTGCCTGTCGATCACGGCGTGGATCTTCAAGACCGGGTACAAGCTGAAGAACTGAGTTTACTGCCCGGCGAAAGCCGGGCTAAGCTTTCTTCCGTAGGCACCGTCCTGCTAACCCAAACAACAACGGGCAAACCTTCCGCCGGCACCGTCCGGCGGGGTGTGCACCGTTGCAAGCGGAGGTTCTGCGATGACTGACATCGCCGATCACGGTGTCCGGTTCGGACGAATAGCGGCCATGCTGCCCGTCAAGGACATGGCGAAGGCCGAGGCGTTTTACACCGACGTCCTTGGTTTCAAGAAAGTCTTCGAAAACGGAAGTCCCGTCGGCTTCATGATCCTGAAGCGAGATGCGGGCGAACTGCATCTGACCTTGCAGCCCACCTACAAGGCACCGGCGTTCAATGTGGCGCATATGATGGTGGACGACGTCGATGCGCTGCACGCGGCCTGCCAGAATTATGGCCTGCGCATCATCAAGCGCCTTCAGGACAAGGACTACGGCCTGCGCGCCTTCGTCTTCGCGGATCCCGACGGCAACCGCATAGATGTCGGACAGCCGATCTAGCGGCAGCAGGGAACGGGGCGGCGGTGCCGTCCCGTTTCAATCTTTCAGCCGCAGTTCGTCGCGGGTGATCTCGATCGAGCCGAGGGTTTCCAGAAAACTCATGCCGAGCAGGCTCTGGTCGAGCTGACCGGCCTGCGTGACCATGCCGCGGATCGTGCCGCGCATGATCGGGCCGATGGCGACCTGCCGCAGCGTCACGGGGGCGGCCATGGCGCGGCCGTTGGCGGTGGAGACTTCGATGGAGAAGACGAGATTGTCGGGATTGATGCCGAGCCGCATCGCGTCGTCATAAGTGAGCACGATGGAGCTTGCGCCGGTATCCACCATCATGCGCAGCGGTGTGCCGTCGATGCTGACATCGGTCTCGAAATGGCCGGAGACACCCTTGTGCACGACGAGGATCTGTTCGCCGCCGGCCCCTGTCGTCACCACGGCGCGGCCCGGAATAAGACCGGCAGTCAGCCGGTTGCCGACTTGCTGAAGATCGAAGCGATAAAGATAACCCGTAGCGAGCGCCAGGATGATCAGCAGCCAGATCGCGGCCTGGCGCAGGCTCTCGCCCCACTGCCGGCGGCTGGCGAGAATGCCGGCGCCCATCATCGTGCCGATCGCCGAAAGCGTCACGAGACGGCCGAAGTCGTTGTTGTCGATGCCGAGCGTGCGGCCGCCGTCGTGATTGAGAATCAAGAGCACGAGGCCGGCGCCGAGAATGCCGAAGAGGATATAGAGCCTCATGCCTCGCCGCGCTCCCGCGCCATGCGCGTGCGGCGGGTCTCGCGCCGAGGCTTGCGTTCGACGGTTTCGAGACGGGCCGGCAGTTCGGCCATGATCGCGCGGCGCTGTTCGGATGTGTAGAGCGTCCACGCGCCGATCTCATCGCGCGTGCGGCCGCAGCCGAAACAATAGCCGGTCACCATATCGATCGAACAGACGAGGATGCAGGGCGATTCCATTGCGTCTCCGGATATCCCATTTATGCTTTCGCAATCCCGGACGCAAAACCGCTGCGCACTTTTGCTGGGACTTGCTTGTATATCGTCAGCTCACAGTGCCAAGGCAAGAGCCGTGAGGACCGACATTTCCGTGAGCTGCTGTGTGGCGCCGATTGTATCGCCGGTATGGCCGCCGATCTTGCGCAGCGTGATGCGGTTGAACACCAGCACGGCGGCGATGGCGGCGACGAGCGAGAGCATGAGGGAGAAAATCGTCGCGTGCGGCAGGAGGAGTGCTGCGGCGATGATGATGCCGGTGGCAAGGGCGACGACGGTTGCCGTGCGGTCCGGCTCGCCGACCGAGGCGGCCACCCCGTCGCGCCGGGCGGGCGGCAAAAGCGACCAGTGCCAGACCATGGCGGTGCGGCTTGCGGCGGCGGCGGCAAGCAGCACCATGGCGAGGCCGGCGGGTGTCAGGACCGGGGCAAGCGCAGCGATGGCGGCGCTGCGGATGCCGAAGGAGAGCACCAGCGCCACGACGCCGTAGGAGCCGGCGCGGCTGTCCTTCATGATGGCGAGTGCGCTGTCGCGGTCGCGTCCGCCCCCGATGCCGTCGGCGCTGTCGGACAGGCCGTCCTCATGCAGCGCGCCTGTTATCAGCACCTGCAGGCCGAGCACAGCGAAGGCGAGCAGCAGCGGCGGGGCATGGAAGGCGAGGAGCACGGCGGCGAGCGCTGCCGGCGGCAGCAAGATCAGCACGCCGGCGACCGGGAAGGCCATGACGGCGCGCGACAGCTTGCCGTCATGGCCGATGAAATGGCGCTGCGGCACGTGCACGCGGGAGAGAAAGCCGACGGAGCGGGCGATGTCGTCGATATAGTCCTGGATGGTCACGCTGTTGGCCCCTGCTGGCGGGCGGCCAGACTGGCCGCCGACCCCTGAAAGATAGTTCCCGGAGCATGCTCGAGGATGGAGGAACGCACAGGCTGCCGCCCAGTCTTCACGTCCGTTTGCGGCATCGTAGAACCCGCATCGCCGGGCCACTTTCCGATGCGCGACACCTGTCGCCGCGTGCCGCCGCAAAAGGCGTCGGCCTCTGCCGCAAATGCGGTTGTCGGCGCCGCCCCCTGCCTCTATTAGGAGACACCTGCCTTTGAAAGCCCAAACCAAGGAATTCCCAAGATGAGTGCCAGCGGCCTGCCGTTCGATGATTTCCGTGAATTGCTGCGCAATCTGCCCGGTCCGGATGCCGCCGCGCTGGTGGCCGCGCGCGACCGGGACAGTCAGTTGACGAAGCCGCCGGGCGCGCTCGGCCGCCTGGAAGAGATCGCCTTCTGGCTCGCCGCCTGGACCGGCCGCGCCCCGGCCGTCACGCGTCCGCTGGTCGCGATCTTCGCCGGCAACCACGGCGTCACCAAGCAGGGAATCACGCCCTATCCGTCTTCCGTCACGGCGCAGATGGTGGAAAACTTTGCGGCGGGCGGCGCGGCGATCAACCAGATCTGCGTGACGCACGACCTCGGCCTGAAAGTTTTCGACCTCGCGCTCGACTATCCGACGGCCGACATCACCGAGGAGCCGGCACTCTCGGAACGCGACTGCGCCGCCACCATGGCCTTCGGCATGGAAGCCGTTGCCGGCGGCACGGACCTGCTGTGCATCGGTGAAATGGGCATCGGCAACACGACGATCGCCGCCGCCATCAACCTGGCGCTCTATGGCGGCACGGCGGAGGAATGGGTCGGTCCGGGCACCGGTTCGGAAGGTGAAGTGCTCCAGCGCAAGATCGCCGCCGTCGAGAAAGCGGTCGCGCTGAACCGCGATCATCTTTCCGATCCCCTGGAGGTGCTGCGGCGTCTCGGCGGCCGCGAGATCGCGGCGATGGCCGGCGCCATCCTTGCCGCGCGCATGCAGAAAATCCCCGTCATCATCGACGGCTATGTCGCGACGGCTGCCGGCGCGATCCTGCGTGCCGCCAATCCGTCGGCGCTCGATCATTGCCTGATCGGGCATGTCTCGGCGGAGCCTGCGCATATGAAGGCGATCGAGAAGCTCGGCAAGACGCCGCTTCTGGCGCTCGGCATGCGTCTGGGCGAAGGCACCGGTGCGGCCCTTGCCGCCGGCATCGTCAAATCGGCGGCCGCCTGCCATTCCGGCATGGCGACCTTCGTTCAGGCGGGCGTCAGCAACCGTTCGTAGCGAGCGGTCGGCAAAAAGCCTTGATGGCGTGGATTGAGACCCCCAAGCATTTCCAGCCGAAGCGAGATCGCTTCGGCTGGAAATGCGGCAAACAAAAAGCCGGGGCGACGGCTCCATGGGCACTGTAGGAACGGGATTGTGGAATGGGTCAGGGACCAATCGAGAAAAAGACGGGCTTCAGCCACCTGATCGCCGCGGCGACCTATTCGGCCGCGGGCGCGCGCCGCCTGCTCGGCGAATCCGCCTTCCGCCATGAGCTGATCGCCTTCGGCGTCGCCATGGTCATCTTCGCCTTCGTCGGCGCCAACTTCTTCCAATATGTGGCGATGGCGATCCTCTTTCTGCTGATGATCGCCTTCGAGGCGCTCAACACGGCGATCGAAGAGATCGTCGACCGGGTGTCTCCGGAGATTTCGGAGATGGGCAAACACTCGAAGGACCTCGGGTCGTTCGCGGTGTTTTGCCTGATTATCGCCAATGCCGGTTACGCCGGCTATGTGGTGATTTCGCAGTTCATCTGAGACTGTGGGGTGGCGTGGATCTTCGGGTCAAGCCCGAGGATGACGGTGGGGAGGTGGATGCCTCCGTCGTTTATGCTGCGCAGATATTTCCACTATCACTCCCACGGGATCAGCCCGGGTATGATGCAAGAGCGAAGGTTTCGCCAAAGTATCGGCGGTCTCCTGAAGCACTGGTCAATAAGGGGAGGGTGAAGGCCAGCCTCCCCTCCGTCATCCTCGGGCTTGACCCGAGGATCCACGCCTCCGCTGAAACGCCTCAGGCGAAGCTCTTTCGGCGCGGCGAAACGGCCTGGGTTTCCGTAACGGCGGGCAGGCTTTGCAGCACGCGTTTGGCCGGCAGGATGGCGATGGCTTCGGTGCCTTCACGCAGCTTCGATTTCAGAATGAACTCGCCATTGTGCTTGGCAAGGATGGCCTGAACGATCGGCAGGCCGAGACCGGTGCCCTGTTCGGCGCTCTTGATGGCGATGGAGCCCTGGCCGAAGGCCGAGAGCACGACGGGGATTTCGTCCTCGGGAATGCCTGGGCCGTTGTCCTTGATGGAGAGATATTGCCCGCCGCCGGCCGTCCAGCCGGCCTTGACGACGATCTCGCCGCCCTGGGGCGTGAATTTCACGGCATTGGATAGCAGGTTCAGCACGACCTGGCGCAGGGCCTTTTCATCCGCCCAGATGGCCGGCATGCCGCCTTCGACCTGTTCTGAGATCGCGATGTTCTTCGCCCGTGCGCGCAGCTGCACCATGCCGATGCAATCCTCGGCGATATCGACGAGATGCACGCTATCCTCCGACAGGTCGTATTTGCCCGCCTCGATGCGCGAGAGGTCGAGGATCTCGTTGATGAGGTTGAGCAGGTGCTGGCCGGAGCGGTGAATGTCCGAGGTGTATTCCTTGTAGACCGGGTTATTGAGCGGCCCGAGCACTTCCGTCGACATGACTTCGGAGAAGCCGAGAATGGCGTTGAGCGGCGTGCGCAGCTCATGCGACATGGAGGCGAGGAAGCGGGATTTCGCGAGGTTGGCTTCTTCCGCGCGGCGGCGGGCCTCGTCCGACATGGATTTCGCCACTTCCAGCTCGGCGATCAGGTCGTCCTTCTCCGATTGCGAGGAGAGGAGCTGGGCGCTCGTCTGGCGCAGGCGATGCGTGATGAAGATGAGGAAGACGAGAGCTGCGGCGATGATCGCCGCCATGGCCATTGTGGTGGGGACGGGACGCAGCAAGGCCGAGAGGACAAGGGCCGCGACCGTTGGCGCAAAGGCGAAAAGCACGGCATGACGCAGCATCAGCGTCGTGATCGTCGTGACGGCAAGCGCGACAAGGAGGGCAGTGCCCTGATAGAGCTCGAAGGTGACGCCGGTGCAGCTGCCGCAGGTCTGGAGCGCGAAGGCCGTCCAGGCGACGCCCATCAAAAGCTGTGCCGCGAGGAAGCGGCGCTGCCAGCGCTGGACATTTTCGATAGTGATGTCTTTGCCGCGCGCGCGCCGCGCGATAATCATGCCGACCGCATGAACGCTGAGCGCCAAAACCGCCCAGGCCATAAGGCCGATTTCCTGCGTGAAATAGATGCCGATCGCGGCGATCATCACGATGATGGCGGGGATGATCAGCGCACTCTGCACCACGGAGGCGATGTGGAGTTGCAGCATTTCCCGCTCGAGACCCGCGGAAATGCCCGTCGCGGTCTGCAACCGTTCGCGAGTCGCGCGGACAGCCCGCGAAACAGCCTTGTTTCTATGGCTGCGCGACTTGTCGACGATGATCTTGTCGGTCGAGGTACTGACGCCGGTACTCATCACGAATTGCAACGGTTGCTGATGGCGTTGAATTCTAGGGGGCAATCCTTAAGAAGATGCTGCCGCGCATAAACCATTTACGAACCATTCCGACATTTTCCGTAGCGTGAAACGCGCCGCCGTTTCGGATATGACGGAGCGTGAAGACGAGAACGGCAGGAAGCGGAATTCATGGGGCTTTCCAAAGGAGCGCGCGATGTCGGCGTGGCGATGGCGATCCTGGCGCTGACGGCGCTGATCGTGCTGCGCGTCAGTGGTGAAAGCGGCGAGACGATCACCGGGACCGCGCGTGCGGCCGACGGCGATACGTTGACGCTGGACGGGCACCGCATTCGCCTTGTTGGCATGGATACGCCCGAGATGATGCAGATCTGCAAGCGCGACGGCGAGGACTGGCGCTGCGGCGTGGCCGCCCGCTCGCGGCTTGCCGAGTTTTTGCGCGCGGGACCGGTCACCTGCCGGACGCAGGGCAGGGACAAATATGACCGGCTGCTGGCGCGCTGTGAGACGGAAGCCGGCGATCTCGGCGGACGAATGGTGCGCGAAGGGCTGGCGGTGGCCTATGGCGGCTACGAGGACGAGGAGCAGTTCGCCAAGGCCGAGCGCAAGGGGCTGTGGGCCACGGAATTCGACCTGCCGCAGCAATGGCGCCGCATGAACGGGCGTCCGCAGGAAGACACGCACAAGGGGCAACCCGGCGTGCTCGGCGACATTCTGTCGACGCTGGGTCTCGGTTGACGGATGGCGCGATGAACGAGCGCAAGCCTGCCGACGAGATCGCCGCGCTCAGCACGGCCATTGCTGCCTGTCGTGTCTGTCGGGACGCGCCCGCCAAGGGGCCGGAGGATCGTTTGCCGCACGAGCCGCGGCCTGTCGCCGTTCTCTCCTCGACGGCGCGCATCCTGATCGCCGGGCAGGCGCCGGGGCTTCGGGTGCATGACAGCGGACTGCCCTTCAACGATGCCTCCGGAGACCGGCTGCGCGAATGGCTGGACGTGACGCGGGCGGAGTTCTACGACCCGGAGAAATTCGCCATCGTGCCGATGGGCTTCTGTTTTCCCGGCTATGACGCCCATGGCAGCGACCTGCCGCCGCGCCGGGAATGCGCGCCGCTCTGGCGTTCGCGGGTCATCGCCGCCATGCCGCAGGTCGAGCTGGTGCTGGCGATCGGCCAATATGCGCAGGCCTGGCATCTCGGTGCGGCGAAGGCGAAAAGCATGACCGACACGGTGCGCGATTGGCGCCGGCATCTCGGCCGCAATGCAGCGCCCGCGGTACTGCCGCTGCCACATCCGAGCTGGCGCAATACCGGCTGGTTGAAGCGCAACCCGTGGTTCTCGGACGAGGTTCTGCCTGGACTGCAAAAGCGTGTGAAAACCCTCACGGGCTGAAATGTAATTCTTCCCATTTGCCGTAATCCCGGTATATGAGGGAATTAAATTTCTTAGGGGACTACAATGGATCGTCTGGACCGCAAAATCCTGCGCCTTCTGCAGGAAGATTCCACGCTGGCTGTGGCCGACCTCGCCAAGAAGGTCGGGCTTTCGACCACGCCTTGCTGGCGGCGCATCCAGAAGATGGAAGAGGATGGCGTAATCCGCAAGCGCGTCGCGCTGCTCGATCCGGTCAAGATCAACACCAAGGTCACCGTCTTCGTCTCGATCCGCACCAATTCGCATTCCACCGAATGGCTGAAGCGTTTTTCGGAAGTGATCGTCGAATTCCCTGAAGTCGTCGAATTCTACCGCATGAGCGGCGAGGTGGATTACCTGCTGCGCGTCGTCGTGCCCGATATCGGCGCCTATGACGCCTTCTACAAGCGCATGATCGCCCGCATCGAGATCCGTGACGTCTCCTCGGCCTTCGCCATGGAGCAGATCAAGTACACGACCGAGATGCCGCTCGATTACATGACCGTCGACAATCAGAAGAACAGCGACGAATAGTCAGCGCTTGAGACGGGCGAGGATCTTCTCGTCCGTCAGTTCGCGCACCGCATCCTTGCCGATCCAGCGTGCCGTCTTGTAGCTGCTGCCGGCAAGCGTCCGCGCAAGGGCGAGGGCGGGCGCATGGCAGGCATGGCTGCGCTTGCCGACATTGCGTAGCGCCCAGTTGACGGCTTTTTTCACGAAATTCCGTGGATCGCCGGCGTGGTCTTCGACGAGATCGAGCCAGCCTATCAGTGTGTCGTCCGGCTCCTTCTTCATATGCACGGCAGCGCTCGCGATCATGGCGAAGGCGGTGCGGCGCACGAATTCCCGCTCGTCGGCTGCGAAGGTCGGGATCAGCGAGACAAGCTTTGCTTCGATAAAAATATCCGCGGCGTTGTCGACCACTTCCCAGGAGTTGAAGTCCTCTGCAAGGCGAAGGGCTTCCTCCGTCGTCAGCTTCCCCGGCTCCAGCGTATAGAGCGCCAGCATGCGGGCCTCGCGGATATCGCTGGCCCACAGGGCGAAGGCGCGGGCGTGATCCTTGCCCGTCAGGCGGGCAATTTTCTGCAAGTCGGGATTGGAGATGCCGAGCGCCGTTTCCGTGACGATGCCGAAACGCTCCATGCCGGCGACCGTTTCCTCCGATCGCAGCGACCGGAGGTAGTCGATGATCTCGCCGGCGGTGGAGGCCTTGCCGATCATTTCCGTTCGAGGCGGGCGAGCAGCGAGGATGTATCCCAGCGGTTGCCGCCCATGTCCTGCACATCGCCGTAGAACTGGTCGATGAGGGCGGTGGTCGGCAGCTTGGCGCCATTGCGGCGGGCTTCGGACAGGATGATGTCGAGGTCCTTGCGCATCCAGTCGATGGCGAAGCCGAAATCGTATTTGCCTGATATCATCGTCTTGTGGCGGTTGTCCATCTGCCAGGAGCCGGCGGCACCCTTGGAAATGACCTCGATGACCGCCTCCATGTCGAGCCCGGACTTCTTGCCGAAATGAATGGCCTCGGCGAGGCCCTGCACGACGCCGGCCACGCAGATCTGGTTGACCATCTTGGCGAGCTGCCCGGCGCCTGCCTCGCCCATACGGCCGACCATGCGGGCGTAGGCGTCGATGACGGGTCTGGCTTTGTCGAAAACCGCTTCCTCGCCGCCGCACATGACGGTCAGGACGCCGTTTTCGGCGCCGGCCTGGCCGCCGGATACCGGGGCGTCGATGAAATGCAGGCCCTTGGCCTTCGTCGCGGCATCGAGTTCGCGGGCGACTTCGGCGGATGCGGTGGTGTTGTCGATGAGGGTCGCGCCCGGCTTCATGCCTTCGATCACGCCATCCTTGGCGATGGTGACGGAACGAAGGTCGTCATCGTTGCCGACGCAGGTGAAGACGAAGTCGGCGTCCTTTGCTGCCTCGGCCGGCGTGCGGAAGGCCGTGCCGCCGAATTCGGCCGCCCATTTTTCCGCCTTGGCGAAGGTGCGGTTATAGACCGCGACCTCGTGGCCGCCCTTGACCTTCAGGTGACCGGCCATGGGATAGCCCATGACGCCGAGACCGATGAACGCAACCTTTGCCATGCCGTAACCTCCTGCAATCGCTGGCAGGAGGTTTAGCGGATCATCGTTTCCGGCGAAAGTGTTTCTCTTGTGTCAGGGGCAATGCGGCCCCGCCGGTCAGCCGCGATATTTCGCCAGCACGAGATGGCCGGCGATCGGTTCGCCTTCTTCCATCCGCACGGTGATGTCGGTGATTTCGACGAGGTCGAAACCGGTCTCGTCGAGGCGCTGGCGGACATAGTCGGGCGCATGGGCAAAGCGCTGGTGCGGGCCGACCATGAAGGGGCGGCCGGCGAAGGTGTCGGCCGGCAGCGTTTCGGAGGAGAAGATGAAATGTCCGCCGGCCACGAGGTTTTCGGCGGCGCCGAAGAACAGCGGCTCCAGCGCGCCGAGATAGGGCAGTACGTCGGTCGCGGTGATCAGGTCGAAGGGCTCGTCGTCGTTGTCGTCGAGGAAATCGACGGCCTCGGCGACGTAGAGTGTTTCGTAGAGGTCCTTCTCATGGGCGACTTCGACCATGTTTTCCGACAGGTCGACGCCGGTGATGTCCTCCGCCATGTCGCGCAACGCGCCGCCCGTCAGGCCCGTGCCGCAGCCGAGGTCGAGCACGCGCTGGAACGGACCCATCTTGAGGTCCTGGAAGCGCTGGCGCACCAGAAGCGGCACGCAATAGCCGAGCTGTTCGACCAGCACATCCTCGAACACTTCGGCGTGTTGGTCGAAGAGGGTGGCGACATAGGCGTCCGGCGCCTTTTCCGGCGTGTCGCCGCGGCCCATAGAGGCGAGGCGCACGGCCGCACCGCCATGGTCTTCCGGGTCGAGCGCCAGCACTTCGGCATAGGCTTTGGCGGCGGCATCGAAATCGCCGGACTTTTCCAGCGAAAGGGCGCGGTTATAGGCTTCCGCGAGCGCGTCTTCGTCGATTTTTTTCATGGGGCGTCTCATACGGGCCGGCCGCAGTTTTGGCAATGGAGGCGGATGCGCGCAAACGGTCACGCGATACGGGCGCATTCGCCCTCTAAGTGCAAATAGGCATTTATCAATTGGCGAAAGAGGCGCATGATCTTCCCAAGACCAAAAAGACAGTTGGAGGAAAGACATGCCCGCCGATATGTCCCCCTTGTCGCTTTCCGACGTGAAGCGCACAGGCAGCCCCGCCTTGCCGGCGACGCCGATGGAAACGATCAACACCATGGTGCATTATTATCGCGGCGAGCTTGGCCGAATGGCCGGCTGGCGCGACCGGATCGATCGAACGTCGAACTGGGCGATCACCGTGGTGGCGGCGCTGCTCTCCGTTTCGCTCTCGACGCCGACATCGCATCACGGCGTGCTGCTCTTCGCCATGCTGCTGGTGACGCTGCTCCTGATGATCGAGGCGCGGCGCTACCGCTTCTTCGATGTCTATCGGGCACGCGTGCGCCAGCTGGAGCGTTTCTATTTCGCCGAAATCCTCAATCCGCGCGCCTCGCTCGATCTCGACTGGGCCGCGCCCATCGCGAAAAGCCTGCGCAAGCCGGAATTCTTGATCAGCTACCGCGATGCCGCCTGTCGTCGGCTCCGACGGAATTACTGCTGGCTCTATCTTATCCTGCTGCTCGCCTGGGCGCTGAAGATCTCATCCTCCATGATGCAGAAGCCGGCGACGGCAGGCCGCGACATGACGCTCGCGGTCGAGCATGTGGTGGCGAATGCGGCACTCGGGCCGGTTCCGGGCCTGGTGGTGATCGGCCTCGTCGCGGTATTCTACGCCGTCATCGCCTATTTTTCGCTGAAGGTGGACATGTCCGATACCGAACTGGCGCATGGGTCGGTACACGTCTAATCGTTCCGCGCTGCTCAGTTGATGATGAACTCGCCCTTCAGCGCCCGCCACTCCGTCGCCGAGATCAGGCGATGGTGGATGTAGCGGACGGAGTGGATCGGACCGTCGAGTTTTTCCTGCCAGAATTTCAGGAAACTCTTCATCTCCGGGAAATCCGGGGCGAGGTCGTAGTGCTGCCAGATATAGGTCTGAAGGAACTGCTGGTGATCCGGCATGCGGTAGAGGATCTGGGCCGTGGTCATGCCGTAGCCCTTGAGCTGCATCGCCATGTCGTTCGTCATAGGGACCTCATCGCGAGATGAATGATGGTCCCTAAGATTGAGTGCCCGCAAGGTTAATAAGACCTTAAAGTCTCGTAGCGTAAGGAAAGATTTCTTATGAAATCAACGCCTTGGCAGCACTCTGCGTCGAGTGCTGCCAAGGGATGTCAGCGCTTCAGGTGGCGGGTCAGGCGGGTTTCGAGCCAGGCCCAGATGTTGCGCAGCAGCTCCACCATGAGGAGATACATCAGTGCGGCCCAGAGATAGGCCTGATAGTCGAATGTGCGCGAGAAGGCGAGGCGGGTTTCGCCCATCAGGTCGAGAACCGTGACGATGGCGACGATCGCCGAGCCCTTGATCATCAGGATGATCTCGTTGCCGTAAGGACGCAGCGCCACGATGAGTGCCTGTGGCAGGATGACCTTGAAGAAGGCGACTTTCTTCGGCAGGCCGAGCGCATCGGCGCCCTCATGCTGGCCGCGCGGCACGCTCTGGATGGCGCCGCGCAGGATTTCGGCCTGGTAGGCGGCGGTGTTGAGCGTGAAGGCGAGCAGCGCGCAGTTCCAGGCATCGCGGAAGAACCACCAGACCCCCATGGCCTTCAGCTCGGCGGAGAAGCTGCCGAGGCCGTAATAGATGAGGAAGAGCTGGGTGAGCAGCGGCGTGCCGCGGAAGAAATAGACGTAGCCATAGGCGATCCATGACAGGACCGGGTTCTTCGACATGCGCGCAAAGGCGACAGGCAGCGATATGAGGCCGCCGAGCACGACCGAGCAGACGACCAGCAGCAGCGTCACGCCGAGACCGGACAGGTAGTTCGGGCCATATTTCGCGAATTTTTCCGGATCCCAGCCGCCGACGATCATCATGAAGATGCCGATGGCAAGCGCCAGCCAGACGCCGAGGAAGGCATTGCCGAAGAAGCGGCTGGCCGTGAAGGCTTTTGGCGGGGCCGGTGGCGGGGCCTGTGGTTCGATCAGGGTGGTGACGAAGCTCATCGTGCGGCCTCCGAACGCTTGGCCCAGCCCTCGATGCCGGAGAAGACCAGCGAGGAGAGGAAGGCGAGGACAAGGAAGAGCACGCAGGCGATGACGTAGAACTCGAAGGCTTCTTTGGTGACGCGCGCCGCAATACTCGTCTGGCGCAGGATATCCGGCAGGCCGACGACGGAGACGAGAGCGGTGTCCTTCAAAAGCGCCATCCACAGATTGCCGAGGCCGGGCAGGGCGACGCGGATGAGCTGCGGCAGGATGATGAGCTGCATGGTGCGGCCATGGTGCAGGCCGAGCGCATAGCCCGCCTCGTACTGGCCGCGCGGAATGGCCTTGAAGGCCGACAGCAGCACTTCCGAGCAATAGGCGGAAAACACCATGGCGAGCGCGATCATGCCGGCGAAGAAGGCGTTGATCTCGACCGTGCCGTCATAGCCGACGGCGGTCATGAGGTTCTGCACGACGATCTGCAGGCCGTAATAGATGATGAAGAGCGTCAGAAGCTCTGGCAGGCCGCGGAAGAGCGTGGTGTAGATATTGGCCGAGAGCCTGAGCGACTTTTCTTCCGACTGTTTTGCCAGCGCTATGAAGAAGCCCAGGAACAGGCCGATGGGCAGCGTCGCGATGGCGAGACTGGCCGTGACCAGGAAGCCGAAAGCAATCTCGTCGCCCCAGCCCGCGGCACCGCAGGCGAGCAGCGTATTGCCCGCGAAAAGATTGAAGATGCCGACCGGACCGCAGAGGGGATCGATGATCCCCAGAAATGCGGATACCGCCTCGACGATGGCGGTGAAGAACCCGCTCATGCCAGAATTACCCCCGATGCGCGTTTTTCGCTTCTTGTTAAGGCGCTTGCTGCGCTCTCTTTCTTATGACCAACTTCTCAAACAAAAGGAGCGGGAGAGCAAGCCCTCCCGCCCGTGCATTCTGGTGATGGGGTCAGAAAAAACCCGCATGAGCCGGATGCGTCGTGTCTTACTCGCCGTAGACGTCGAACGGGAAGTACTTGGCGTTGATTTCCTGGTACTTGCCGTTGGCTCGGATCGCCGCGATCGCTGCTGTAAACTTGTCGGCCAGCGCATCGCCCTTGCGCACCGCGATGCCGGCGCCTTCGCCGTTGATGACGGGGTCGATCGGCAGCGTGCCGAGCAGCTTGCAGCAGGCGCCGGCGTCGGTCTTCAGCCATTCGGAGAGCACCACGACGTCGTCGATGGCGGCATCGATGCGGCCGTTGGCGATGTCGAGCTTGTACTCGTCCGAGGTCGGGTACATCTTGATGTCGGCATCCTTCATATGCGCCTGGGCATAGTTGGAATGGGTCGTGGAACCCTGGGCGCCGAGCGCCTTGCCGGCGAGCGCCTCAGGCGTCGCTTCCTTGATGTCGGAATCCTTCGGCACGATGATGGCCGGCGGCGTGTTGTAGTACTTCTTGGAGAAGTCGACCTTCTCCTTGCGCTCGGCGGTGATCGACATGGACGCGACGATGGCGTCGAACTTCTTGGCGATGAGCGCCGGAATGATGCCGTCCCAGTCCTGCGTCACGAAGGTGCATTCAGCCTTCATTTCCTCGCAGAGCGCCTTGGCGATGTCGATGTCGAAGCCGGTCAGCGTGCCGTCGGCCTCGAGATTGTTGAAGGGCGGGTAGGCGCCTTCCGTGCCGATCACGATCTTCTCGCCTTCAGCCATCGCGGAGGTCGCGAAGAGGGCGATGACCGCAGCCGAGGCTGCGAGCGTGAAACGTTTGGAAATACGCATTGTGATCCTCTCTGTTGAAGGCTATCGGGTTTTTCTTGTTGTCCGGGCCTTGAATGGAAGCGGGCAGGCCTGCCCGCTTGGGTTGGATAATCGAACTGTTTCTCATAAAAAATCAACTGCTTTTCCGTCGCGCTCCCGCCGCGTTTCCCCGACAATTTCATGGCCGTCACTGGTCTTGGCGGCGGCGCGACCTATCTCGCCGGTCGATGAGGTCGTTCAGGCGCGGTTCACACCCGCCTGACTAGGCCTGAACAGGAAACGGGCGTTGCCGGCCGGCCGAAAGAGCCGGGAGGCAGCGCTCCAGACAGACAGACGGGACACCGTGAGGACAGAACGATGACTTTCCGCTCCAAACTTTTTGCCACCGTGGCTCTGCCCCTGCTTTCAGCCTCGCTGATCGCGACGCCGACGCTGGCCGATGCGCTCATGAAACCCTTCGACGTGGCCCAGGCGAGCGACGAGGGACAGCCGAGCGAGGAAGAACTGCTGAAACAGCAGCAGGAAGAACAGCAGCGCGCCGAGCAGGAAGACCAGCAGCGGCAGGCCGATGAGCAAAAGGCTGCCGAAGACCAGCAGCAGGCCGACGAGCAGAAGGCTGCCGAGGACCAGCACCGGCAGGCTGATGAACAGAAGGCTGCTGAAGACCAGCAGCGGCAGGCCGACGAACAGAAGGCTGCCGAGGATCAGCAGCGTCAGGCCGACGAACAGAAGGCTGCCGAGGATCAGCAGCGTCAGGCCGACGAGCAGAAGGCGGCTGAGGACCAGCAGCGGCAGGCTGATGAACAGAAGGCCGCCGAGGACCAGCAGCGGCAGGCCGACGAGCAGAAGGCTGCTGAGGACCAGCAGCAGGCCGACGAACAGAAGGCTGCCGAAGACCAGCAGCGTCAGGCCGATGAGCAGAAGGCTGCCGAGGACCAGCAGCGTCAGGCCGATGAACAGAAGGCTGCCGAGGACCAGCAGCGGCAGGCTGATGAACAGAAGGCCGCCGAGGACCAGCAGCGGCAGGCCGACGAGCAGAAGGCTGCCGAGGACCAGCAGCCTCAGGCCGACGAGCAGAAGGCCGCTGATGAGCAGCAATCCGAGCAGCCTGCCACCGAACAGAGCCAGCAGGCCGGCGAGGAAACACCTGCCACCGAGCCGGTGCCGGAGGTGGTTGAAACGTTGACGGAAGAGCAGAAGCAGGAGATCGCTGAGGATCCCGGCAAGACCGACGAGACGGTGGTTCTGCCTGTCGAAAATGGCGCGGCCGTGCTCGACAGTGACAAGGACGCCGACAATGCCGGCGGCCAAAAGAGCCGCGACAACCGCCGCAAGCAGCGTGAGGAACAGCGCGCGCAGGAGGAGGAAGCGCCGGTTCCCGACACGGACGACAGTGCGCAGGCAGCGATTTCCGAAGAGGTGCGCGATGCGGTGCCCGGGCGTATCGAGGCGGCCATCAAGGAAGAAGGCAAGCGCGTCGACGAGGCACCGGAATTCCTCGTTCCCGAGACCACCAACATCGTCAACAACACGGTCATCAACAACACGACGATCGTCAACAACGACAACAAAACGATCGACAACAGCGTCACGCAGGTCAATGTCATCGAGCGCTTCGAGAATCGCACGGTTCTGGAAGTGGGCGACCAGCTGATCGTGCGCGGCGACGATCGTCCGCGCCTGCGCCGTGATTCGGAGGATGTCTTCTACGACAACCTGGCCCGTGGACGCGTGCGTGAAACGATCCAGCGTCCCGGCGGCGTGCGCATCGTGACGATCTACAATCGTTATGGCGATATCATCCAGCGCTCGCGCGTCGGGGATGACGGCCGCGAATATATTCTCGTCTATGCGCCGGAACTGGAGGATGACGCGCCGCGTCCCGGCCTCGTCGATGTCGGTTACGAGCTGCCGCCGATGCGCCTGCGCATTCCCGTCAGCGACTATATCATCGACACCTCAAGCGATCCGGACCGCGATTATTACGCCTTCCTTGCCGAGCCGCCGGTCGAGCGCGTCGAGCGTGTCTATACGATCGACGAGGTGAAACAGTCGGCGCGTCTGCGGGATAAGGTGCGCCGCATCGACCTCGATACGATCACCTTCGCGACGGCGAGCGCCGAGGTGCCGATGTCGCAGGCCCGTACGCTGCGCAGCGTGGCCGACGCGATGCAGAAGGTGCTGGACAAGGACCCAGGCGAGACCTTTCTGATCGAGGGGCATACGGATGCCGTCGGCTCGGACAAGTCGAACCTGGTGCTTTCCGATGAGCGCGCCGAATCGGTCGCCAGCCTGTTGACGGAGGTTTACGGCATTCCGCCGGAGAACCTGCAGACGCAGGGTTACGGCGAGCGCTTCCTGAAGGTTCGCACCGAGGTGGCCGAACAGCAGAACCGCCGCGTCACCATCCGCCGCGTCACGACGCTGGTGCGACCGCTCGCCAAGGCGAACTGATCGGGATTTCGTGCGTTTTGACAGAGCCGCCGGTCAATGCGCCGGCGGCTCTGTCGCATTCAGCGCGGATTCATGTGAGATGGTCTAGCGTCTGTTTTACGAGGGGCGAATATGTGGAAACACGAATTTGCCTCAAACGATTGATCCATTGCCTGCAAAACCGGCAAAAGAGGAAACGCTATGGGTAAGAGAACGACACTTCTGGCAACGGTGGCTTTGCCCATCGTTTCGCTGGTCTGGCAGCCGGTTCAGGCCGCGATGATCCGTCCGCCTGTCATCGACAGCCGCATGCCCAACGTCATCACCGTGCAGGAGAGCGACGGTTCCGAGGAAGAGCGCAAGCCGCGCAAGAAGAGGGAACGGCAGGAAGACGGCGAGCAGCAGGGCGAGCGCCGCAAGCCGCGCAAGGAACAGAGCGAGGAAAGCGCCGGCGAACAGCAGCAAGAACGTCAGGAGCGGCGCAAGAAGCGCGAGTCTGCTGAAGGTGATGACCAGCAACAGCAGCAGGAACGCCAGGAGCGCCGCAAAAAGCAGCGCGAAGCAGCTGAGGGCGATGATCAGCAGCAGCAGGACCGCCAGAAGGCCCGCGAGGAACGCAAGAAGCAGCGCGAGGCCGCTGAAGGCGACGATCAGCAACAGCAGGATCGCCAGAAGGCGCGTGAAGAGCGCAAGAAGCAGCGTGAGGCCGCTGAGGGCGATGACCAGCAGCAGCAGGATCGCCAGAAGGCGCGCGAGGAACGCAAGAAGCAGCGCGAGGCCGCTGAGGGCGACGATCAACAGCAGCAGGATCGCCAGAAGGCGCGTGAAGAGCGCAAGAAGCAGCGCGATGCCGCGGAAGGCGACGATCAGCAACAACAGGACCGCCAGAAGGCGCGCGAGGAGCGCAAGAAGCAGCGCGACGCGGCTGAGGGTGACGATCAGCAACAGCAGGATCGCCAGAAAGCCCGCGAAGAGCGTCGCAAGAAGCAGCGTGAGGCTGCGGAGGACCAGCAGCGCGAAGAGCAGACAAACGAGCGGCCCCGCCGCAAGCGCGATGAAGATCGTGAGCGGATCGCCAGAGACCCGTCCAAGACGAACGAGACGATCGAACTGCCGTTCCTCGACGGTGCGGCCGTGCTCGACAGCGACAAGGATTTCGACAACCGCAAGGGATCGGGCCGTGACGAGCGCCGCCGCAAGCGCGCTGAAGAGCGGGAAAACGTCAAGATCCGTATCCCTGAGTCGGATCGCGACGCGCAGGTCGGCTGGAAGGATCGTGATCGCGTCCGCTACGAATCGGGCGAGAGCGAGCGTGGCGAACGCCGTGACCGCCGTCCGCGCTATGAGGAGCGTGATGGCTGGCGTGTCGAGCGCGAAGTCGATGATCGCGCCGTGATCAATTTCGGCGACCGGATCATCGTCCGCTCGGACGACGGCCGCCGCCTGTCGCGCCGGGCAACCGAGACCTACTACGAGGACCTGCCGCATGGCCGTGTCCGCGAGGTCATCGTCCGCCCGAACGGCGACCGGGTCGTCACGATCCGCAGCCGCTACGGCGACGTCATCCAGCGCTCGCGCATCGATCGCTCGGGTCGTGAATATGTCATGTTCTATGCCCCGGAAATCGATCGTGACGCCCGGCCGACCTTCGTCGATCCCGGCGAGCGTCTGCCGCCGATGCGCCTGTCGGTGCCGCTCGACGACTACATCATCGACACGTCGTCCGAGGGCTCGCATGATTATCGCGAATTCCTCGACCGGCCGCCGGTGGAGCCCGTCGAGCGTGTCTATACGCTGGATGAGGTGAAGTACTCGGCCCGTATCCGCGACAAGGTGCGCCGTATCGACCTCGATACGATCACGTTTGCGACCGGTTCATCGGAGATTTCGATGAACCAGGCGACGACCCTGCGCAAGGTGGCGGATGCGATGAACGAGATCCTCGACAAGGATGCCGGCGAGACCTTCCTGATCGAAGGCCACACCGATGCCGTCGGCTCGGACGAATCGAACCTCGTGCTTTCGGACGAACGGGCCGAGGCCGTCGCCAACATCCTGACGGACGTCTATGACATCCCGCCGGAAAACCTGGCCACCCAGGGCTATGGCGAGCGATTCCTGAAGATCGATACGGATGGGCCCGAACAGCTCAACCGTCGCGTCACAATCCGTCGCGTGACCGCGCTGGTGAAGCCGGTCGCCATGGCCGAGTAATCGGCCGATACAGGATAGAAAGAAGGCCGCGGAATTCATTCCGCGGCCTTTTCCTTTTATGGCGATCAGGCGGGGGCGGGTAGCGGGAGACCGGTGATCTCTATGACGAAATCCGCGATGGCTGCGGTGTCGTCGAGGTCGAAGACGGGAAGGCTGGTATCCGTGACCGGGTGGTCGGCGGCGATGGCGGCGATATGCGGGTCCTCGGGTGCGAGCGGAACGCGGTTGGCTGATTCCAGGCGCCGTGCCTCGATCTTCGGGATCGGCTCGCGCTTGTAGCCCTCGATAAGCACGAGATCGCAGGGCGCGAGGCGGGCGAGGATTTCTTCGAAACTGGGCTCAGGCGCACCGCGCAGCTCGTGCATGATGGCATAGCGCGTGCCCGAGACGATGGTCACTTCATGCGCGCCGGCCTGGCGATGGCGGTAACTGTCGGCTCCGACCTTGTCGATATCGAAATCATGGTGCGCGTGTTTGATGGTCGAGACGCGGTAGCCGCGGGCGACGAGCTCCGTGACCAGACGCACGGCAAGGCCGGTCTTGCCGGAATTCTTCCATCCGGCGATGCCGAAGATTTTGGGACGCGTCATCTCTCCAGCACCCAGAGCCAGTTTTCCGCCTGATCGAGATCGTCGGGCGTGTTGATGTTGAAGAACGGATCGAATTCGCCGCGCGACGTCGCGATCGGCGGGAAGGTGATTTCGCGCGCCTGGTGGCGTTCGAGATAGCTGCGGACGCGCAACGCCCCGCCGCCGGAAAGCCACGCGCCGAGATCGTCGGCCAGCGCGACCGGCCAGAGCGCGAAGACCGGGTGGAGGCCGCTGGCCGAGCGCGCGACGGCGATCCTGTCCGGCGTATCGATGACCTTGCCCAGCCGGCTGACCAGATCGGTCGGGAAGAAGGGGCTGTCGGTCGGCACGGTCGCGACGTGGCTCGCCTCGGGATGGTTGCGCCTCACATGGTCGAGGGCGGCGAGCACGCCACCGAGCGGCCCTGCGCGCGCGGCGCCGAGATCGGCGAAGACCGGAAACTCCTCGCCGCGCTCGAAAAGCACGGGGCCATTGGCATTGACGGCGACGGACGAGACCTGCGGCCGCAACCGCCGTGCGGCGCGGTCGATGAGGGCCGCGCCGCCGAGACGGATGCGCGTCTTGTCCTGCCCCATCCGCGAGGACAGGCCACCGGCCAGGATCACACCCGGTATCGCATGTGAGAGTGCCATCGTGCTCCCATCGTGTTGGCTCTCACACCGGTCTAGTCGGTGCAAGGCCTGGTCGCAAGCCTTTGCGATGTCACGGCGATTCCGGTGTGGACTGCTGGGCGATGGGGGCCGCCCGGCGACGGTTTTCGCGGTAGAAGGTGTAGAGACCCGAGGCGATGACGATGACGGCGCCCACGGTCATCCAGAGATCGGGTAATTCGCCGAAGAACAGGAAGCCGATCGTGATCGCCCAGAGGAGGCTCATGTAGCGGAAGGGGGCGACGAAGGAGATTTCGCCGACACGCATGGCGTTGACGATCGTCTGGTAGCCGATGAGCAGCAGAACGCTGGCCGCGGCCAGCCGCATGACGACCGCCGCCGACATCGGCTGCCAGCCGCCCATCGGCACGATCAGTGCACCGCCGACAAGCGTGATGACGATCGCGGTGATGACGCTGATGAACAGGGTGGAGACATCGCTGCGGATGCGCCGTGTGGCGAGATCGCGTGTCGCCGCACCGATCATCGAGGCGATGGCGTAGATGGCGGCGAGCGAAAAGCCCTCCGGCCCCGGCCGGATGACGATGAGCACGCCGATGAAGCCGACGATGATGGCGAGCCAGCGCCGCCAGCCGACCTGTTCGCCCAGGAAGAGCGCCGCCCCCAGCGTCACGGCAAGCGGTAGCGACTGGAGGATGGCCGAGATATTGGCGAGCGGCATGACGCCGAGGGCGGAAATGAAGGTGAGCGAGGCAAAAATTTCCGCCGCGAGCCGCAGGGCGACCGGCGGCTGCAACAGGATGCGCCAGGAGCCGAGCGCGCCCATCCGCCAGGCGATGACCAGCACGAGCGCACTCGTCATCAGCCCGCGCACAAACAGGATCTGGCCGGTGTTCATCGCATGCGTGACGGATTTCACGAGGGCATCGTTGCAGGTGAAGGCCGCCATGGCGATCGCCATGAACACGGCGCCCCTGGCATTTCCGGTGGAGTTCATAGGGAGTGATTCCGCGCGTTGGTCTCTCCCTCATATGCCGAACGGGCGTGGCCTACCATCATCCTCAAGGCTGGAACAAACGGGGTGATTGGCGAAAGAAGCGGCGATTGAAATGATTTTGAGCAGAAAACGCGATCATTTCGGCGCAAAGCCTTGAGTTTCTGCCGGTTTCTCGAAGGCATTCATTAAGCTTCCCCACCTATCGTTGCGTCATCCCAAATGCGTGTTCGCATGATGCGACGGGTGAGGGCTGGCCGTCTGATGCAAGACCGGCGCAGTTCCTTGAGCAGTTTCCGGCCGCGCTCCCCCTGGTTTCCAGAGCGGCCGTTTCGGCTTTGAAAGCGCCCGACGGGACATGGTCGTCAAAAAAACGTCGGGGAACCCATGTCCTTCATCGACCGCCTGCTCCAGCAGCGCCGTATCGTCACCAAGGTGTTGCTATTCGTCATTCCGCTCGTCGCGCTCATCGCCGGCATCGGCCTTGTCGGTTATTTTACCGCGAGCACCCTGAACGGCCACATGACGGTCACCCGCGAGACGATCAACAGCCTGTCGCATTTCCAGAACCTGCGCACGGGCCTGCAGGATTTCGCCGACAAACCGGGACAGGACACGCGCGATGCGCTTTCCGCCCGCATCGACGAGCAGGACGCCGGCATCCGCGATCTCGACGCGCTGCTGCCAAATGCGGCGGAAAAGGCCAAGATCGCCTCCGTGGTCGCCCTTGCCGGGACGATGCGCGGCCAGACCGAGGCGCTGTGGTCGATCGATCAGGAGCGCAACGCCGTCACGACCAGCCTAGAAAGCGCGCTTGCCGCGATGGCCAGGGACGGCGACTTTGCCGAAAAACAGATCGCGGTCATCCGCAACGAATCGGGTGAGAAGGAAGCCTTCGCCAAGGCGTTGCTGTTCGACGCCGCTGCCTATCAGGGCCTGGCCGAACGAATCGGCAAGTTCCGCAAGCCGGTCGCGCTGGCCATGAAGCCGGAAGACAAGGTGAAGGCGGCCGAGACCTATCTGCCGCAGCTCCTGAAGCAGCTTGCCGAATCCAAGGCGATCGCCTCGCCGAAGGCACTGGCGCAGATCAAGCCGCTGGAAGCCGAAATCGCCGCGGTGCAGGGCATCCTTGCCGGCACTGACGATGCCGAGGGCAAGAAGGCGAAATTCATTCCGGTTCTTACCAAGCTTTCCAAATTCGATGCCGACTTCCTGAAGGAGGCCGGCAAGAATTCCGACACGGCCGCCAAGCGCTTCGTCGGCATGGATGCCGAGATCGCGCTGCTCAAGACGCTGATCACGCTGATGGGCGATACGTTCAAGGGTATCGACCAGACGCGCCTCCATATCAGCGAACTGCATCGCAAGCTCGACCAGCCGAGCCGCGACGCGGTTCTCGCCGACGTGAAGGCCGTTGCAGCCAGCGCCGCCGAGCTTGCCAAGCTCGGCGCCAAGAATGCCGCACTGCGCGATCTCTCGCAAAAACTCGCCCCGTCGCTTGCCAGCATCGAGAAGGGCACGCAGGACCTGATTGCCGTCGGCGAAAAGTGGCAGGCGGCGCGCGTTAACGCCTATGCCTCCGTCGCCGATGCCAGCCAGACGCTGGAGCAGTTCGTGTCGAGCGCGCAGGAGGCGGGCAAGCAGGACAGCCAGCGTTCGGCCAATGTCTCGATCATCGCCATGGTCGCCGGCACGCTGCTCGCCATCATCGGCGGCCTGATGCTGGTCGAAACCTTGCGCGGGCCGCTGAAGCGCGTCACCGAATCGATGGCGCGTCTCGCCAGCGGCGATCTCGACATCAGCATCGACGGCCGTAACCGCGGCGACGAGATCGGCGACATGGTGCGCTCGGTTGCCGTCTTCCGCGATGCCGCCCGCGAAAACGTAAGGCTGGAGCAGGAGGCGGAAGCCCAGCGCCAGCTGACGGCCGAGGAGCAGGCCCGCCGTACCAGCGAGCGCGCCCGCATCGAGGCAGAGCAGACCGAGGCGCTGACGGCGCTCTCCGACGTGCTCGGCCAGCTTGCCGCCGGCAATCTCGAAGAGAGCATGACGGAGGCGCTTGCCGCCGAATATGTCGCCATGGCCCGCACCTACAACAATGCCGTGGAGGCGCTGCGCCACACACTGTCGGACGTCCGCGCGACGACGATGGAAATCAACGGCGGTACCGGCAACCTTGCCGCCTCCGCCGACGATCTCGCCCGCCGCACCGAACAGCAGGCGGCCGCACTCGAGGAAAGCTCGCGCGCACTGCGCCAGCTCACCGACATCGTCCGCTCGACGGCCGAAAGCGCCCAGAAGACCGCCGTTTCGGTCGATGAGACGCATAGCTACGCCCAGCGCTCCGGCGAGGTCGTGGCCAAGGCCGTCACCGCCATGGGCGAGATCAACCGCTCCTCGGAGAAGATCAGCACGATCATCGGCGTCATCGACGAGATCGCCTTCCAGACGAACCTTCTGGCGCTCAACGCCGGTGTTGAAGCCGCCCGCGCCGGCGAGGCCGGTCGTGGTTTCGCGGTCGTCGCGCAGGAAGTCCGCGAACTCGCCCAGCGCTGCGCCGGTGCCGCCCGCGAGATCAAGGGCCTGATCTCGGAAAGCTCCGCCCAGGTGCGCAACGGCGTGTCGCTGGTGACGGAGACGGGGGAGGCGCTCTCGGTGATCAACGACCACATCTCCTCGATCCACACGCTCGTCGGCAAGATCGAGGCGGCTGCGGCGGCCCAGTATCAGGGCATCAACGAGGTGAACCAGGCTGTGCACCAGGTCGAGCTCATCACCCAGCAGAATGCCGCGATGGTGGAAGAGAACACCGCCGAAATCCACGGCCTGCGCCGCCGGGTGCAGACGCTCAACCAGAAGATCGACCACTTCAAGACGCGCGATCTCGATACGCGTGTGGAGGATGGCTACGGCCGGCACTACGCGGCGTAGACGATCGTGAGGGATCAAACAAAACGGCCGGGCAAGAGCCCGGCCGTTTTGTTTGAAAGAGCTTCACCCGCCTGTAACACTCATATGCCGTGCGACGGCCGGGCGGTTGCGGCGGTCGATGATGAAATCGTGGCCCTTGGGCTTGCGGCCGATCGCTTCGTCGATGGCCTGCGAGAGCAGGGCGTCGTCATCCGAGGCGCGCAGCGGAAGGCGGAGGTCCGCGGCGTCGTTCTGGCCGAGGCACATATAGAGCGTGCCGGTGCAGGTGAGGCGCACGCGGTTGCAGCTCTCGCAGAAATTATGCGTCATCGGCGTGATGAGGCCGAGACGACCGCCGGTTTCCTCGACCGTCACGTAACGCGCCGGGCCGCCGGTGCGGTAGGCGTTTTCGGTCAGTGTGAATTCTTCGGCGAGGCGGGCGCGCATTTCCGAGAGCGGGAGATAGCGGTCGGTGCGGTCTTCCTCGATTTCGCCCATCGGCATGGTCTCGATGAGCGTGAGGTCCATGCCGCGGCCGTGCGCCCAGCGCATCAGCTCGGGGATTTCGCGGTCGTTGAAATCCTTCAGGGCAACGGCGTTGATCTTGATTTTCAGGCCGGCGGCCTGCGCGGCGTCGATACCTTCGATGACCTTTGAAAGCTCGCCCCAGCGGGTGATGGTCTTGAACTTTTCCACGTCGAGCGTGTCGAGCGAGACATTGATGCGGCGCACGCCGCAATCGGCAAGCTCGGCGGCGTGTCTGGCGAGCTGCGAACCGTTGGTCGTCAGTGTCAGTTCGTCGAGGCGGCCGTCATGAACCTGTTTGCCGAGTTCGCGCACGAGATGCATGATATTCTTGCGCACCAGCGGCTCGCCGCCCGTCAGGCGCAGCTTGCGCACGCCCTTGGCGATGAAGGCGGAACAGAGCCGGTTCAGCTCTTCGAGGGTCAGCAGGTCCTTTTTCGGCAGGAAGGTCATGTTTTCCGCCATGCAATAGGTGCAGCGGAAATCGCAGCGGTCCGTCACGGAGACGCGCAGATAGGTGACCGCCCGCCCGAAAGGGTCGATCATCGGGGCTGCGGATTGCGCGACCGGGTCGGCGCCGTTCCAAGGTCCTGCATAGGAATTCAAAACATGTCCTCCATTATCGACATGTCGTGCGCGCGAGGCGTAGCGTCAAGCCGATGCGGCGATTATGACAGTATTTTCCGCCTTGCACATCCCCGGCTTGCGGCATAGTCCTTCGCGAAATCGAATAGGAAAGGGCATGGACATGAGCGATCTCTGGCCGACCGAACTGCGCGTTTCCAAGGACCGCCAGCGCCTCGTCGTCACCTTCAACGACGGTGCGAGCTTCGACCTTTCCGCCGAGATGCTGCGCGTTCTTTCGCCCTCGGCGGAAGTGCAGGGCCATGGACCGGGCCAGAAGCTGACCGTACCGGGCAAGCGCAATGTCGGGATCATCGCCATGACGCCGACGGGCAATTATGCCGTGCGCATCGGCTTCGACGACCTTCATGATACCGGCATCTTCACCTGGACCTATCTCCGGGAACTCGGGGAAAAGGGCGAGGCGCTCTTTGCCGATTACGAGCGCGACCTTGCGGAGAAGGGCATGAGCCGCGATATGTCGGAAAAGCCGCGATAATTTGAGGACTGCCAAAGGGCGCGTCCACCGCAAGCGAACGGAGAGACCCTTGGCAGCAGAAGCGAACGCAAACGATCTCACCGAGGTTGTCGTGCTGCTGGCGGCCGGTGTCGCCGCCGTGCCGGTCTTCAAGAAGATCGGGCTCGGCTCGGTGCTCGGTTATCTCGCGGCCGGCCTTGCCATCGGCCCCTTCGGCCTCGGCTTTTTTGCCGATCCGCAGGCGATCATCCATGTCGCCGAACTCGGCGTGGTGATGTTCCTCTTCATCATCGGCCTGGAAATGCAGCCGTCGCGGCTCTGGGGCATGCGCAAGGACATTTTCGGCCTCGGTGCGGTGCAGGTCATGGGCGCCATGGCGGCACTCACCGGTATCGGGCTTTCCTTCGGCTTCCCGCTCATTCCCTCCTTCGTCGCCGGCACCGGCTTCGTTTTGACCTCCACCGCCATCGTCATGCAGATGCTGCAGGAGCGGGGAACGATGTCGACGCTGAAGGGGCAGCGCATCATAGCGATCCTGCTCTTCGAGGACCTCGCCATCGTGCCGCTGCTCGCCATTGTCGCACTGCTTGGCACGGGCGCGGCCGCGACGGATGCGTCCGACCGCTGGCTCTCCGTCGGCATCGCCATCGGCGCCATCGTCGCGCTGGTTCTGGCGGGGCGATACCTGCTCAATCCGTTGTTTAGGGTGCTTGCCGCCTCCGGTGCGCGTGAGGTGATGACGGCGGCGGCGCTGCTCGTGGTGCTGGGGTCGGCGCTCGCCATGCAGGTCTCCGGCCTCTCCATGGCGATGGGGGCCTTCCTTGCCGGCGTGCTGCTGTCCGAATCGGCTTTTCGCCATCAGCTGGAAGCCGATATCGAGCCGTTCCGCGGCATCCTGCTCGGGCTGTTTTTCCTCGGCGTCGGCATGGCGATCGATCTATCGGTGATCGCGGCCAACTGGCAGCTCGTGGTGGCAAGCGTCATCGGCTACATGGTGGCGAAGACGCTGCTGATCTATCTCGTCGCGCGCCTGCTCGGCACGTGCCATAGCGAGAGCCTTGAGCGCGCCGTGCTGATGGCGCAGGGCGGTGAATTCGCCTTCGTGCTCTATGCCGCCGCCGTTGCGGCCGGCATCCTCAATGGCGAGGAAAACGCCATCCTGACGGCGACGATCATCATCTCGATGATCCTGACGCCGCTGATGGTCATCCTGCATGACCGCATCGTGCCGAAGCAGCAGCCCTCCACCGAGGGACTGACGCTGCCGGAAAATGTCGAAGGCACGGTGCTGATGATCGGCTTCGGCCGCTTTGGCCAGATCGTCAGCCAGCCGCTGCTCGCAAGAGGCTACACGCTCTCCCTCATCGACAAGGATGCGGAATTCGTGCGCGACGCCTCCGATTTCGGCTTCAAGGTCTATTACGGCGACGGCTCGCGCATCGATATCCTGCATGCGGCCGGCGCTTCGACGGCCAAGGCGATCCTCATCTGCCTCGACGACAGGCAAGCGGCGGTGAAGATCGCCGAGATCGTTCGCGAGGAATTCCCGCTCGTGCCGATCCTGGCGCGCGCTTATGACCGCGGCCATGCGCTCGACCTCATCCATGCCGGCGTCGACTTCCAGATCCGCGAGACCTTCGAATCGGCCATGATCTTCAGCCAGGAGACGCTGAAGGCGCTCGGCGAGGACGAGGATCTTGCGGCCGAGGTGGTCGAGGAGTTCCGCGATGTCGATCGCCAGCGGCTGGAGCTGGAAACCGTCGGCGGAATCTATGCCGGACGCCAGCTCATCCGCGGCAATGCCTCGCCCGCCGATCTCGTCGCCGCCCGTACGGGGCGTCAGCGTGCGGCGGCGGAAGAGGAGCGCCACCGCCACGAGGAGGAACCGGCAGACTGACGTTACGCAATCTGCTGTAGCGACTCAGCGCAACATGCGTCATGTCTAATGAAAATGGACATGAGGTGCCTATGAACAAGGGACGGCTCGAAGCCTTCAGCGATGGTGTGATCGCCATCATTATCACGATCATGGTATTGCAGCTGGCGGTACCGAAGGAGCCGACCTTCGCGGCGCTGGTTCCCATGCTGCCGATATTCCTCGGCTATCTCCTGAGCTTCGTCTATGTGGCGATCTACTGGAACAACCATCACCATCTGCTGACAATCTGCAGCAATGCCAGCGGGGGCGTGCTCTGGGCGAACATGCATCTCTTGTTCTGGATGTCGCTCATTCCCTTTGCCACCGCCTGGATGGGCAACAATCCTTCGGACGCGCTCCCGACGGCGCTCTACGGCGTGATCCTGCTTCTGACGGCCGTTGCCTATGAAATCCTGCAGATCCGCATCGTCGCGGTGCATCCCGACGCCGCGCGCGTGCGCAGCGCGCTTGGAAGCGATTTCAAGGGGCGGTTCTCGCCTGTTTTCTATCTCGCCGCGATTGGGCTTGCCTTTGTCTCGCCGGTGATTTCCCATGTGCTCTATGCGGCGGTAGCGCTTCTCTGGATCGTGCCCGACCAGCGCCTGGAACAGCTTTATAAAAAGGATGCGCCATGACGGCGACGAATGACGAACGTTTTGCCACTTCCGCCTGCCTGCGTGCCCGCGGCACTGCCAAGGAAGGCAAGGTGGCCTTTGCCGAGCTTTTCTTCGACCTCATCTTCGTGCTGACGATCATCCAGCTCTCGCATTCGCTGGCCGCGCACTATTCCCCCCTTGGCCTCGTCGAGGCCGCACTGCTGATGCTGGCAATATGGTGGGTGTGGATCTACACGACCTGGGCGACGAACTGGCTCGATCCGGAAAAGTCGCCGGTGCGCATCCTGCTCTTCGTTCTGATGTTCCTGGGGCTGATGCTGTCCATCGCCATTCCCACCGCCTTCGAGGCGGGCGGACTTCTGTTCGCGATCACCTACGTCGCCATGCAGACCGGCCGCTCGGCCTTCACCGCCTATGTCATGCGGCGCGACTGGCCGGAAAACAGCCTCAACTTCACGCGTATCACGGTCTGGACGCTGTTTTCGGCCGTGTTCTGGATCGGCGGCGCTTTCGTCGAGCATGAGGCACGTCTCGCGATGTGGATCATCGCGCTCGGTCTCGAATATGCCTCGCCGGCACTCGGTTTTGCCGTTCCGGGGCTTGGCCGCTCGACGGTCAGCGACTGGCAGGTCTCGGGCGAGCATATGGCGGAGCGTTGCGCGCTCTTCGTCATCATCTGCCTTGGCGAAACGATCCTTGTCACCGGCCGCACGGTCGCCGGCATGGAACTGCTCGACGGCTTCACCATCTTCATGCTGATGACTGCGTTCCTCTCGACCGCCACCATGTGGTGGATCTATTTCCGCTTCGGCCATGGCGAGGCGGCGCATCTCATCGAGCATTCGGCGACACCCGGCCGCATCGCCCGCATGGCCTTCACCTATGCGCATATTCCCATCGTCGCCGGCATCATCCTGTCGGCCGTGGCGGAGGAATTCGCGCTTGCCCATCCGCACGGCCATGTCGATGCCAAGACGGCGAGCGCCATCCTTGGCGGCCCGATCGTCTTCCTGCTGGGCAACATCTGGTTCAAGGCGGCGATCCGCGGCCGCTCGCCGCTGTCGCATATCGTCGGCATCGCGGCCCTTCTGGCGCTTTCGGCGCTGGTGCCGTTCGTCGAGCCCTACCAGCTCTTCATGGCTGCCGCCGCCGTACTGTTGGGGGTCGCGCTCTGGGAATTCCAGTCGCTGAAATCGACACGGGCGGACGCCGTGGCGAAAGCCTAGCCGTCGTCTTCGTCATCCGCATTCTCCAGCGTCTGGAGAATGCGGATGATGTCTTCCATGGCGTCAGCCACCTGAAGGCAGCGGTCTTCCGGCGTCTGCGATAGGATGCGCTCGATGAGGCCGGTCTGGATGGCCATGGCCTGTTCCGTCAGCGTCCGACCATTCGGGGTCAATGACAGGCGCAGCACGCGTTTGTCCTTGGCGTCGGGATTGCGCTCGATGAGGCCGCGCTTTTCGAGCTGCGGCAAAAGCATGCTCATGTTCGAGCGGCCGACCAAAAGCTTGCGCGCCAGCTCCTGCTGCGAAATGCCCTGGAAACGGTAGAGATTGACGAGAATGTCGAGATGCGGCGGCTTGATGCCGAGATCCGCAATCGCCCGCGTCACCGCCTGTTGCATCAGCTGGCAGGCGCGCGCCACCCCGATCCAGCTGCGAAAGCGCGGATGGTCCCAGGGGAAGGCTTGATTTTTGTTCATCGTTGTACTTTATTGTTCATCATTGAACATTTTTGATGGATTCCCACTATGGCATCCTTTGGCTTGAAGGTCATCCGCCTCGCGCTCTCCGGCGTCGCCGCGGTTTCTCCCGATGCGGCCGGCTGGGCCGCGTTCCGCCTCTTTGCGACCACGCCGGGTCGCCGCCCGCGCACGGCCAAGGAGAAGGAGCTTTTTGCGCGCTCCGAAGGCTGGATGCGCCAGGCACAGCGCGTAACGCTGGACTTTGCCGGCGGCACGGCGGTGGCGCATCGTTTCGCGGCGCGCCCCTGTGAACATTTCGCCGGCCGGGTGCTTGTCGTGCACGGCTGGGGCTCGCGTGCGGCCTATCTCTCGGCTTTGACGGAGGGGCTGGTGGCTGCGGGCCATGAGGTCGTGGCACTCGACCTGCCGGGCCATGGCGCCTCGCGCGGGCGTACGCTGACGCTGCCGATGGCTGTGCGCGCCATCGATGTGGCCTGGCAGCGTTTTGGCGGCTTCGACTATTTCTGCGGTCATTCCTTCGGTGGCGCATCGCTGGCCTGCGCGGCAAGCGGCCTCGTGCCCTCGGTGCCCGCGCACCGGCCGCGCCGGCTCGTCACCATCGGCTCGCCGAGCGAGATGGTCTGGCTGTTCAAGGATCTCGGGCGCTATCTGAAGCTCGGTCCCAGAACGCAGGTGGCGCTGGAAGATCATGTCGAGCGCATTGCCGGCGCGCCGCTTTCGGCCTTCGATGCGGCCAGCGGGGCAGGGCGGCTCAGCACGCCGATGCTCGTTCTCCATGCCGAGGACGACAAGGAGGTGCCGGCCCATCACGCCCGGCGTTACGCCGCCTCCGGCCCCAATGTAACGCTGGAATGGGCCAACGGCTTCGGCCATCGCCGCATCGTTTCCGCCGAGCCCGTCATCGACCGGATCGTCGGTTTCTTCGCGGAGGACGGGCAGCGTATCGCCGCCTGATCGCTTTCCGTCACGCGCCTGTCATGCAAGGGTGCGATGCGCCGCAAAGGTGCTAAGCACAGGAGAGCAGCATGACGGTGGTCACGTCGGTGGAGCAGTTGAACGAACTTTACGGCGCGCCGGGCGAAGCCTCGCTCGTCAAGGTGACGGATTTTCTGCTGTCGGAATACCGCACGATGATCGAGGCCTCCCCGTTCGTGGCGCTCGCCACGGTGGGGCCGGAAGGGCTCGACTGCTCGCCGCGCGGCGATGCCGGTGCGGTCATCCATATCGAGGACGAGCGCACGCTGATGCTGCCGGACTGGCGGGGCAACAACCGGATCGATTCGCTCTCCAACATCGTGCGCGATCCGCGCGTCGCGCTGATGTTCCTCATTCCCGGCTCCAACACGACCATGCGCCTCAACGGCCGCGCCGTCGTGCGCATCGATGACGAGATCACGCAGCGTTTCGTCATGGATGGAAAACATCCACGCTCGGTCGTCGTCATCAAGATCGAAGAGGTTTATTCGCAATGCGCCCGCGCCGTGCTGCGCGCCGATCTCTGGAACCCGGAAAAATTCCGCGATGCCGCTTGCCTGCCCACCGTCGGGCAGATGCTGGCATCCGCCAAGAAGGGTTTCGACGGCATAGCCTATGACAAGGAATGGCCGGGCCGTGCAGCAAAGACCATGTGGTAGGCGCACGCGAATATCCCGCCTTCCCGAACCGTCTTGTTCTTGGTTATGAATGGCTTTTGCCGAATTTGGAGTTTGAGATGCGGACAGGACTTTTTGCGGCGGTTTTCGCCGGCATGCTTGCGGCCTCGATGGGCGCAGCCAAGGCAGACGAATTGATCGAGAGCTACGGCGCCTATATCGGCCAGGACGATCTCTACAATTCCAACAACGAGCGCCTGACGCAGCCCTGGCAGGTCATCCGCCAGGATCGCGCCAATGTACATCGCTTCGGCGTCAGCCAGCCGGGCGACGACACCGATGGCTTTTTCGCCTCGGCTCGCAACCGCGAGCTTGCCGAACGCATGATCAGCCATGGCCGCATCGAGCGCAGCGCCGCCCGCCGCCTGCTTCAGGGCGATGTGCGCATCGAGGTCGAGATCTGGCGCGGCGCGGATGGCGACTATATCAACATCAATGTCGATTAAGCCTCTTCTCGCCGGCTTTGCCGCACTCCTCCTCGCCACGCCTGCGGCACGGGCGGCGGAGCCCGATCTCGCGGCCCGCCTCAAGCTCTTAGTGGAAGCCTATCCGGAAAGCCTTTCTGGCGTGGAGGGCAACAGGCTGCTGTTCAAGGATGGCGGCCCGGCGCTCTATATCGACGACGGCAAGGTCAAGGATCACCAGACGGCACTGGCCTCTGGCGATGTCGAGGACAGCCTGCGGCAGGTCTATCCGCTCGGCGCCTGCGAGAAAAAGCCGGAGGTCGATTTCGATCCCGGCCGCATTCGCAGCGATGCCTTGATGATGCGGCTCTATGGTGCCTCGGCGAAGGCCGTCGGGGCCGATCTCGTTCCCGTCAAATGGTTCGGCAAAACCTTGCGCGTGACGAAGCGGCAGGGTGCCGCCGCGGCGCTGGAGAAGGTGCGCGATGAACTTGAGGCAAAACCGGAGCTGAAGCGCTACCTCAGCCCCTCGGCCGGCGTGTTCAACTGGCGCAAGGTTTCCGGCGCGAAAAATATGTCGGTGCACAGTTTTGGCGCGGCCGTCGATCTCAACACGAAGTTTGCGGATTACTGGATCTGGTCGGGCGGAAAGCCGGGCAAGGTGCCGAAATACGCCAACAAATATCCGCTCGAGATCGTCGAGATTTTCGAGCGGTATGGCTTCATCTGGGGCGGGCGCTGGTATCACTACGACACCATGCATTTCGAATACCGCCCGGAACTCATTGCCATCGCAAAATCGGCAGACGTTTCCGCCTGCCGCTGATCACTTAGTTACGAACGATGACCGTTACGCCTGCCGTGACCTGCGCATAGAGGTGCTCGACGTCTTCGTTCGCCATGCGGATGCAGCCGGAGGACTGCGCCTTGCCGAGCGATGACGGCTGGTTGGTGCCGTGGATGCGGTAGACGGTCGAACCGAGGTAGATGGCGCGCGAGCCGAGCGGGTTGTCGAGGCCGCCCTTCATCGAGACCGGCAGGATCTTGCCCTTCTTGGCTTCGCGGGCGCGCATGTCTTCCGGCGGCGTCCAGGTCGGCCATTCGGTCTTGCGCGTTACCTTTTCCGTGCCGGTCCAGATGAAGCCTTCGCGGCCGACGCTGACGGCGTATTTCATGGCGAGGCCCGAGCCGAGCACGTGGTAGAGGCGGCGCTCGGAGTTATCGACGATGATCGTGCCGGGGGCGACGTCCTCGGTGAAGGCTACGAGTTCGCGGGCGATCGGGGCGCGGGAAACGGCGGCGATCTTCTTTTCCGACTTCATCGGCTTGCCGCCCGACAGGACCTGCAGCCAACCGGTCTTCTGCGAGGAGGACGAGAGCGAGGCGACCACGATGGGGTTGATGGCGTTGTCGGCGGCAGATGCAGCGCCGGCGGTGGAAAGAAGGCCTGCGATAAAGGCGAGTGCGAGCTTGTTCATGGTCCTGGTCCCTGTCTGAAGTGCCGGTGCGGTTCGTGCCCGGCGTCGTGTTCTCATGGGGACGTTTTAGGACGTTGCCGGCTGTCGCGATGTTCCGGCGGGAACAGGCCTCAGAAAGGCTGGATCCAGACGAGGCTGCTCAGCATCAGGGCGACAATCATGGTAATTTCGACAAATCCGGTTTGCATGGTGCGGTCCTCCTGTTGCCCCGAAAACGCTTTCGTGTCGCCGCGGTTCCGCCGGATTTCAAAAAATGCCCGAAACGCAAAACGGCGCCCGAAGGCGCCGTTTCGAAAGGATGCCTGGAGGTCTATTTTCGGTAGATAAGCCAGCTCTTGGCAAAATCCTTCTTCATGCCGTCCTCATAGGCCATGGTGCGGTTGCGGCCGCCGTTCTTGGCGCAATAGAGAGCGATGTCGGCCTTCGAATAGAGTTCGCCGGGGCCTTCCGCCCAGGAGGCCATGCAGAAGCCGAGCGAGATGGTGATCGGGCCGTAGTTGACGCCTGTCTTGGAGTTCTTGAAGGGCGTGTGCTCAAGCGCGGTGCGGATGCGCTCGGCGATCGCCATCGCCTCTTCTTCGGTATTGCCTTCCACGATCATCGCGAATTCCTCGCCGCCGGTGCGCGCAACGAGGATGTCCTTGCGCACATTGGCGCGGATGAGGCTGCCGATGGAGGCGAGGATCTTGTCGCCGACGGGATGGCCGTAGGTGTCGTTGATCTTCTTGAAGTGGTCGATGTCGGCGATGATCAGCGCCGTGACATGGCGCGTCATCGTCGAATTGTAGATGGCGGAGAGCTTGTCGTCGAAGGCGCGGCGGTTGGAAAGCTGCGTCAGCGAATCCGTGTTGGCGATGCGCTTGTACTCGTCGAGTTCCTTGCGCACATTGTCCATCTCGATGGACCGCTGTACGACATTCTCGACCATCACCTTGCCCTGGCTGATCGTGTCGCCAGTGGCCTGGGTGAGTACCCCGATCACGCCCTTGATGATATCGACGCTGGCGGAGCTCTTGTTGTTGATGCGCACGAAGGTTTCGTCGAGCAGCTTGTTGTAGCTTTCGAGTGAGGTCTGCTCCTGCTTGAGCAGGCGCAGCAGGCCTTCGAGTTCGCCGACGATCTTGGTGTGTGCGCCATCGATAGCCGGCGCGCCGTGGTGGTGGCCAAAATACTGCATGCCGATTTCGTCGAGCTCTTCCTGCGAGGCCTTGCTGCCGAGGGCTGCGAGTTCGCGCGTCAGCTTGGGGTTCGAGCCGATATAGGCCTCGTAGAACAGCTCGTAATTGCGGGGAATGGGAGACACACCCATTATGCGCATGGCATAGGTCACCTGGGCCGCGATATCGGGCACCTGGACCTTCTGCGCAACTGCCGTGTTCATGTCGGCTGCTCCTGGCTCATTCGTTAGCTCCCGCAAAATACTGCGCAAATGCTTTGCGAAGGATTAACGTTTGTGGATTCCGTAACGGCAGGCTGCAAAGAAAAAAAGCCGCAAATCCCGGGATTTGCGGCCTTTCCAGTAGAATATGAGGGATTTCTTCCTCAACCCGGCATAATCATTTTTTCGGGACGTACAACTTCGTCAAACTCTTCATTGGTGACGTAACCGCCGCCGACGGCTTCCTCACGCAGCGTCGTGCCGTTCTTGTGCGCCGTCTTGGCGATCTTCGCGGCGTTGTCGTAGCCGATCTTCGGGGCGAGCGCGGTGACGAGCATCAGCGAGCGGTCGAGCGCTGCCTTGATGTTGTCTTCGCGGGCCTCGATGCCGACGACGCAATTGTCGGTAAACGAGATCGCGGCATCCGACAGGAGCTGGACGGACTGCAGGAAGTTGTAGGCCATCAGCGGGTTGAAGACGTTGAGCTCGAAATGGCCCTGGCTGCCGGCGAAGGTGAGCGAGGCATGATTGCCGAACACCTGGGCGCAGACCTGGGTCAGCGCCTCGCACTGGGTCGGGTTGACCTTGCCGGGCATGATCGACGAGCCGGGTTCGTTTTCCGGCAGCGCCAGTTCGCCGAGGCCCGAGCGCGGGCCGGAACCGAGGAAACGGATGTCGTTGGCGATCTTGAAGAGCGCGGCGGCCGCCGCATTGATCGCGCCGTGCGAGAAGACCATCGAGTCGTGGGCGGCCAGCGCCTCGAACTTGTTCGGCGCGGTCTTGAAGGCGATGCCGGTGATCGAGGCGATGTGCTCGGCGACCTTTTCGGCAAAGCCGATCGGGGCGTTGAGGCCCGTGCCGACGGCGGTGCCGCCCTGGGCAAGTTCGCACAGGCCCGGCAGCGTCAGCTCGATGCGCTTGATCGACGAGGCGACCTGCGCGGCGTAGCCGGAGAATTCCTGGCCGAGCGTCAGGGGCGTGGCGTCCTGCGTGTGCGTGCGGCCGATCTTGATGATGTGATCGAAAGCCTTGACCTTGGCTTCGAGCGCGGCGTGCAGGTGCTTCAGCGCCGGCAGCAGATCGTGCACGATGCGCTCGGCGCAGGCGATGTGCATGGCCGTCGGATAGGTGTCGTTCGACGACTGGCTCATGTTGACGTGGTCGTTCGGATGCACCGGCTTCTTGGAGCCCATGACGCCGCCGAGCATTTCGATCGCCCGGTTGGAGATCACTTCATTGGCGTTCATGTTGGACTGGGTGCCCGAGCCCGTCTGCCAGACGACGAGCGGGAAATGGTCGTTGAGCTTGCCGTCGATGACTTCCTGCGCGGCTTCGGTGATGGCCTTGGCGAGAGCCGGATCGAGGCGGCCGAGTTCGGCATTGGCGCGGGCGGCGGCCTGCTTGACGATGCCGAGCGCACGTACGACCGACAGCGGCTGCTTTTCCCAGCCGATCTTGAAGTTGCCGAGGGAGCGCTGGGCCTGCGCACCCCAGTAGCGGCTGTTGTCCACTTCGATGGGGCCGAATGTATCCGTTTCCGTGCGCGTCGATGTCATAGTGCTTCCCGCTTCTCCGAGCCCATGCGTCAAGATCTGCCGCCGGCTTTGCCGCCGCATGGGGCGCGGCAGGCCGGTCGAGCGCGCGCCTTTTCGAGGCCGCGCTGGCGCGAAAAAATCGCGCAAATCTCTGGCCTATCTGCGACCCGCTTGCAAGGGCGGAATGGCGGAAGAAGACGATACTTTCGGTTAAAATCGATTAGGCGGAAAACGGGCCGGGAAGGTGTGCGGGAGGCGATGCGTGCTGTGCCTTTTCCATCACAATCGCCGGCTTGTTTTTTCGGCGAGTTCCAGCAGGCAGGCGGAAATTTTCGCCTCCTGCGCGAAATTTCGCCACCAATTCAAATTTTTACGCAGGCTCGTCCGTTTGCTTTTCCAGGTGTCGGCGTCACGGATATGTGAGGTTTTGCGGGGCTGGCGGGAAGGGGTGTTTCCTTTTCATTCACCATCCTTTCCTATAACTTACCGGCCTGCTGGTTCGGGCGCCGCCAGAGACCGCGCGTTGCGGTTCATACGGGGAATGGATTATTTATGAAGCTGACAAAGACTGCCGTGCTGGCCGCCGCGCTGGCTCTTTCCTGCGCCACCATCACGCTCCACGCTGCACCGGCCAACGCCCTGACGCTGTTCGACATCTTCCGCGGCAAGAAGAAGGAGCCGGTGCGCGAAGAATTGCCGGGTGTGACCACGGGTGCCGCCCTTCCGGGCGCTGAGACGAAGCAGGCGGCCAAGCCGCTGCCGCGCGTCACCGGCCCGCGCTACTACACCTACAAGGCTGACGGCCTGAAGCGCGTCGCCGTCGAGAAGCTCGCCGACCCGGTCGTGACGAGCTCGATCACCGTTGACATCCCGGCCGCCGGTGACGCCGGCGTGCGCGCGGCCTTCGCCAATGTGAACGTGCGCACGACGCCCGATGCCGCCAAGGCGGTCGAGGCATTCTACGCCACGCAAAAGAAATTTGTCTGGATCGACGGCACCGGCATCAACGAAAAGGCGAAGAGCGCGATTGCTGTTCTCGCCGACGCCGCCTCCGTCGGCCTAGATCCCTGGGACTACGCGGTCAAGATTCCGTCTGATAGCTTCGACAGCGCCGACATCAACAAGCGGTACGACGAGCTTGCGACCTTCGAGATCGCGCTGTCGTCGGCTGTCGCCACCTATGTGCAGGACGCGGTGCGCGGCCGCATCGATCCCAATCGCATTTCCGGCTATCACGATTTCAAGCGCAAGGACGTCAACATCGTCGCCGCGCTGAAGAACGTCGCGATGAGCAGCAACGTCAAGGGCTATCTGGAAAGCCGCTCGCCCGCCAGCAGCGACTTCCAGGCGCTGAAGGCCGAGCTTGCAAAGCTCAAGGCCGAGAGCACTGCGGAAGACCGCGTCGTCATCGCCGATGGCACGCTGCTGAAGCCCGGACAGAGCAATCCGGAACTCTCCAACATCGTCAAGGGCATCGTCAAGCACGGTTCCGATGCGCTGAAGACCGAGCATTCGCTCACGATCGCCGGCTACAAGGACACGCCGGAATACACGCCGGAACTGGTTTCCCTCGTCGAGGCCTTCCAGAAAGAAAACGGCCTGAAGCCGGATGGCGTCGTCGGCAAAGCCTCGATCCGCAAGATGGTCGGCGGCGACAGCGCGGCCGACAAGATCGCCAAGCTGGAAGTGGCGCTGGAACAGGCGCGCTGGCTGCCGGTCGATCTCGGCGCGCGCCATGTCTTCATCAACCAGCCGGCCTTCCAGGTCTATTACTACCAGGACGGCCACGAAAAATTCTCGATGCGCACGGTCGTCGGCTCGAAGTCGAACCAGACCTATTTCTTCGAGGACCGCATCCAGACCGTCGAAGTGAATCCCTATTGGGGCGTGCCGCAGTCGATCATCATCAACGAGATGCTGCCCAAGCTGCGCAACGACCCGAATTATCTTGACCGCATGGGCTATGAAGTGGCCGTGGGTGGCAGGGCGGTTCCGTCGTCCTCCGTCAACTGGTATGGCTCGACATCGGGCATTTCCGTTCGCCAGCCGCCGAGTGGCGACAATGCGCTGGGCGAATTGAAGATCCTCTTCCCGAACAGCCATGCCATCTACATGCATGACACGCCGTCGAAGAGCTTCTTCAAGAAGGATATGCGGGCGCTGAGCCATGGCTGCGTGCGCCTTGCCGAGCCCCGCAAGATGGCTGCCGCCGTGCTTGGCGTGACGGAAGCCGATGTCGCCAAGGAAATTGCCGGCGGCAAGAACAAGGGCATCAACGTCAAAGCCGATATCCCGATCTACGTTGCCTATTTCACGGCCTGGCCGAACAAGGACGGCGCGGTTGAATATTTCGACGACGTCTATGGCCGCGACGACTATATGCGCAAGGCTTTCGCCGCCACGCAGAAGGCGCGGCAAGTCCAGGGCTGATAGCGTCAAAGGGCAAGTGTATCGAAGGCGCCGTGTCCGGAAGGATACGGCGCCTTTTTCCTGTCAGCGCGCGAGCAGGCGCTCGATGAGATCGGGCGTCAGTTCGTCGAAATGCGTGACGACATGGCTGGGCTCGAGTTCTGCGACCGGCACGTCGGAATAGCCGAAGGGTACGCCGATGGAGGGCACGCCGGCATTGCGGGCGACCAGGATGTCGTTGAGGCTGTCGCCGACCATCACCGTGCGCTTCGGATCGCCCTCCGCAAGGCGGACCGTGCCGAGCAGGTGTTCGGCATCGGGCTTGCGGACCGCGAAGGTGTCGCCGCCGGTGATTGCGGCAAAGCGGGCGGTCAGGCCAAGACCGTCGATCAGGCGGCGGGCAAGGCCCTCCATCTTGTTGGTGCAGACGGCAAGGCGGTAGCCGGAACCGGACAGGCGATCCATGGCCTCGACGAGGCCGGGATAGGGCACGGAGACGCCCGGCATCGCAGCGGCATAGTGCTCGACGAAGACATCAAGCATGCGCTCCAGCTCGCCATCCGTGATGTCCCTGCCGCGCAGCGAAAAGGCGCGCTTGATCATGACCTGTCCGCCATGGCCGACGAGATAGGTGAGATCGCCATAACCGACGGGATCGAGGCCTTCGAGGCCGATCGTGTGGTTGAGGCTCGCCACGAGGTCGTGTGCGGTGTCGATGAGCGTACCGTCGAGATCGAAGACAACGAGAGAAGCGGACATGGGAAACCTTGTCGAAAAGATGGGAGGCGGGTCTCTCCGGTAGGCGATGGAGGCGGCATTTGCAATTCCCTTGTGCCGACGCCTTTGAACGGCGCGCGTACCCGCCGGCTTTGCCGCGATTTTGGCTTTCGTTTGCCGGGCGGGGCGTGTAAGTGTCTCACCGGAATTTCCGGCCGCTTCGTACGAAGGGCCGACAGGTTGGTTTTAGGGAGTGCGTGGCGGATGGACGCCAGGGAAATGAAGATCAAGGCTGCGGAAGCCGCTCTTGCCCATGTGGAAGACGGCATGCGGCTCGGTATCGGCACCGGCTCGACGGCGGAGGAATTCGTCCGGCTTCTGGCGGAAAAGGTGGCCGGCGGCCTCAAGGTCGAAGGCGTGCCCACCTCCGAGCGCACGGCGCGGCTCTGCGTCGAACTCGGCGTGCCCCTGAAGTCGCTCGACGAACTGCCGGAACTCGACCTGACGATCGACGGCGCCGACGAAGTCGATGGCCGGCTGCGCCTCGTCAAGGGCGGCGGCGGCGCGCTGCTGCGCGAGAAGATCGTCGCGGCAGCCTCGGCCCGCATGATCGTGATTGCCGACGAGACCAAGGTAGTCGAGACGCTCGGCGCGTTCAAGCTGCCGATCGAGGTCAATCCGTTCGGTCTCGTCTCCACGCGCATCGCTATCGAGAAGGCGGCCGCGCGGCTTGGCCTTTCCGGCCCGCTCACGCTGCGCGCCTCCGGCGACGGCACCTTCAAGACGGATGGTGGGCACTATATTCTCGACGCATCTTTTGGCCGCATTCCTGATGCAGATGCGCTCGCAAGCAGCCTCAATGACATACCCGGTGTCGTCGAACACGGACTCTTCATCAATATGGCGTCGCTTGCCATCATCGCCGGTCCGACTGGTGCGCGCACGCTGACGGCAAAAGCATAGACAGGAGCACAGACCGACATGATCAACTTTGCTGGTTTCGGCCGGACCCTCGCGGTAACCCTCATCGTTTCGGCAAGCCTCGTCGGCGCCGCCAAGGCGCAGGAGGTCTCGGAAGAGCAGTTGAAGACCGCGCGCGCCGCCATCGACGCCATCGCGGCGACCGCAGGCTTCGACAACATCCTGCCGAGCCTTGCCATGCGCGCCAAGGCAGCGCTCATCCAGGCTTCGCCGAACCATGAGGCGGAAATCAACGCGACCGTCGACGAGCAGGCGCTGGCACTTGCGCCGCGCCGCGCCGATCTCGAGAAGGAAGCCGCGACGATCTACGCTAAGACCTTCACCCAGGACGAGCTGAAGGCGATCGCCGACTTCTACTCCTCGCCGGTCGGCAAAAAGCTCCTGACGGACGGTCCGATCGCAACGCGCAGCCTCATGAAGGCAGCCGAGATCTGGGCTGCCGGCATCGGCCGCGACCTGCAGGTCGAAAGCGGCAAGAAGCTGCAGAACATCCTCGGCGCTCCGGCGACTACCGAAGGCGGCGAAGCGCAGCAGCCGCAGCAGTAAGCGAACAAAAAAGGCGGCCTTCGGCCGCCTTTTTCAGATCCGTTGCATGACGCGGGCCGCCCTATCAGGGGCGGCCCGTTTTTATTCGTGGATCGTATATTCGCCGAGTTCGCAGAGGTTCTGCGTGTCGGTGGTCGTATCGAGATCGGACTCCTCGGCGAATTCGAAGCGCATGTCGTAATTGCAGACGTCACGACCGTCGGCGATCGTGATTTCGATCGTCTCGCCGGGGTTAAGGACCTGCTCGCCGAAGACATCGTCTTCCCACTTGTCGACGCCGACGGGCGAGGTGTGGAAACGGGTCAGGACGGAGTTGGTGCCGTTCTTCAGCTGGAAGACGAGGTCTTCCGCGAGAGCGGGGCCTGCAAGCATGGCGAGTGCCAGTGCCGATGCTGCGAAAACTTTAGATTTAGACATATCTATCATCCGGTTAGCCCACAATCGGGCGCTCATTTCCTACGGCGCCTTTGTTTCGCCGTAAATGGGATACGCCTGCTTTTTTAGAAAAAACTGTTGGGCGGCGCGCCTTGGTCACGCTCCGATTTGCAGATCGTTGCGGCGTGCTCTTTTCCTTTTTGTTGCGGCGTTCCTATATGGAGAAAACCGGGCGGCGGATTCGCGTCGCCGCACCCCATACGGCCGTCCGGCCAGCCTTGCCCGCAGGAGATCACCATGCCGACATTCGACTACGACCTCTTCGTCATCGGCGGAGGCTCCGGCGGCGTGCGCAGCGCGCGCCTTGCGGCCAGCATGGGCAAGAAGGTGGCGATCGCCGAGGAGTTCCGCTTCGGCGGCACCTGCGTCATCCGCGGCTGCGTGCCGAAGAAGCTTTATGTCTATGCCTCGCAGTTTCCCGAGCATTTCGAGGACGCGGCCGGTTTCGGCTGGACGGTCGGCGAAAGCACCTTCGACTGGCAGGCGCTCGTCGCCGCCAAGGAGAAGGAGATCACCCGTCTCGAAGGCCTCTATCGCAAGGGCCTCGACAATGCGGCTGCGACCATTCTGGCGACCCGCGCGGTGCTGGTCGGCCCGAACACCCTGCGCCTGACCGCGACCGACGAACTGGTGACGGCCGAGCGCATCCTGATCGCCGTCGGCGGTCATCCGACGCCGCATCCCGATCTGCCGGGCCACGAGCTCTGCATATCCTCAAACGAGGCCTTCGACCTGCCGGAGATGCCTGAAGCCATCGTCATCTCGGGCGGCGGCTATATCGCGGTGGAATTCGCCAATATCTTCCACGGCCTCGGCGTCGAGACGACGCTGATCTATCGCGGCAAGCAGATCCTCTCGCGCTTCGACCACGACATGCGTCAGGGCGTGCAGGCGGCGATGATCGCCAAGGGCATCCGCGTGATCTGCGAGGACCTCATCACCAGCGTTTCGGAAACGGCGCATGGCAAGCGGTCCGTCGCCACCAAGGCCGGCGAGACGCTTGTCGTCGACCAGGTCATGCTGGCGCTCGGCCGCGTGCCGAACACCGGCAGCCTCGGGCTGGAGACGGCGGGGGTCAAGACGAATGAACGCGGCGCCATCATCGTCGACGACTATTCGCGCACCAACGTTCCCGGCATTTTCGCGCTCGGCGACGTGACGGATCGCGTGCAGCTGACGCCGGTCGCCATCCATGAGGCGATGTGCTTCATCGAGACGGAGTTCCGCGGCAATCCGGTCTCGCCTGACCACGACCTCATCGCCACCGCCGTCTTCTCGCAGCCGGAAATCGGCACGGTGGGCTTGAGCGAAGAGGATGCGGCGAAAAAGTTCGACGATCTCGAAATCTACCGCGCCGAATTCCGGCCGATGAAGGCGACGCTGTCGGGCCGTCAGGAAAAGACGATCATGAAGCTCGTCGTCAATGCGGCGGACCGCAAGGTCGTCGGCGCACACATTCTCGGCCACGAGGCCGGCGAGATGGCGCAGCTGCTCGGCATCTCGCTGAAGGCCGGCGTCACCAAGGACGATTTCGACCGCACCATGGCGGTGCATCCGACGGCGTCGGAAGAGCTGGTGACGATGTACCAGCCGAGCTACCGCCTCAGGAACGGGCAGCGGCTCTAAGCGCCGGCTTCCTTTCCACCGGGAGACGACCGGCGAAACGATCCTCGTGGCGCTTGAAGAGGGTAACGAGCCGATCGAGCGCAAGGCGCATTTCCGGCCGGTGGCGATCGTCGTCGTTGACGGCGAGCCACAGCGGGTGGGTGAGGGCCTCGATGGGGTCACCCTCGCGCACCAGCCCCGGTATCGTGTCTCCCACGAAGGTGGGCAGCACGCCGCGCCCCGCACCGCCGGCTATCAGCCGGGCAAGGATGTCCGGCGCGTTGGTCCAGGTGTGGATCTGGTTTTCGTGATGGCGGAAGACCCATTTTTCCGGCTCGGAGACCGCGACTTCCGTGCCGATCGATACCCAGGGCAGATTCCCTTCGAAAGCGCGGCCCGCCGCACGGTAGACCGAATAGGCGACGTCCACAGACTTGCGCACGGCGACATTGCCGGTCTTCGGCGCCGCATGGAGGAGGAAGATCATGCCGTGGCGATAGGTGAGGTCGTCGCCGGGTGGGAGCCGCTTGCAGCAGAGGCGGAAACTGTCTTCAGCGCCGCGTAGCGCGCCGGTGTTGTCGGCCACGAAACCCGTCAGCCAGATATCGCCGGCAACGGAAACGATGGGCAGCGCGAAGGCATCGCCATGCCAGCGGGTGATGTCGGCCGTCGTGCGGCGGATCGTCTGCACATGCTCGAACAGCACCACGCCGTCAGGTGCCAGCCGATAGCCCTGCTGGCTGCGGACGAAGAGCGTGCGGCCCATGGTGCGCTCCAGCGCCAGCATGCGGCGGCCGATCGTCGGCGCGCTGATGCCCGTCATGGTCGCCGCACCGGCAAGTCCGCCCTCGGCGGCGACATGGAAGAAAAGCTGCAGGTCGCTCCAGTCGACTTCCGACATGTCCGGCTCCTCGTTTGTGCCTGCCTTCATACCGCAAAAGCCGCCTCTGGTATCGCTCACCGGTGAAACGGACGTTTCATTTCCGCATCTACGAAGACCGCAGACCGGTCGCTACTTCCATGACGGACACCGAAAACAGGGAGTTTCGTCATGAGCCCGGAATGGATGGTCGCCTTCGATCGACAGACGACCGCGATGCAGCGGTCAAAACGTGACGCCTTCGCCGACCCGCTGGAGCGGGTGGAGTGGTGCGGCCTGCAAGGTGTGAACACTCTGTTCAGCCGATGGCTGGGAAGCACCCGGCCGCAACCGCGAAAGGCCATGCAAAGGCCTGTTTCCGGCTGGATATTCCCGTCCGGGACGGCTTCGCGCCGCTCGCAGGCCTGACCGGCCGCCTGCGGCCTGTCACATGAAAACACCGCCGTCGCAATTGCCTCGGCGACCGCTGGAAGTTCGGCTATGCAAGAACCATCTAACGGTTTATAAGCCCGCATCTTCAAAAAGGAGGGGCGCCCGCAGGCTTTCGCGAGCGCTTCAGGACAGGTGAGTATCATGGCACAGAATTGGACCCCGACCAGCTGGCGGCACAAGCCCATCCAGCAGGTTCCGGATTATCCGGATCTCGCCGCATTGGCGGCGACTGAAGAGCGCCTCGCGAAGTTTCCGCCGCTCGTCTTCGCCGGCGAAGCCCGCCGCCTGAAGGCCTCGCTCGCCAATGTCGCAGAAGGCAAGGGCTTCCTGCTGCAGGGCGGCGATTGCGCCGAGAGCTTCGCCGAACACGGCGCCGATACGATCCGCGACTTCTTCCGCGCCTTTCTCCAGATGGCCGTGGTCCTGACGTTTGGCGCCCAGCAGCCGGTCGTCAAGGTCGGCCGTATTGCCGGCCAGTTCGCGAAGCCCCGTTCCTCGGGCATCGAGAAGCAGGGTGACGTGTCGCTGCCGTCCTACCGCGGCGATATCATCAACGGCATCGAATTCACCGAGGAAGCCCGCATTCCGAATCCGGAACGCCAGATCATGGCCTACCGTCAGTCGGCTGCGACGCTGAACCTGCTGCGCGCCTTCGCGATGGGCGGTTACGCCAATCTCGACAACGTGCACCAGTGGATGCTCGGCTTCGTCAAGGACAGCCCGCAGGCCGAGCGTTACCGCAAGCTCGCCGACCGGATTTCCGAAACGATGGACTTCATGAAGGCCATCGGCATCACGCCGGAAACCAACCCGAACCTGCGCGAGACCGATTTCTTCACGAGCCACGAGGCGCTGCTGCTCGGCTACGAGCAGGCGCTGACCCGCGTCGATTCGACCTCCGGCGACTGGTACGCCACCTCCGGCCATATGATTTGGATCGGCGACCGCACGCGCCAGGCCGACCATGCGCATATCGAATATTGCCGCGGCATCAAGAACCCGCTCGGCCTCAAGTGCGGCCCGTCGTTAACCGGCGACGGCCTGCTGGAGCTCATCGATCTCCTGAACCCGCAGAACGAGGCCGGCCGCCTGACGTTGATTTGCCGTTTCGGCCACGACAAGGTCGCCGACAACCTGCCGAAGCTCATCCGTGCCGTCGAGCGCGAGGGCAAGAAGGTCGTCTGGTCCTGCGATCCGATGCATGGCAACACGATCACGCTCAACAACTACAAGACCCGTCCGTTCGAGCGGATCCTGTCGGAAGTCGAAAGCTTCTTCCAGATCCACCGCGCGGAAGGCACGCATCCGGGCGGCATCCATATCGAGATGACCGGCAACGACGTGACGGAATGCACGGGTGGCGCACGCGCGCTGTCGGGCGACGACCTGGCCGACCGCTACCACACCCATTGCGACCCGCGCCTCAATGCCGACCAGGCCCTCGAGCTCGCCTTCCTTCTTGCCGAGCGCATGAAGGGCGGCCGCGATGAAAAGCGGATGGTTGTGAACGGCTGATCTCTATCCGTTCATGCTTTGGCTCCGTAAATTAGCGGCGCTGATGCAAGCATTCAGGAATGTGAATTTGACAGGACCGGGCCGGCTGACAAAGCTGGCCCGGTTTTCGTTTGTGTAGCCGCGCCATGGCGCGCCGCGCGAAAGCAAATGGGACGAGGCGAAGCCGCCTACGATCCATGTCGTGGAAACAAAGGCTCGAAGGGGGAGACATGAGCGAGACGCATTCGGGACATTGCCTTTGCGGCGCGGTGCGGTTTCGCACATCCGGCAAGCTGCGCGAGGTGATCGCCTGCCATTGCAGCCAGTGCCGCCGACAGACGGGGCATTTTTATGCGGCGACCAATGTGCAGGACGACGGGCTGGCGGTGGAGGGCGCCGACAGCGTCACCTGGTACCGGGCCAGCGAGACGGCGAGCCGCGGCTTCTGCCGCACCTGCGGCTCGGCGCTGTTCTGGAAGGGCGACGGCTCGGACTATACTTCGATCATGGCCGGCTCGTTCGAGCAGCCGACGGGGTTGAAGATCGGCATGCATATCTTCTGCGCCGACAAGGGCGACTACTACGAGATCGTCGATGACGCGCCCCAATATGCTCAAGGCGGATGAGGCGCGCCGTCATCTTCACTGCACAAGGGCTGGGCGCTGGCAGCGCACGCCGGTGACGCGGATATCCGCTTCCCCGACCCTGACGCCGACGACCAGCAGCAGATTGTAGAGCAGCTCGTCGATCGGCGCCGTTACCGTTGCCAGCGTGGAGGCGAGCGCGGCTGTTACCGCCTTCGGCGTGCCGAGCGTCAGGAAGAGGATCTGGATGTCGAGATCGAGGTTCTGAAGCAGCGTCGTCGTCGCGGAGGTCAGCGTGTGGCGTGTTGAGACGGTCTTGACGGCGCGGGAGGCAATGTCCGTCGGTGAGAAGGCGAGGCGGGTGCGGCCGAGGTTTTTTGCTTCGACATGAGCGATGGCATCGATGCGGACGAGACCGGAATCGAGGATTCTTGCTTTCTGGACGCGGGCCTCGTCGGAAAAATCCGAGAGCACGGCGGGATCGACCTTGCCGAGCGCGATTTCCGCCACACCCGGTACGGCATCGACCGAGACATTGGCGTTTTCCGCCTTGCCGCCGAGGCAGCGGATATCGGCAAGTTTGGCCTCCGATGCCGCGACCTCGACATAGAGCGGCAGTTTTATGCGAAGGCCGGCGAGTGCCGCAAGGCCGTCGAAACTCACCTCCACGGCAAGTCGCGTCTGGGCGCTGCGCACGGCGCTGCCAGGCTCACCCAGGCGATGGGCGGGCGTTTCGACCGGCGGTTCGCCGATGGCGAGGCGGACGGTGACGGCGGCGAGACCGGGCAGCGAGGTGCCCAGATCGAGCGCCACCTGGTTCTTGCCATTGGCAAGGGCTGCCGCGGCCGAGACCATCTGCAGCGCGTTGACTGCCATCTTCCAGTCTCCGCCAGTGGCGACGGCGAGGCCTTTCTTCGGATCGATATTGAGGATGCGCGACAGTGGCAACTTGACCTTGCTGCTTGCCGTTGCCTGTTCGATCATCCTGAGCGCTGATTTGGTGGTGGCGGAAAGGCCTTCGACGGCGCGCATCGAGGCGAGAAGCTGCGGCATGGTGATGCCGGCATTCAGCACGTCCTCATAAGTGGCCGCCGTAAGGTTGAGCTGTGTCGCGACGGCCTTGAGAAAGGGATTGACGGCAATGTCGGTATCGACGAGGGCCCGATAGTCCATCACTTTCAACGAGAGCTTGGTGCCCAGCAATTGGCCGAGCAGTGCATTGAGAATGCCGTCATTGAGGCTGGCAAGCCGCGTGCCGACCGAAAAAGCGGCGATCTTGTTGCGGGCCGCAGAACCGACGGCCGACAAAACCGGCGGCTCGGGCATGAAGATCGACGCGATGAAAAGATCTGCGGGACGGGTGAGCGTGACGCGTGCGGCATCGGCGTCGGCGCTGGCTGGCTTGAAGCGTGCTTCCGGGGTGATATCGGGATCGGCGCTATAGCGGCCGCGCTCGATCTTCGCCGCGGCGAGCGTTCTCTTGGTGCCGGCCGGCAGGGTGATCGGCTGGATGAGGTTGCCGCCGTCCTTGTCCGTCACGGTGACGGGCATGCCGTTCAATGCGAAATAACTGGCCGCCGATTTCTCCGCCTCGCTGATATTGGCCGCGGCGGCGATGGCAGCGAGATCGGCGGAGGCCTGCAAATGGCGCTGCTGCACGGTGAGGTAGCCGTAGTCGACACCGAGCGCGATGGAGAAGACCAGCAGCGGCAGGCTGAGGGCAGCGAGTGTGCCGATATTGCCGGAGCGATCAGTGAGGAGGTTGGACGGGCGCTTCGTCATCACAGGCCTCCCACGCGCACGGTGGCGTAGCGCTCGATCTTTTCCTGCGGCAGGGCGAAGGTGAACATCTTCCAGATCGGCAGGTCGCTGGAATCGTAGGAGATGGTCACCGTGAATTGATCCGGATTGCCGGGGTCGTCGGCCACCAGCACATTCATCTTCTTCCGGTTGATGAAGGAGTAATTGAAGCGCGAGGCATCGAGATAGTGATTGACCAATGTCACGCGTTCTGCCGGGTTGAGGCCGGCGACCGCCGTGCGGGCGGCATCCGCCGCGATCTGTTGCACCGAATGGGTGACGGACAGGTAGATGCCATAGGCGATCAGCGTGAAGAGGACCAGGAAGAACAAGGGCGCGATGATCGCGAATTCCAAGGCCGATGTGCCGGCGCGATCCTTCGACAAGCGGGACAGAACGTGCATGACATCTCCTCCTTGAGACTGTCTGACGACTTGGCATTCCCGCATCCGGAAGTGGATGCACGCCTATAGTGCAACCTGAATCTTAATTTCTCCTATAGATTGGGCGGCTGGATTTATGTAGTCGAAAAGTTGCATCTACACGTCACCCTTTATCGCGCAGAACATCATGCAATCGCAGCACTTCCATTTTCAGGGCGGCGATCTCGTTGAGAAAATGCGTGTCGATCTTATGGTGCAGCGCGATCAGCTCGATCTCGGCCTTGAGGTTCACCTCGTAATCCTTGGACGCCTCGAAACGGTCTCGCGCGGCCTGCCGGTTCTGCGACATCATGATGATCGGCGCCTGCAGGGCGGCGATCATCGACAGCAGAAGATTGAGGAAGATGAAGGGGTAGGGGTCGAAGGCGTCTTTCGTCAGCAGGATCGTGTTGGCGACGGTCCAGCCGGCGAGAAAGACGAGGAAACCCACGATGAAGGCCCAGGAGCCGCCGACGCGGGCGATGGCATCGGCGACGCGGTCGCCGGGCGCTTGCTTCGACTGGTAGGCGACGTTCCTGTCTTCCGACAGGATACGACCCTCGCGGGAATGGAGCAACACCTCGCGCTCGGTCTCGTCGAGCTCATCGGAGGTTTTGCCGAAGAGGATTTGGGCGGCGTCGTCGAAGGGTTTCATGGCGGGGCTCCGCAAGAGAATCGGAGCCCTAGCCTAGCCTCGTTTTGTGCGGGAAATCAGTACGCCGCGCTCATCAGTTCCGCATGGGAGTTGAAGAAGCGTTCGAGACCGTACTGCTTGCCGAACATGATGTCGTGCTGCAGGAAGCGGAAATCGCGCACCAGCGGGTCGACGGTCTTTTTGCGGGCCCAGTCCGGGTTGCCGTTACCCTTGGCGTCGATCAGCATGTAGCGGTCGATAACGCGCAGCTTGTCATGCACGGCGCCAAGGAAGCCCGTATAGTAGGGGTGCTCGAAGCCGGCTTCCTTGAGGATGTAGTAGGAGAGGAAGGCCGGGCTGATCGTGCCGACATCCTTTTCCGCACCGGTTTTGTTGGACCAGATGACAAGCGGGGTTTCGTGCTCCTTCTTCATCTGCTCGGTCGAGCCCTTGCGCGAGGCCGTGATGCCCTTCATGTAGCCGGAATTCTGGTAGACCGTGTTGAGCGGCGGCAGGTGATCGCCGAACACGACGATGATCGTCTCGCGGTCGCGCTCCTTGGCCCAGTCCATCAGCATCTTGAGGCTCTGATCGGCTTCCTTCACACCCTGCGCATAGCTTGCCAGCATGCGGTTGTCGCGCGCGTCCAGCTTGCCTTCGGGGGTGATGTCCGTCTTCGTGTAGCGGCCGTCGTCATAGGGGCCGTGGCCCTGCAGGGTCACGGCGAAGAAGAAGAACGGATCTTCCTGCAGATCGGCCTGGCGGATGATTTCCTTGGTTAGCGCCTCATCGGAGGTGAAGTTGCCACGCTTGGCGAGCGGCGGCATCTTGTCGACGTCCTTGAAGGTCTCGAAGCCGAACGCCTTGTAAACGCTCGAACGGTTCCAGAACCAGCCCGAGAACGGATGGATGGCGCGCGCCGTGTAACCTTCCGCGCGGAAGAACGTGGCAAGCGAGGGGATCGGCTTGCGGATATACTGCTGGTAGGGAATGCTGCCGGTCGGCAGGAAGGCGTTGGAGAAGCCCGTCAGCGCCTCGAATTCGATATTGGCCGTCAGGCCGCCGAATTCCGGCGAGAAGACGTGGCCGCCCTGGCTTTCGCGGATGACCGGCATCGGATCCTGCGAGAGCTTCACGCTGTCGATGCGCGTCGGATCCCACAGCGATTCACTCATCACGACGATGACGTCGGGCTTCGAGCGGTGCGTCGTGCCGAAGGGCAGCGGCTTGGACGGGATCTTGTCGATCGCGTCGACCATATAACCGCCCGGCGCCTGAACGTTTGCCATCGGCAGGTTGATGGCAAAGGCCATGACGAAGCCGTTGTGGCGATAGTTCTCCGCCTGGTCCCACATGATCGGGAAGACCTTAAGCCGGTCGCGGACCCACGAGAAGTCGTTATAGTCCATGATGGAGGCAAAGCCGGCGAGCAGCGGCAGCGCGACGGCGAGGCGTGCAAGGCGTTCCTTGCGCGTCAGCGGCCGGAAGCGGCGCCAGGCGAAGACCCAGAGGCTGACAAGACCGACGACGGCGGCGACGATGGCGAGGGCGAGACCTGCGGCCGTCCAGGGACGATCCTGCACGAGAACCGGCATCAGCTCCATGATCTGGCGGCCGAACAGCAGGTCCGTCGGGTAGAGCGGGTCGGTCAGGAAGACCTGCTTCTGCTGCGAGATGACGCCCATCAGCACGACGAGCGGCGCGATGAACAACACGCCCTTGTGCTGGCGGCCGATCAGCGCATCGAGCGCGAGATAGGTCAGGAAGAACACGCCCGTCGTGGTCCAGGCCGGCTGTTCGAGATTGGTGAAATAGATCCAGGTCTGCTCAAGCGAGCCGCGCGTGATGAGTTCGACGACGACGACGGTCAGCAGTGCCAGAAGGCCGGAAACGACAAGCGAACGCAGGACGGCAAGCGCCTTTGCATGGCGCGCAAAGAAGCCTGCCTCAGCGGCAAGTCCTTCGGTGGCATCCATTGCCACGGCTGCGGGAGTGAACAGGGCCAAGGCCGTCTCCAAACTTCATGAAACTTTCGTGTATCTGTCATACGGACGTCATCTTGAACAGGAGATGAACGGTTTCTGCAACGTTCTCCCTGTGCTTTGGTTCCACCTGTTGCATCGTCGCAATGGCGGCGGGAACCCGCTGAAAACAGGGGCTTGGCGGGAAAGCGCGTGCAATCGTCAGGCTTTTCATTCCCAAAGCCTCTGTCATGCTCTAAACAGCTTCTCGACCGTTCGAGAGTGCGGGCTGCGCAGGATCGGACACCATGCAAAGACGGGTCTGCAGATATGACTTCCGAGACTGAAAAGGCGACGCTCCGTATCGCGGTTGCGCAATTGAACCCTGTCGTCGGTGACATCACCGGCAATCTCGCCAAGGCGCGTGCGGCCCGCGAGGACGCGGCAAAGCAGGGTGCCGATCTGCTGCTGCTTACGGAACTCTTCATCTCCGGCTATCCGCCCGAGGATCTCGTCCTGAAGCCCGCCTTCCTGAAGGCTTGCCGCCGCGCCATCGACGATCTGGCCGCCGACACCGCACAGGGCGGCCCCGGCGTCATCATCGGCTTTCCCCGGCAGGACGAGACCGGCCGCTTCAACGCCGTCGCCATCATCGATGCGGGCAAGGTGATTGCCGTCAGGGACAAGGTGGACCTGCCGAATTACGGCGAATTCGACGAAAAGCGCGTCTTCGACCAGGGCGCTATGCCGGGTCCGGTGAATTTCCGGGGCGTGCGGCTCGGCATCCCGATCTGCGAGGACATCTGGGGCGAGCTCGGCGTCTGCGAGACGCTGGCCGAAAGTGGGGCTGAAATCCTGCTCTCGCCGAACGGCTCGCCCTATTATCGCGGCAAGGTCGACATCCGCCATCAGGTCGTGCTGAAGCAGGTCATCGAAACCGGACTGCCGTTGCTCTATGCCAATCAGCTCGGCGGCCAGGACGAACTGGTCTTCGACGGCGCGAGCTTCGCCTTCAATGCCGACAAGACGCTCGCCTTCCAGATGAGCCAATTCGAGGAGACTGTCGCACTCGTCACCTTCAAGAAGGAAGGGGACGGCTGGATCTGCGACGGCGGGCCGATGTCGCGCATTCCCGAAAAGGAGGAGGCGGATTACCGGGCCTGCCTGCTCGGCTTCCGCGATTACGTCAACAAGAACGGCTTCAAGAATGTCGTGCTGGGCCTGTCGGGCGGCATCGACTCGGCGATCTGCGCCGCCATCGCGGTCGATGCTTTGGGTGAGGAGCGGGTGCGTTGCATCATGCTACCCTATCGCTACACCTCGCAGGATTCGCTTAAGGATGCTGCCGATTGCGCCAAGATGCTCGGCTGCCGCTATGACATCGTGCCGATCGAGGCGCCGGTGACCGGCTTCCTTTCTGCCTTGTCGGAGACCTTCGAGGGCACGGAAGAGGGCATCACCGAAGAAAACCTGCAAAGCCGTACGCGCGGCACCATCCTGATGGCGATCTCCAACAAGTTCGGCTCGATGGTCGTGACGACGGGCAACAAGTCGGAAATGTCGGTGGGTTATGCCACGCTCTACGGTGACATGAACGGCGGCTTCAATCCGATCAAGGATCTGTACAAGATGCAGGTCTATGCGCTCTCCAGCTGGCGCAACGCCCATCTGCCGCCGGGCGCGCTTGGGCCGACGGGCGAGGTGATCCCGAAGAACATCATCGACAAGGCGCCCTCCGCCGAGCTTCGGCCGAACCAGACCGACCAGGATTCGCTGCCGCCCTATCCCGTCCTCGACGACATCCTCGAATGCCTCGTCGAGATGGAGATGAGCACGGAGGACATCGTCGCGCGGGGCCATGACGTCAATACCGTGCACCGCATCGAACACCTGCTCTACATCGCCGAATACAAGCGCCGCCAGTCGGCGCCGGGCGTGAAGATCACCAAGAAGAATTTCGGCCGCGACCGCCGCTATCCGATCACCAATCGGTATCGCGACCGGGGGTAGGCGATGCGCAGCTCGGTCGAGATCCACAACATCGTCTCCGGTGAAACACGTGTCGTCTGGCAGACCGAGCAACTGGTCGAGGCGCCGAATTTTTCGCGGGACGGGCGGTTTCTCGTCATCAATGGCGATGGGCTGCTCTACCGGCTGGCGCTCGATGGCAGTGCGCCGGAGCGGATCGACACCGGCTTTGCCGTCAAATGCAACAACGATCATGGGCTTTCGCCCGACGGGCGTCTGCTTGTTATCAGCGACAAGGTGGAATTCGGCAAATCGGCGATATATGTGCTGCCGGCCGAGGGTGGCGTTCCCAGGCTGGTGACGCCGAACCTGCCGTCGTATTGGCACGGCTGGTCGCCGGATTGCGCGACGCTCGCTTATTGCGGCATTCGTGACGATGTCTTCGATATCTACACGATTCCTGTGTCGGGGGGTGAGGAAAAGCGGCTGACTTTTGGAGAAGGGCGCAATGACGGGCCGGATTATTCGGCGGATGGGGAATGGATCTATTTCAATTCCAGCCGCACCGGCCGCATGCAGATCTGGCGGGTGCGTCCCGACGGTTCCGAGCCGACCCGCATCACCGACAGCCCCTTTGGCGACTGGTTTCCGCATCCGTCGCCTGATGGGAAACACCTGCTTGTGCTGTCCTATGACGGCGATGTCTTCGATCATCCGCGCGATCTTAACGTGCGGCTGCGCCTCATGGACATGGACGGCGGCAATGCACGGATTCTCTTCGATCTTTTCGGTGGGCAGGGCACGATGAACGTGCCGAACTGGTCGCCGGACGGCAGCGAATTCGCCTTTGTGCGTTACGCGCCGGTCTGATCACAATTTGTGGTGCATATGCGTTAAGTTTTCGCTCACCAGCCTGTTTAAGTGAATTTTGCGGTCTGCCAATTAGCCTCTGTTCAACAATGCCCGGAACCGGGCGGGGGCAGGCAGGGGTGACGATGACGGGCAGGACTGAAGAAGGCCGGACGGGAAAACGGCGCAGGGTGAGTTTCGCAATTCGCGCTGCGGCCGTGATGATCGTCGGGCTTTTCGGCGCGGCAAACTTCTTCGTCCTCGACTATGCCATCGAACGCGCCGACAGTTTTGTCGCCGAGACCGAGCGCACGCTGGTCCGCAACGAATTCAGCCACCAGATCGACCAGGTGGTGCAATATCAGAGCCAGCTGTCCTTCTGGGACAAGAGCTTTAGCGCACTTGCCCACGGCATGCCGGACGACGATTTCGTGCGTGACCAGATGCGCGACTGGATGTGGTCCGATTTCGGCTTCTCCTGGATGATCCTGACCTCGCCGGATGGTGAAAAAATCCTCGGCGTGCATCGTGGCGAAAAGGTTTCCGACCGCAAGGCGCGTGAAAAGCTGCAATGGATGAGCGATCTCACCCGCCGCGCCGAGCGGGCCTATCGCGAGGCACTGTCGCCCGATCGGGGTGGCTGGCAGGTGGCGCGCGCCAAGGAGGACCCGGATCTCCTGACCCCGGCACTGCCGGAAATCCATGTCTCGGGCATGCGGCTCATCGACCGCGTCATGAGCATCGTCGTCGTGCAGGCCGTCGTTCCGAAATCGCTCTATATTCCCGCAAGCCGTCTGGAGCCGACCCTGCTCATCACCGTCAAGCCGGTGTCGCAGAAGATGCTGTCCAGTGCCGAGCGGCGGCTCGGCGTGCATGATCTCGGATTCACGCCCATCGTCACCGAGGAGCCGGGCCTCGTGATGACGCCCGTAGGTGGCGATGCGTATAATCCGATGGTCGCCTCCTGGCGGCCCAATATGCCGGGCTCCTTCGTCTGGCGCTCGGCTCTTCCGCAGATCGCGATTTTCGTGCTGGTCTTTGCCGGCGTCATGCTCTTCGTGACCCTGCGCTTTTCCGCGCTGGTCAGGGCGCTTCAGCGCAGCGAGGCGAAAAACGCCTTCCTCGCCCGGCATGATCCGTTGACGGGGCTGAAGAACCGCAGCGGCTTCGACGAGGAGGTGCGTCGCACCATCGCCAGGGGCAACGGCAAGCCCTTTGCGATCCTTGCCCTCGATCTCGACAAGTTCAAGGCGGTCAACGACCGTCATGGCCATGCGGCGGGCGATATCGTGCTGCAGGCGGTTGCCCGGCGCTTCTCCGATCGTGTCGGCAAACAGGGTTCGGTGGCGCGTCTCGGCGGCGACGAATTCTCCATTCTTCTCAATGGCGATTTTTCCCGCGAAACCCTCGTGGCGCTTGCCGAGGCGCTGGTCCTTGATGCGCAGGTGCCGATCGCCTATGACGGCCAGCTTCTGCTCATTGGCGGCAGCGCGGGCATTGCCCAGTTCCCGGATCACGGCGGCAGCCTGCACGATGTCATGGTGATGGCCGATGCCGCGCTCTATGCGGCCAAACATGCCGGCCGCAACCGTGCCTTTCATGCAGGCGATATCGATGCTGGCACGGTGGCCGAAGCGGGTGCGGCGCGCGCTGCCTGAAGCCGCCGAGACGCTATGAGACAGGTGCGCGGCGCGGGCGGGCTTGATCGTGCCCTAAAGCCGTGCGCATATCCTTTTCAGTCAGGTGCCCGCGACATGCGGGAGAATCGGGAATTCGGTGCGGGTGCAATATCCAGGTCCGGAACGTGCCCAACGCTGTGACGGGGATGGCGTGCACTCCAAAGCTTGAATCGATTCAAGCTTTTGCCACTGGTTCTTGAACCGGGAAGGCAGGTGCGGGCCGTGTGAACCGAAGTCAGAAGACCGGCCTGGCGAGATAGACCGAACCGCGCGGACGGCGGCAGGTTGGACGCATTGTTGGGGAGAAAACGATGCGAACAGAACTCTCGGACGCTCTCGTCCGGGCGGGCGCTTTTCCGTGTGAGGACAAGCAGGCCGTCTATCGTGCCATTGAAACGCGCCGCGACGTGCGTGACCAGTTTTTGCCCGATGCCTTGCCCGACGATCTCGTCGGCCGCCTGCTGCATGCCGCGCACAGCGCGCCGTCCGTCGGCTTCATGCAGCCGTGGAATTTCCTGCTGGTACGCGGCGAGGAAACGCGCCGTGCCGTGCATGGCGCCTTCCTCAAGGCCAATGCCGAGGCGGCGGATATGTTTTCGGGCGAGCGGCAGGCGCAATACCGCGCGCTGAAGCTCGAAGGCATCCTGAAGGCGCCGCTGTCGATCTGTGTGACCTGCGATCCGACGCGGGGTGGCACGGTGGTGCTGGGCCGCACGCACAATCCGCGCATGGACGTCTATTCCACGGTCTGCGCCGTGCAGAATCTCTGGCTCGCGGCGCGGGCGGAAGGGGTCGGCGTCGGCTGGGTCAGCATCTTCCACGACAGCGATATCCGCGACATTCTCGGCATTCCCGCCCATGTCGAAATCGTTGCCTGGCTCTGCGTCGGCTTCGTGGATCAGCTGTATGCGGAGCCGGAACTGGCGGTGAAGGGATGGCGGCAGCGCCTGCCGCTGGAAGAGTTGGTGTTCGAGGAGCGTTGGCCGGCGACTGCATAAAGCCGGTCAGTTGACGCCTGCATCGGCCGGGCGGCCGAGATCGATGGCGGACTCGTTTTCCGGCAAGAAGGCGGGGCCGACGGTGCGCACCTTGCTATGCGTGGGATCGTAGTCACGGTCCTCGATCTTGGCAGGGGTTTTTGCTGTTTCCTGCTTGTCCTGCCGGGTTGTGATCGTCGTGATGGAGCCGGTTTCCGGCAGGGCTTCCTCTGTCGTGCCCCCGCTCGTACCAGCGGTCTCGCCCTTCATCGCCTTCTGGCGCTTGATCATCTCCTGGTAATAGGCGGAGAGATTGCAGCCGCAGGTGCCGGCTTTCGAGAGATCGCGGGTCCGGTAGCTGAAGGCATGTTCGAGATCGCGGTAAGGCCGACCGGTGACGGTGGACGTCATCTGCTCGGTTTCCTGGCCGGGTGTCATCGACTGGTAGAAAAGCTGCGTCTCCGTCTGCGGGCACATCATCGCGCAGACCTTCTGGTCGCGGCGGAAATCGAGCGGCGTCGCGCCCGACGAGATCGGGAAGAAGCCGCCGTCGCAGGTGCGCACGCAGACGGTACGCAGATTGCCATGGCCGGCGCTGCCACCGAGCGAGCGCAGCTGCAATCGCCCGCTGTCTTCAGGCATGGTGCCCAGCGGCAGGGTGCGCGTATCGTCCTGCAAGGTGCGCAGGGTTTCGGTCGCGGCGATCGGCATCACCTTCGCGTCGTCGTTGCAGCCGTTGGTTTCCAGCGTGGCGAGCAGGCGGCTGCGCGGTCCTTGCGAGGATATGCCGCCGGCAAATTCGCGGCGCTTGCGGTCGAGGATGTAGAGGTTGCGCTCCATCTTGCCGATGACTGTTTCCAGCGTGTCGCAGGCCGCTTCGTTCTCGCCGCCGAAGACGGTGATGCTGCCGGACGAGCAGCCGAGGCGGCGCTGGTCGCTCTTGGCCTTGCGCAACTGGATATTCTGGCGGGCGATCGCGCCGGCATATTTGCGCGCGCTTGTGGTGTCGACCATGACCCGAGGGAGGTTTGCCAGTTCCGCCTGAATCCGTTCGCACACGTCGGACGCCGACGCGCCGCCCGAAACGAGGAGCGACAGGCCGGTTGCGAGCGCAAACAAAAGGCGAAGGCGTCCTTTCACGTCCTGATATCCCGTAAGAGAGCTTGGAAGGCGGCCCGAGGCGCACCTTGATCATGTTCCTATCATAAGCCACTGCGCGCGCCGTGCAACGCGCTCCCGGATTTGTGATTAACGGCCGAAGAGATAATATGAATTATCTGGTCAGCTTTGCGCGGACGGCGCAATTGATCTCGCGGGGGGCTTGGTGTAGCACTCTCGGCATATATGCAGCAGCCGGTTACGGCACGGTCGCCTTCCGGCGGCGCAATCATCCCGCAGGCAGGTGACCATGAAGATATCGTCAGTCTTGTTGAGCCCTCTCTATGCGCTGCAACTCGCATCGGGCGCGAAATCCTTTGCCGACAATCCTGTTATCGGCAGCAAGTGGCTCAACAAAAAGGGCCTGCATGAAAAACGCGTGTCGCTGGCCATGCGCATGGCCGCCTGGCGCCGCAGGAAGCTGGAAAACCTCGTCGCGCCGGACCACCGCCGGCAATATGCCGAGACCGGCTTCGTCAAGATCGAGAATTTTTTGTCGCCGGAGGTTTTTGCCGCCGTCACGCGCGAACTGGCCGAGCGCGATTTCGAGCGCTACGACATGAAGCAGGGCGCGACGGTCACGCGCCGCGCGATCATCGATGACAGCGACCTCGAAACCCTGCCGGGGTTCAAGGCCGCGCGCAACGATCCGCGCCTGACCAACCTGCTGCGCTACGTCTCCTCCCATTCCGGCCAGCCCTTGCTGGTGGTTCAGATCGTCATGGCCCTGCCGTCCGTCGTTGCGGCCGGTTCGACCGATCCGCAGACGGCGCTGCACAGCGACACGTTCCAGCCGACGGCGAAGGCCTGGCTGTTCCTGCGCGATGTCGGTGAAGAGGACGGTCCGTTCGCCTATGTGCCGGGCTCACACGAAATGACGCCGCAGCGGCTCGCCTGGGAGCGCGGCATCAGTGAAAACGCCGATGCGATCGAAAACATCTATTCCGCCCGTGGCTCGCTGCGCATCATGCCGGACGAGCTCGGTGCGCTCGGATACGGTCAGCCGGTGAAGATGACCGTGAAGGCCAACACGCTCATCGTTGCCGATACGCATGGTTTTCACGCCCGCAGCCCGAGCTACAAGACGACGACGCGCATCGAGATCTACGGCTCGCTGCGCCGCAATCCGTTCCTGCCGTTCACCGGCTTGCACATTGCCTCGTTGCCGTTCATCGCCTCGGGCATGAACCGCTGGATCATCTCCGGCATGCGCCTGCGCAGCAAGCTCGGCATCAAGGGCTCGCCCTGGCGCGATGCCGGCCTTGGCAAGGCCGATGAATGGTCCAAGCGTCTCGACAAGCCGCCGGTGGCCTGACGGCTTCGAATACCCCGATTGGCGGCTTGCCCTTGCAAGGCCGCCGGTCGGGCTCTATATCACGCCCGTCGTCAACACCGACCGGATGGTGCAGCATGAATTTCAACCCGACCACAAATCGACGTCGTTTTGTCCTCGGGGAAATTCGTATCCATGCCTTCCATCACCCTCTCGAAAATTTCGTGGTCCACGCCTGACGGCCACGCGCTTCTCTCCCATCTCGATCTGAGCTTCGGTCGCGAACGCGCCGGTCTTGTCGGCCGCAACGGCGTCGGCAAGACGACCTTGCTCAAGCTGATCAACGGCGATCTGCGACCGCTCTCCGGCACCGTGACCGTCGATGGTTCCATCGGCGTGCTGCGCCAGAGCGTGCAGGTCGGGGCGGAGGAAACGGTCGCCAGCCTGTTCGGCATCGAAGATGCGCTCGACCTTCTCCGCCGAGCCGAATGCGGCGAAGCGGAAGCCGATGCCTTGGCGGATGCGGACTGGACGCTGGAAACGCGCCTTGCCGCTGCGCTCGCCCGCGTCGGGCTGAATGCAATGGCCGAAACGCGACTTGCCGCCCTTTCAGGCGGCCAGCGCACGCGCGCAGCCCTTGCGGCCCTTCTCTTTCACGAGCCGGATTTTTTGCTGCTGGACGAGCCGACCAACAATCTCGACCGGGAGGGCCGGCAGGCCGTCGTCGACATGCTTTCCGGCTGGCGTGCCGGTGCGGTGGTCGTCAGCCATGACCGCGAATTGCTGGAATGCATGGATGCGATCGTGGAACTCACCTTGCTCGGCGCCACGCGCTACGGCGGCAACTGGAGCGCCTACCGCGAGCGCAAGGCGCTGGAGCTGGCGGCTGCGCAGCGGCAGTTGTCCGATGCGGAACGGCACGCGGCAGATCTCGCGCGCTCGGTGCAGGCCGTCGCCGAGCGCAAGGCGCGCAAGGATGGCGCCGGCAAGCGCAAGAGGGCGAAGGGCGATATTCCCCGCATCATGCTCGGTGCCATGAAAGAGCGCAGCGAGGTAACAGGCGGTGTGCAGGCACGTCTTGCCGAAAGCCGGCAGGCGCAAGCGGCGGAGGCCATGGCGACCGCACGGGGACGGATCGAGGTTCTGCAACCGCTCACCGTTGCCGTGCCGCCGACGCATCTCGCCGCCGGCAAGACGGTGTTGAAGCTCGACGGCGTGACGGCCGGTTATGAACCGGAACGCCCGATCCTTCGAGGGCTTTCCTTCACCATCACCGGGCCGGAGCGCATTGCGGTGGCCGGGCCGAACGGCTCCGGCAAGACGACGCTGCTCAGCCTTGCCACAGGGCAATTGCTGCCCTCCGAAGGAAGCGTGCGCGTCTTCACGGAGTTCGCCATGCTCGACCAGCGCGTCAGCCTGCTCGATGCCGGCCTCTCCATTCGTGACAATTTTCGCCGTCTCCATCCCGAGGCCAACGAGAATGCCTGCCGGGCGGCGCTGGCGCGGTTCATGTTCCGCGCGGATGCGGCTTTGCAGAGTGCAGGGAGCCTCAGCGGCGGCCAGCTTCTGCGCGCCGGTCTTGCCTGCGTGCTCGGGGGCGGGGCACCGCCACCGCTGCTCATCCTGGACGAGCCGACCAATCATCTCGACATCGATTCCATCGAGGCGGTGGAAGCGGGGCTTCGGGCCTATGACGGCGCGTTGCTCGTCGTCAGCCACGACGAGGCTTTTCTTCGGGCGATTGGCATCGCGCGCCGGTTGGAGCTTTCCGGGACCTAGAAACGCAAACGGCCGCCGGGGGAACCGGCGGCCATCTTTCAATCATTCCATCGACTTCAAGCCGGATAGGAGGCTTCCACGACTGCAAGCGCCGCCATGTTCACCACGCCGCGCGAGGTTGCCGACGGTGACAGGATGTGGGCGGGCAGGGCGGCACCGAGCAGGATCGGGCCGACATGCAGGCTGTCCGTCATGGTCTTGACGACGCCGAGGGTAATGTTGGCGGCGTCGAGGTTCGGGAAGACCAGCAGGTTGGCTTCGCCCGTCAGCGTCGAGTTCGGCATGACGCGCTGGCGCAACACTTCGGAAATGGCGGCGTCGCCGTGCATTTCGCCGTCGGCTTCCAGATCCGGGTCCTGCTCGCGCACAAGCTCCATCGCCCGGCGCATCTTGAGCGCGCTGTCCGATTCGCGCGAACCGAAGTTCGAATGGGAGACGAGGGCTGCGCGCGGTGTGATGCCGAAGCGGCGGATTTCCTGCGCGGCCATGATGGTCATCTCGGCCACTTCCTCGGCCGTCGGCTCCATCGTCACGTAGGTGTCGGTGAAGAAGGTCGCACCGCGCTGCGAGATCAGGAGGCTGAGACCTGAGAAATCGAGCACGCCGGGCTTCTTGCCGATGATCTGGCTGACATCGCGCAGGTGGCGCGCATAACGGCCCTCGACACCGCAGATCAGGGCATCGGCGTCGCCGCGCTTGACGGCCAGGGCGCCGATGACCGTCTGGTTCGTGCGCACGATGGTGCGGGCGGCTTCCGGGTTGACGCCCTTGCGGCCGACGAGGTTCAGGTACTCCTCGACATAGTCACGGTAGCGCGGATCGTCTTCCGGGTTGACCAGTTCGAAATCGACATTCGGGCGCACGCGAAGGCCGTAGCGCTTGAGGCGCGTTTCGATGATCTGCGGACGGCCGATGAGGATCGGCAGGGCGGTATTCTCTTCGAGCAGGATCTGGGCGGCGCGCAACACGCGTTCGTCTTCCCCTTCGGCAAAGATCACGCGCTTCTTCTCGGCCTTCTTCGCGGCGGCGAAGATCGGCTTCATGATGAAGCCGGAGCGCCAGACGAAGCGGTTGAGCTGGTCGAGATAGGCGTCGAAATCGGTGATCGGGCGCAACGCCACCCCGGTCTCGGCCGCCGCGCGGGCAACGGCCGGCGCGATGCGCAGGATGAGGCGCTGATCGAAGGGCGAGGGGATCAGGTAGTTCGGGCCGAAGCTCGGCGTGTCGCCGGAATAGGCGCGGGCGGCGACGTCGGAGACTTCCTCACGGGCAAGCGCCGCGATGGCGCGCACGGCGGCCATCTTCATCTCTTCGTTGATCGTGCGCGCGCCGCAATCGAGCGCGCCGCGGAAGATGTAGGGGAAGCAGAGGACGTTGTTGACCTGGTTCGGGAAGTCCGAACGGCCGGTGCAGATCATGGCATCCGGGCGTATGGCCCGCGCCTCCTCGGGCATGATTTCCGGCGTCGGATTGGCAAGCGCCATGATCAGCGGATTTTCCGCCATGCGGGTCAAAAGTTCCGGCTTCAGCACGCCAGCGGCGGATAGGCCGAGGAAGACGTCGGCGCCGTCGATGCTTTCGGACAATGCGCGCTTGTCGGTCTCCTGTGCATACACGGCCTTCCACTGGTCCATGAGGACTTCGCGGCCCTTGTAGACGAGGCCTTCGAGGTCGTGCACCCAGATGTTCTCCACCTTCGCGCCGAGCGAGACGAGCTGATTGAGACAGGCGAGTGCGGCAGCGCCGGCGCCGGACGCGACGATCTTGGCCTCGCCGAGCGCCTTGCCGGCCAATTCCAGGCCGTTCAGGACGGCGGCTGCGACGATGATGGCCGTACCGTGCTGGTCGTCGTGGAAGACGGGTATGTCCATCTTCTCGCGCAGCTGGCGTTCGACCTCAAAGCACTCCGGCGCCTTGATGTCTTCAAGGTTGATGCCGCCGAAGGTCGGCTCCAGCGCGGAGACGACATTGACCATCTCATCGACGGTCGGGGCGTCGATTTCGATGTCGAAAACGTCGATGCCGGCGAATTTCTTGAAGAGGACGGCCTTGCCTTCCATGACCGGCTTGGAAGCGAGCGGGCCGATATTGCCGAGGCCGAGAACTGCCGTACCGTTCGAGACGACGGCGACGAGGTTGGCGCGCGCCGTGTAGTCGGCGGCCGTTTCGGGATTGTCGCGGATCGCAAGGCAGGGGGCGGCAACACCGGGCGAATAGGCAAGGGCGAGATCGCGCTGGTTGCCGAGCGGCTTGGTTGCGGTGATCTCGAGCTTGCCGGGGCGGGGATAGCGGTGGAAGAAGAGGGCCTGCTGGTCGATGTCGCCACTGACTGGGCCGTTCTGCGTCCTCGGTTTGTCACCCGTGCTCATGATGTTTCCTGCCATATGCTGTTTTGGTTGCGGCTCCACATGCCACGAACACGTCGCGACGTGAAGTTTCCGGAAGCTTCCATAAAGCCGCATTCGCCGGCCTGTGCAATGCCTATTTGCGGACGGAAAAGGCATAGGTGTGTCATCAATTTGAAACAGGAGTCTGGTTTTCAACGGGACGAAAGCCGCCGGTTCCAGATTGAACGCGGCGGCCGGCCACCCGGAGACGAACGCGATGAACCCGACGCCTGCCGACCCCAATGTCCGCCACTTCCGCACGCTCTTCATCTCGGATGTGCATCTGGGATCGAAGGCGGCCAAGGCGGATTTCCTGATCGACTTTCTGGGCCACCACGAGGCCGAGACGATCGTACTGGTTGGCGACATCGTCGACGGCTGGCGGCTGAAGCGCAACTGGTACTGGCCGCAGTCCTTCAACGACGTCACGCAGAAAATCCTGCGCAAGGCGCGCAAGGGTACGCGCATCATCTACATCCCCGGCAATCACGATGAGTTCCTGCGGGATTTCCCCGGCACGCATTTCGGCGGCGTCGAAGTGGCCGAGCGCATGATCCACGAGGCCGCCGACGGCAAGCGCTATCTCGTGCTGCATGGCGACGAGTTCGACGTCGTGGTGCGCCATGCCCGCGTCGTCGCCTATCTCGGCGACTGGGCCTATGATGCGGCGATTGCCATCAACGTCGTCTTCGCCGCCATCCGCCGCCGCCTCGGGCTGCCGTACTGGTCGTTCTCGTCCTGGGCCAAGCAGCAGGTGAAGAGTGCCGTGAATTTCATCGGCGAGTTCCAGAAGGTGGTCGTCGAGGAGGCGCGCCGCAACGATGCCGACGGCGTCATCTGCGGCCATATCCACCACGCCGTCATCACCGAGATCGACGGCATTCGCTACATCAACAGTGGCGACTGGGTGGAAAGTTGCACGGCGATTGCCGAGCATCACGACGGCGAGATGGAACTGATCACCTGGCAGACGCTGACGGCGGTGCCCGAACCCGTGTCGATTGCAAGCCGCAGCCTCGGCGTGGTGGCGACGTCTGGTGCCGAAGCCGCCTGACGCATTGCGTTGCAGACGAGATCGGAACGCAACCGGCAGAAATAGCGGATTGGCGTACGTACATCGGCGTGCTAGAGCGAGGTCGTTCCAATACAGGTTCCCCGCCATGACCGCCCCTTCCGGGTTCACCGTGACATCAGGCGCGCCGCCGTTCTTCGTCGCGCGCATCGCCCTCGTTTTCAGCGCCCCGATGATGGTGAACGGCATTGCGCTGCCGTTTTTCCCCGTCTGGCTGGAAACGCTATCGATGAGCGATTTCCAGATCGGCATCATTCTGGCCGTGCCGATGTTCGTGCGCGTCTTCACCGCGCCGGTGGCCGGCGTCATCGCCGACCGGATCGGCGAGCGCTCGATCATGCTGGCCTGGTCGGCCGTGCTGTCGCTCATGACGGCGATCGCGCTTTTCGCGACGGGATCGTTCTGGCCGGTGCTGTTGCTCTATACGCTGCAAGGCGCGGTCTATTCGCCCTATGTGCCGATCACCGAGGCGATCATGCTGTCGGGCGTGCGGCGCTGGAATTTCGATTATGGCCGGATGCGCCTCTGGGGTTCGCTCGCCTTCATCGTCGCGACGATGATCGGCGGCTGGCTCGCCGGTCTTTATGGCGGCGCCATGGTGCTGCCGGCGATGGCGGTGGGCTTCGACTTGACCGTGCTCGGCGCGGTGATCGCGCCGCGGGTCGGCAAGCCGCGCCGGCCGTCGCCGATCTCGGCGATCGCCACCATGCCGACGAAAAGCACGCTGCGGCAGGCGGATGTGCAGTTCATGCTGATCGGCGTCGCGCTGGTGAACTCCAGCCATGCCATGCTCTTCGCCTTTTCGGCGATCTACTGGCAGAAGATGGGTTTTAGCGGCGTCGATGTCGGCATTCTCTGGAGCGCCGGCGTGATGGCCGAGGTGGTTTTCTTCCTCTTCGCCGTCCAGCTCCGCCGCCGCTTCAATCTGTGGTCCATGATGATCGCCGGCAGCAGCGTCGCCGTCCTGCGCTGGATCATCTTCCCGATGGAGATGTCCTTTGCCGGCTATTTCGTGCTGCAATGCCTGCACGCCTTTACCTATGCCATCATCCATATGAGCGTGCAGAGCCGCCTCGTGGAGCGCGTGGCGGAAGAGCAGGAAGCCTCGGCACAGGGGCTCTATTATTTCTACACCGGCATCTTCACGGCGATCGCGACCTTCCTGTCAGGCTATGCTTTCAACTGGTACGGCGTGCACGGCTTCTACCTGATGTCCTGCATCGCTGCGGCGGGTCTTGCCTGCGTCGTCATCGCAAGGGTCTTTGCCGTGCGTCTTCAGCCCCAGAGTGCGGCTTCCGGCGGATAGACCGACGATCCCTCATAGTGCAGGCTGGGCACCCGATCGCGGGCCAGCAGCAGGGGGCCGTCGAGATCGACGAAATCGGCACCCTGCGCCAGAAGCACCGCCGGCGCCATGCCAAGCGAGGTGCCGACCATGCAGCCGACCATGATCTTCAGCCCGAGTTCGCGGGCGGCTTCGCGCAACGCCAGCGCCTCCGTCAGGCCGCCGGCCTTGTCGAGCTTGATGTTGATCGCGTCGTAGCGGTTAACGAGCTTTGCCACGTCCTCCGTGCGATGCACGCTCTCGTCCGCGCAGACCGGGATCGGCCGCGCATGAGCGGCAAGCGCGGAATCGTTTCCGGCCGGCAGCGGCTGTTCGACGAGCGCGATGCGCGTCTCGGCGCAAATGGCGAAGTGATAGGCGAGGTTTTCGGGCATCCAGCCCTCGTTGGCGTCGAGGATGATCGCGCTGTGGGGCGCACCGGCGCGCACGGCCCTGATGCGCGCGGCGTCGTCCGCCGTGCCGACTTTCACCTTGAGCAGGGCGCGGCCGGCATGCTGAGCGGCCTGGCGCTGCATAGCCTCGGGCTCGCCGAGCGAGAGCGTATAGGCGGTGACGAGTTTCTGCGGGGCGGCGGCGTTGATGACCTGCCAGGTCGGCACGCCCGAGAGTTTTGCCTCGAGGTCCCAGAGGGCGCAATCGATGGCGTTGCGGGCCGCGCCGGCCGGCATGATGCGGGCAAGGTCCTCGCGGCCGATACTGTCCTCCACAGCGCCGCGCATCTCCTCGATTGCGGCCAGCACGCCAGGCACCGATTCGCCGTAGCGGGCATAGGGCACGCATTCGCCCCGACCGATCTGGCCGGAGGATTCGATTTCGCAGATCACCACCTCGGCCGTCGTCTTGGCGCCACGGGAAATCGTGAAGGCCCCGGCAATCGGGAAGGTTTCGGCGGTTGCGCGCAGTCTACGGTGCATCGGGCGGGATCCTGGCTGGCCCCGAAATATTCGAGGCGGAAACGGGGTTTTGCCGGTTCGTTCGGTGACAGATGGCCGGCGAGCCGATAAGACAGGCGCATGTTGTGCCCCAAGCACGGGAAGATGCAAGAGACTTGACCACAGCCGCCAGCCCATCAGCCGACATCGTGAGCGAAAGCCTGCCGGACAATGGCGGGGAGGTCTGGCGCCTGTCCGGCCATTGGGTGAACACGACCGCCGTTGCGGGCGCCAAGCGCCTGGCGGAGATGGCAGGCGGCAAGGGCGGTGCGCTGGAGGTCGACCTCAGCGGCGTCTCGGAAATGGACACGGCCGGCGCCTGGCTGTTGCGCCGTGCGATCACCGAGCGGCAATCCGGTGGCGCGGAGGTGAAGCTGAGGGATGGCGACGGTGAGCGTTATGCCGATCTCGTGTCCGCCTTGCCGGAGAAGCTTGCCGAGCCGCGTGCGGAAAAAGCGGCGCGCGTAACGCTGTTCGAGCGTGTGTTTTCACCCGTCGGCCGCGTCATCATGGACGCCTGGGAGGATATGGTCGCCGCCATGTTCATCCTCGGCTCAGCGGTACGCGGGGCGCAGCTGAAACTTGGCCGCAGGAGCGGGCTTTCCCCGGCCGCTATCGTGCACCAGATCGACCATATGGGCGTTCGCGCCGTGCCGATTATCCTTCTGATGTCGTTTCTCATCGGTGCCATCATCGCCCAGCAGGGCGCTTTCCAGTTGCGCTATTTCGGGGCGGAGGTCTTTGTCGTCGATCTCGTCGGAATCCTGCAGTTGCGCGAAATCGGCGTGCTGCTCACGGCCATCATGATCGCAGGCCGCTCCGGCAGCGCCATCACCGCCGAAATCGGCTCGATGAAGATGCGCGAGGAAATCGATGCACTGAAGGTGATGGGCCTCAGCCCCGTCGGCGTGCTCGTCTTCCCGCGGCTCGTGGCGCTGACTGTCGCGCTGCCGCTGCTCACCATCATCGCCAATTTCGCCGCGCTGTTCGGCGCGGCCTGCGTCGCCTGGGCCTATTCCGGCATCACCTTCGACACGTTCCTGTCGCGCCTGCGCGAGGCGATCGACCTTTCGACCATCGTCTCCGGCATGATCAAGGCGCCGTTCATGGCGCTGATCATCGGCATTGTCGCTTCGGTAGAGGGACTGAAGGTCGGCGGCAGCGCCGAATCGCTCGGGCGTCACGTCACGGCCGCCGTGGTAAAGTCGATCTTCGTCGTCATCCTCGTCGACGGTCTCTTCGCCATGTTCTACGCAGCCATCGATTTCTAGGAAGGCGAATGGATCAGGCTCCCGAAAAACAGGACAATGTCGTGCTCTCGGTCAAGGATCTGACTGTGGGCTTCGGCAGCAATGTCGTGCTCGACCGGCTGAACCTCGATATCTATCGCGGCGAAATCCTGGGCTTCGTCGGCGCGTCCGGCACCGGCAAATCCGTACTGATGCGCACCGTCCTGCGCCTCCTGCCGCGCCGCTCCGGCAATATCCGCATCTTCGGCACGGATTTCGATAAGGCGAGCGAGGCCCAGCGCCTGGCGCTCGACATGAAGCTCGGCGTGCTCTTCCAGCACGGCGCGCTGTTCTCCTCTCTGACGGTCAAGGAGAACATCCAGGTGCCGATGCGCGAATATCTCGACCTGCCCCAAGCGATGATGGACGAGTTTGCGAAATTGAAGATCGAGCTTGTGGGCCTCGCACCCGAGGCCGCCGACAAATATCCGTCCGAGCTTTCCGGCGGCATGATCAAGCGCGCGGCGCTGGCGCGTGCGCTCGCGCTCGATCCGGCGCTGGTCTTTCTCGACGAACCGACCTCCGGCCTCGATCCGATCGGTGCGGCCGAATTCGATGAGCTGATCGCCAAACTGCGCGACACCCTGGGATTGACCGTGTATATGGTGACTCACGACCTCGACAGCCTGTTTTCGGTCTGCGACCGGATTGCAGTGCTCGGAAAGAAGAAGGTCATGGTCGAAGGCACGATCGAGGACATGCTGGCCTTTGACGATGCGTGGGTGCAGTCCTATTTCAAGGGCAAACGCGCGCGCTCCATTGTCCGGAAAGCGTGAAGAAGTGTCCGGGAGCGTCGCTGCCCCGGAATAGGAACTGCGAGCGGGATAGCCTGAAGCATGGAAACGAAAGCCAATTACGCCATTGTCGGTTTCTTCACCGTGCTCGTGATGGCCGCCGCCTTCGGCTTCGTCTACTGGATGTCGCAATACGGCCGCAGCGGCGACATGGCGCAGCTCGCCATCCGCATTCCAGGTTCCGCCAATGGCCTCAGCATCGGTTCGCCCGTGCGCTTTAACGGCATTCCGGTCGGCTCCGTGCGCAGCCTTGCCATCGATGCGGACGATCCGCGCTTTTCCGTCGCCATGACGGAGGTGGCGACAAGTGCGCCGGTCAAGCAGTCGACCACGGCCGTGCTCGAGGTGCAGGGTCTGACCGGCGCGGCCTATATCGAATTGTCCGGTGGTACCTCCGGGGATCCGAACATTCTTCAGAAGGCTTTCGACACGGAGACGGCAGCCGTGCTCGAGGCCGAGCAGTCGAGCGTCACCAATATCCTGTCGACCGCTGACAAGATCCTGAAGCGCGCCGATGCCGCCATTACCGATATCCAGGGTTTTGTCGCCGATGCGCGCGGGCCGCTGACCAAGACGATCAACAATGCCGAGCAGTTCTCCGATTCGCTCGCCCGCAACGGCAAGAATATCGACGAGTTCCTGAAGAGCGTCGGCGGCCTTTCGGAAACCTTCCGCAACCTTTCCGGCCGGCTGGATTCGACGCTCGCGTCGGTCGACGACCTCATCAAGGCCGTCGATCCCAAGAAGGTCGAGGACTTCGTCGGCAATGTCGACAAGATCAGCAAGGACATCGCGGCCGCCTCGGGTGACGTGAAGACGACTGTCGAGGGCTTCCGTAAGACGGCCGAGACCTTCGATACCTTCGGCAAGAATGCCAATGCGGCGCTCGACAAGGTCGATACGCTGATTGCCGCCGTCGACACACAGAAGGTCTCTGGCGCGATCGACAATATCTCGGTGGCGAGTGCGGATGCCCGCAAGGCGATCGCCTCGGTCACGGGCGTTGCCAATCGTATCGGCGAGCGTCAGGGGGATATCGACCAGATCATCACCGACGTGAAACAGATGACCAACAAGCTGAACGCCGCCTCCACGCGCGTCGATGGCGTGCTCGCCAAGCTCGACGGCTTCCTGGGCGAGGGCGATTCCGAATCGCTCTTTGCGGAGGCGAAGGCCACGCTGCAATCGATCAAGCAGGCGGCCGATACGCTGAACGGCCGCATCGGGCCGATCGCCGACGGCCTCCAGCGCTTCTCCGGCTCGGGTCTGCGCGATGTGGAAACGCTGGTGCAGGATACGCGCCGCACGATCCAGAACCTCGACAGCGCGATCTCGGGCTTTGAGCGTGATCCGCAGCGCCTGCTGTTCGGCGGCGAGACGGTGAAACAATATGACGGCCGCACGCGGCGCTAAACCAAAGGTGTGGCGCTATACCCACAATGGCTGTCTGGATGTTTCGGACGCGAATTTGTCCGGTATCGCAGCCGTGACTTGTTGTTGTGCCACTGCTAGACATTGAGTCTGTGGCTTTGAGGACGAGATGACAGTATCGGGTATCGAGTTGTTGCGGAACGGAACGGCGGCGCGCGCTGCCCTGATCGCCGTTCTGGCGGCAATGCTGGTCGCCTGCGGCAGCAAGGCAGCGAACAACGATACGTTCAGCCTTTCGGCACTCAGTTCCGTCGAAGGTCCTTCGGCGAAGAGCCGCCAGCTTCTCGTGCCGCCGCCTTCCGCGTTGAAGGCGCTAGACAGCGAGCAGATCGTCATCCGCCCGACGCCGTCCGAAATCCAGTACCTCGCCAAGGCGCAGTGGAGCGACAGCCTGAGCAAGATGGTGCAGGCCAAGCTCGTGCAGGCCTTCGAGAACACCGGCCGTCTCGGCGGCGTGGGCATGCCGGGGCAGGGGCTTGCGATCGACTATCAGCTCGTCACCGACATCCGGTCGTTCGAGGTGCAGGCGTCGGGCGCGGACACGGCCGTCGTGGAGATTTCGGCGAAGCTGCTGAATGATCGCAATGGCACGGTACGAGCGCAAAAAGTGTTCCGTGCGGCGGTACCTGTCAGCGGCACGGGCAACCCGGCCTTCGTGAAGGCGCTCGATACGGCCTTCGCCCGTGTGACCGCCGACATCGTCGGCTGGACGCTCACCACGATCTGATTTTTCGGATGTGAAAGCCTCTCTTCATCCGCCTGCCGGCACCTTCTTCCCGCAGGTGGGAAGAAGGAGCGGATGCCCGATCTCTTCCTGAAAATCGATGCTGCGGCAGGGAGGAAGCGTCGCTTCCTTGTCTTTCTCCCGGCGTGCGGGGAGAAGGTGGCCGGCAGGCCGGGATTAGGGGCGGCCGCCGGAACCTGATCAGGCGTCGGCGACGCCCTGGATGGCCGAGACCTTCCATTCGCCGCCGTTGCGGCGCAGGAACGTCCAGATTTCGACGGCTTCCGTCAGATTGTCGGGATCGCCGGAAACCAGGCGGCCGGTCGCGCGGTCGCGCATCACGTCGATGCTCTCGTAGCGCATGGCGACGGTCGCATAGTCATCCGAGCCTTCGCGCCAGGCTTCGGCCACGTCGCCCTGCACCAGGTGGATATCCCTAACCTCGTTCTTCAGGCCCTGGGTAGCGTTGTCGCTCAGCTCCTCGGCGAGATAGGACATGGCTTCCGGCGTCGTGATCTGGCGCAGCGTGCGGAAGTCTTCCGCCGCATAGGCCGCCTGCAATTCCTTCAGCATACTTTCGAACTGTTCGAGGTCCGCCTGCTTTATGCCGATCTCGTCGCTGTTTTTCGGCTGGACGGGCGCTGCCTGCCGGCTGCCGCCGCCGATGCGCGGGATTTCGAAATCGGAGGCGCCGCCCTGATAGGCGCTGCAGGCCTGGCCGTTGCCGGCATAGGCGGGCGCGTTGCGCTGCGCGAACATGCGCCGCAGAAAGAAGAACAGGCCGGCGATCAGCGCCACCTGCAGGATGAGGCCGAGGAAGCCGATGCCGCCGCCGAGACCGGAGCCAAGCAGCATGCCGACGAGGCCGCCGAGCATCAGGCCACCGAGCAGCCTGCCGCCAAAACCGCCGAACAGGCCGGGGCGCGGGTTGGTTGCGGTGGTGGTGTTGCGGCCGGCCGAAGGCTGCGCCGACTGCTGGCGGGTCATGGTGCGGTCGATCGGCTGGGCTTCCGACGGCGAAGTGCGCGTCGTCGAAGGCGTCGAGAATGTCCGCGTGCCGCGGCTGCCGAAACCACCGCCGGCGCGGCGCGCTTCGGCGACGTCAACGACCGTGACGATCGTCATCAGCGCAATCGCCAGCGTTGCCAGCACACGCCCAAATCCCTGTATCAAAATCATATTTCGTCTCTCTTCCCCTTGGCACTTTCAAAGTGCGTCGAGACGCATATAGAGGCCGGGCGAGCGGATTATAAGGTTTTGGCGCGGGGAAACGGCGTGAAGACCTCACATCTGCGTTATCGGCGCGTTATCAAAACAAAACGGCCGCCCCGAGGGACGGCCGTCGCTATTTTCGATCTTTATTCCGCTTAGCTGAAGCGGCCTGCCGCATGGGCCAGCATGGTATAGACCTTGCCGGTATCCGAGGTGAGGTAGGTCTGCGTCATCACCTTGTCGCGGTCGTTGCGGGCGACATCGGCGAGCAGCTTTTCGAAGTCCGAGATGTAGCGGTCGACCGCGGTGCGGAATTCCGGCTCGCGCTCATACTTGCGCTTGATTTCGTCGAACGTCTGCTGGCCCTTCAGCGTGTACAGGCGGCGTGTGAAGACGTCACGCTCGCCGCGCTGGTAGCGGCGCCACAGATCGACCGAGGCATCGTGATCGATGGCACGGGCGATATCGACAGAAAGCGAGTTCAGCGATTCCACGACATGGCGCGGGTTGCGCGTATCGGCCGGGCGAGCGGCCTGGGCCTCGCCGCGCGGCTGGGCGAACTGCGCTTCCTCGCGCGAGACGGCGCCGCGCAGCAGGTCGCGCATCCAGCCGCCTTCGCCAGCCGTCTTGGCATCGGCTTCGGCGGGCAGGGGCTGCGCACGCTGCGGCAAGGTGGCGCTGGCCGCACGCTCGAGGCCGAGGCTACCGCGCAGCTGGGCCGGCTCTTCGCGGCGGGGCTCGACGGCGCGGGTTTCCTGCACCGGCTGCTGCTGTACCACGGGCTGCTGAACGGCCGGGCGGGAGACTTCGAGCGCAGAGGAGGACTTGCCGATGATATCGGACAGATCCTGCAGCGCCTTGATCTGCTCGCTGACGGCGCGGCGCATCTGGGCGGCGTTTTCCTTGGCTTCCTCCGGAAGGTCGAAGGCACCGCGCTTCAGTTCGCCACGAGTCTGGTCGAGTTCCTTGCGAATTTCGGAGGCCGCACGGCGGATTTCTTCGGTCGCACCGGAGAACTTGCCGATGGCTTCCTCGACGGCCTCGCGCATGGATTCCCGCATGACGGTCGTGGCGGCCTCGGACTTCTTGCCGGATTCGGTAAGAAGGCGATCGACATCGGAGAGCGAGGCGCCGACGCTGCCGCGCAGACGGTTCGCGACCTCCTTGGTCCGTTCCTCGGCGCGCACGAAGGCGCCTTCGACGGACTGGCCTGCCTCTTCACCGGCCTTGACCAGCGAATCACGCAGGGTGCTGGCCGCGGCTTCGGCGCGCTTTTCGGTCTCGCCGAGAATGCGGCCGACTTCAGCAAACGAGCTCTGGATGCCGCCTCGCAGGTTGCCGGCGATCAGGCTGGAGCGTTCCTCGGCGCGGCTGAAGACGCCCTCGACCATGCCTTCGAGCGACTGCATGGTCTTCTCGATCTCTTCCGAGCGCTGGACGAGGCCGATGGAGAGCGAGCGCAATGCGTCCTGGCGCTCTTCCAGCGTCGAGACGAGGTTCGATTGGGCGGCGGCGAGCAGGTCGGATGCCTGCGACAGGATCTTGGAGTGATCCTCGAAGCGGCCGACGATGCCGCCGATCTGCGACAGCGTGCCGGCCGAAATGTCGGACAGGCGATCGACCTTGCCTTCGAGCAGGCGCGACGTGGTCGCGACCATGTCGGCGGCGCGTTCGGCCGAGGTGGTGAAGCGCTCCGATGTGCTGGTGAGACGGCCGTCGATGGCACCGAGCGTCTGGCTTGCCGAATCGACGAGCCCGGCAATCGCGCCATTGCTCTCGGAGAGGCGGGCGATCAGGCTGTCGACATTGGCGGCAAGGCCGTTTTCGATATCGCGCATCGCGCCGGCCGCTTCTTCGGTGCGGCTTGAGATCGCGGCAAGCGTATCGGCCGTGCGGGCGGAGATGGCGTTGATCAACGCGGCATTCTCGTTGCGCAGACGGTCGGCGCTGTCACGGGCGACGCTGCTGATGCTTTCCGCGGTCTCGCGGCCGACACCGGCCATCCGTTCGACGGCCTCGCGGCCGACGGCAGCATAGTCGTCGATAACGGGACGGGCTTCCTCGTTGATGAGGCGCGACAGTTCTTCCGTGCGGCTTGCCAGCATGGAGTTGAGTTCACGCGTGCGGTCGTCGAGCGTCGAGCGGATGGAGGCGCCGCGCGCTTCCAGCGCCTTCTCGACATCACCAAGACCGGTGCGCAGCGACTGCGCCTGGCTTGCGAGACGGTTTTCCGTTTCGGCGAAGCGGGCAGCGGCCGCCGTCGTGGTCTCATCGACCGCGCGCGTGAAGGCTTCGTTGCGGGCGGAAAGGTTTTCGGCGAATTCATCGCCGGTCTTGGCGATGTTTTCCGCAACACGCTGAGCTTCGACGCCCATTTCCTGGGCTGCACGCGAAACCGCGCCGCGCAGCGAACTCGACAGATGGGCGAATTCCTCGCCGGTCTTGGCAAGCGACTGGGCCGAACGGATGGCTTCGGCATCCATATCCTGGGCAGCTTGGGAGACGGCTTCGCGCAGTGTCTGGGCAAGGCCGGCGGCCTTGCCGTCGATCGTGCGGTTGACGCCATCAAGACCGATGGTGAGGGCCCGGTCCATCGTGCCGAGACGTTCCTCGATACGGCCGGTCTTCTCGTCGATGGTCGCAGCGATACGTTCGGAGGCTTCGGTCGAGACCCGCTCGATATCGTTGGTGCGCTGTGTGAGCGTACTGTCGATCTTGTCGGTGGCTTCGCCGGTCACGCGGGCGATTTCGCTCGCGCGTTCGGCAAGCGCACCTTCGAGGCGCGTCGCGGCGGCACCGGCAATGCGTTCGATCTCGGACGCGCGGCCGGAGAGCACATTCTCGATACGCTCAGCGGTGTCGCTTGCAACACGTTCCAGCTCGGAGGTCCGGCTCGACAGCGTAAGGTCGATGCGCTGGGCGGCATCACCGGCAATGCGCTCGATTTCTGAGGCGCGGCCGGAGAGAGACGCGTCAATACGCTGGGCGGCATTTTCGGCGATCAGGTCGATTTCGAGTGCGCGGCCGGTCAGCGTGTTATCGATGCGCTCGGCGGCTTCGGTCGTTACGCGTTCGATATCGCTGAGGCGGCCGGAAAGGGCGCCTTCGATGCGGTTGGCGGCATCCGCGCTGACGCGCTCGATATCGCCGACGCGGCCGGCAAGGGCCGCCGCGATGCGGGCCGTCGTCTCGTCGCCGATGCGATCGACTTCGGCGATCGGGCGGGAGAGTGCGTCGGAGACGCGCAGCGACACGTCGCTGCCCACGCGGTCGAGATCGACCAGACGCTCGGACAGCGTGTCGGAGATACGGGCGGCGGCGGTATCGACCGTGCCCGAGACATGATCGACACTCTGTTCAATGCGCGCTTCCAGCTTGCCGAGGTTTTCCTCCAGACGGCTGCCAGTGGCGTCGAAACGGTTTGCGACGCCATCGACCGTCGTTTCCATACGGGCGCCAAAGGCATCGGCGGCCTCGGCGATCTTCGCCGTGGTTTCGCTGAGGCGTTCGGCGACCGCACCGGCGCTTTCGCGTACGCGGTGGTCGAGCAGGGCGGCGCTGCCGTCGATGGTGCGGCGCAGCGTTTCTTCATGCTGCTCCAGCGACATTTCCAGCATGCCGGCCGAGGTGGCGATCGAGGTGCCGATATTGGTGGCCTGCTCGTTCAACGTTTCGGTGAGCTGGTTCTTGCCGTCGGTGATGGCGACATTGATCGCGTTGATGCGGTCGTCGAGCGTGGCGCGGATCTGCTCGTGGGTGTTGACGAGCGAGCCGGCGAGCTGTGAGGCGCGGCCGGAAAGGGCTTCGGCGATCTCGGCGGCGCGGCCGGAGAACGCATCGGCGAATTCCGCGGCCTGACCATGCAGGACGCCGCCAAGCTCGCGGCTGCCTTCCGTGAGGACGGTCTCGACGCGGTTTGCGGCGGCATCGATCGACGACTGCATGGCGCCGGCGCTGTTGGACAGAACCGAGGCGAGGTTGGCCGTGCGGCCGGTGATGACTTCATCGATCTGGCGGGCAGCACCCGTCAGCGCGTTTTCGACGCGGCCGGCGGCGGAGCCGACCGACTGCTCGAGCTGGCTTCCGGTTTCGTTCAGCATGGCCGAGAGGGCGGCCGTGCGTTCGGTGAGCGCGCTGTCCAGACGGTTGTGGCTGGCGGCGATCGTCGAAGTGATCTCGTCGGCGCGGGCGCCCAGCGCTTCTTCCATACGCGCCTGGGCGGCCTGGATGTCGGTGGCAATTGCCGTGCCGCGGTTGTCGAGCGCTTCCGTAAGGCGGCGTTCGCTGCCCGAAATGCTTTCCGCCAGCGCATCCGCGCGGGCACCAAAACCGCTTTCGATGCGATTCTGGACATCGGAAAGGCCGCCGAGCAGGGCCGCCGACTTTTCGGAGAGCACCGCGCCGACGCGCTCATGCGCACCGGTGACGGCGCTGTTGATGGCATCCGCATGGCCGGAAACGGCGCTTTCGAGCACTTCCTGGCTGGTGGCGAGCGTCGTCGCGAGAGCGAAGGACTGGTCGGTCAGCGTGTTGCCGAGGCGGTCGATGCCGGAGGTCAGCAGGCCGTCGATGGCATCGCGGCCGCTCGCAACCGTCTCGTTGATGCGGCCGAGACTTTCCATCAGCTTCGAGTCGAGCGAACCGGCGCGCTGATCGAAGGCCTGGGCGAATTCCTCGACGCGATTGTCGAAAGCACCGGCGATCTGGCCGACGGTCGCCTGCATGCGCTCGTCGAAGAAGCCCGAGCGCAGGTCGAGGTCCATGACCGTATCGTCGGCGGCGTTCTTGAGGCTCTGGCGGAACTGCGCGCCCTTTTCGTCGAGCGCGGCATTCATCGACTGGAGAACCTGGTCGAGGCCGTTTGTGACGGCATGCTGGCCGACGGACAGGCTTTCGCTGATCTCGCGGGTGCGGGCGATCAGCGTCTCGTTGAGCTGCTTGGCGCGCTCGTTGAGGGCGGCGTTCAGCTTTTCGGTATTGGTGTCGAGCGAGGAGGCGCGCGTCTCGAACTGCTGGAGCAGATCGCGGCCGCGGGAATCGAGGCTCTTGGTCAGATGATCGAGGCGGGTGTCGAACTCGTTGGCGAGTGCCAGGCCCGAAGAGGAGAGGGTGGAGAGCAGGCTGTCGGTGCGGGCCGAAAGCATGGCGCCGATCGTCTGCGTCGCGCTGTCGGACTTTTCCATCAGCATTGCGGCGCGGGTGTCGAGCATGGAAGCGAAGGCTTCGCCCGAGGTCGCAAGCCGATGGGTAATGTTGTCGCCGGCGCTGGCGAGCTCGTCCTTCAGCTGCTCATGCGCACCCGAAATCGAGGAGCGGATGCGCTCGGCATGACTGACGATGGCTTCGCGCTCGGAGCCAAGTTCCTGCACGAGCGTGCGCACGCGCATTTCATTATCGGTGTAGCTGCGCTCCAGTGCATTCACTTCCGAATGCACGAGGGTTTCAAGTTCGGTGGCGCGCGCGATGGTGCGCTCGATGCCTTCGTTCATCGCCGACACTTCGCGACGAACCGCCTGGCCGACGGTCATGATGCGGTCGGTGGCGACGGTTTCCGGCTCGGAAAGACGCAGAGCGACTTCGGCCATCGAGCGGGCAGCGCTGCGCAGCTCATGAGCGCGCGAGATCATGATCGCGAAGGCGAAGAACAGCATGATCGGCATGACGATGGCGACGACCATGCCGATGGCGCCGGGAAGGGCGACGAGATCGGCTACCGAGCGGATCTCCCAAATCTTCGGCGCATAAAGCAGGTTGGCAACGCCGAGGCCGCCGACAACCCAGAGGATCGAGGCGAGCACGGCGGTGCGGATCGATGAGCGGCTGGAGCGCACGTCCAGCGATTTCAGGATCGCAGCCGGCGATTTGCGCGAACCGTCATTGGCGGGCGTGAAGGCGGGGGTCTTGGGTGCGGGCTCGGGCGCCAGGTTGCGGGGCGTTTCGCCCGCTGCCGGGCGGCTTGCCGGCTTCTCCTGGGTCTTGGTCGAAACACGGCTTGCTGGTTCAGACACGCGCGCCTCGGAAGTGTCCTTCGTCGCGGGCGTCTCCGGCGTCAGATCGTCGAAATCGATCTTCAACGCCTCTTCCAATGCCTGGAAAGCCTTTTCGTCGATCGTTTCGTTGGACTTGTTCGTCGCCATGCGGTTACGCCTCGTTACCATTCTCCGGGACGGGCCTCATACGCGCTGCCGCTGCTCAGGCGTCTTCGAACCGTCCGGTGGGTGGCCGGTCTTGCTGCTTACCCTCATGGCAAGCAGCGTCCAGGCCGCCGTTCATTCCAAATTCGCTCGATAAACCGAAATCGTGGCGTAAAGTATCTCCGCGCACGGCTTATCCACCGGGACTATCCCGGTCGTATCGTAGTGACACATTAGCCTGTATCACACAATTGATTGCCATCTCCCTTCGCTTGAAACTTAACAGGAAGTTAATGCGAGGGCTTTTTGTATCGCGATGGAATAATAGGAAAAATGGCGATTTTTCAGCCGTTAACCATAGTTTGCGATTCATGCCCAGATTGCGCCCTCTTTTAATCGGATAGGCGCGCCGGTCCCGCAGAATGGTGTCCCATGACTTCCACCTGATCCCGGCACAGGTTCGTGGCCGCATCCGGCTCCTGCGTGCATCACAACGAAACAAGCGTGCGTCGCGTATAAAGGAAATTGGCAAATGGCAGCGCTCAACATCGCCTTCGAGGCCCCCGACAATACCGGCGGCATGGGACCTTCGAACGGACGTCCGATCGATCTGGTACACCTGGCGCGCCAGACGATGGGCGACAAGGCCCTCGAACTGGAAGTGTTGCAGATGTTTGCGCGCCAGGCGCGCGAAAGCATGAAGGAACTGGCAACGAGCGAAGGCGCTGTGCGTGCCGCCGTGGCACACCGCCTCAAGGGCTCTGCCCAGTCCGTCGGCGCGGATGCCGTTGCCAAGGCTGCCGCCGCGCTGGAGGACAACCCGGCCGATGCGATTGCGCTTGCCGGCGTCACCGCCGCCGTCGTCGAGGCGGAAAACTTCATCCTCAAGCTCTGCCGCTGATCGCCGCTGCCCCGGCGCAGCGGGAAAATTCCATGGCGCGGCGGGACTGGCGCGGCCTCGCCCGGCGCGCGATGTTGACTGGAGAGGGGTTTTGTTGGAAACGTCCGGCGGAAAACCGGCGTTTCGGAAAACACCTTCGCCGGTCGTCCCTTCGCCCGCTTCGGGCAGTTCTTGAGAATCCGGAAGCCATCATGAGCAAACTCACCATCGTCGCCTTCGACGGCACGCGCCACGAACTGGATGTCGCCAACGGCTCCACAGTCATGGAAAATGCCGTGCGCAACTCCGTGCCTGGCATCGAGGCGGAATGCGGCGGCGCCTGCGCCTGCGCCACCTGTCATGTCTATGTCGACGACGCCTGGAGCGCCACCGTCGGCCCACCGGAAGCGATGGAAGAGGACATGCTGGACTTCGCCTACGAGGTGCGCCCCACCTCGCGGCTCTCCTGTCAGATCAAGATGTCGGATGCGCTCGACGGGCTCGTGGTTCACGTGCCGGAACGCCAGGCCTGACATCATCCACCCATGCCGAAGTTTAGCGGCGGCACCGTTCCGGTGTCGCCTTTTTGGCATGCGCATTTTGCTTTTCCGTGTCGGAAGAGAGGAAGACGCGGCGTTACATTTTCTCTCGCAAAGAAGAGAATCGTTCGTCTGTGTTTTCTTGAAGTATAGAAGACAAAAAAAGAGCCTCGCTGGTCGATCAAGACGAGCGAGGCCAGTAGGGCGCATCGCAGCGAGGAGAGGGAGGAGACACCTGCTGCTGAGATAAGGACGCGCCAGGAGAACCTGTTACAAACCGTTTCATGCAACTCCGGGAAGGAAACTGCCTCTTCCCGTTCACTGTTGATAGGAAAGTACGGTGATTTGCGGAATTGCGCTATCGCTAAAACTAACCAGTCATTTCATGGATAGAAAGCATACGGGGCCTTGCGCCGATCCCGTTGCATTAAAGCTTTCTCAAGAAATACCTGTGCGGCCACGTACGCTTATTCGGCTTGGCTCTTCAGCCGGTGCGTGAGGAGCCGCATCATGCGGTCGTTGAAGCTTTTCGATTCGACATTGTCGAAGCGGGCTTGGTCGGCATCGTGCTTCGAAACGGCATCCGCCGTTGCCCGGTCGACACGGGCCTGCATGCGTTCGCAGTCGCTTTCCGGCCGCAGCGTCTTCAGCGTCTTCTCCAGGGCGCGGGCATGGGTGCGGGCGATTTCCGCGTGACGCTCCTCATGGCGCTTGATGTCGGCCGAGAGCGTATCCCAAATGAGGGCGAGCGAGGCGGTGGCGCGCCTGCGGTTCTTCCATTTGGGCAGGATGATCTGGGTGGAGAGCGTCACCTTGGCATCGCCGACCGCGCATTTGCCGCCGCGGCGCACATAGGTGACCGAGCCGCCCCATTTGATGCGCGTGGCGCCGGGATGGCGGGAGCCGGAGTGCTTCATGACAGGACCGCGCTTCGATAGTTCTTCGTCCAGTTCGGCCGCCGTGCGCCCGCCGATGGAGAAATAGGCGAAGGATTTCGAGGTGATCGTCTCGGCGGCTGCGGGCTGAAGAGCGGCGGAGGCGAGGGCGGCAACGGCCATCAGGCGAGCGATGGTCTTCATTCTGATCAGCATTCCTTTCGCCATCGGGCTTTTGCAATCGACGAAGCCCGACGCAGTGCCGGCCAGAGGCCGGTTGAACTTCCCGTAAGCTTGGGGCATAGGCTCGGCGAGCGCAACACCCTTTCGGGAACGCTGGTTAATCGCGAAGGAAACCGCCATGGTCTCGCCGTTCGATCCCTTTCGCTGGGCGCTCGCCCATGGCCGGCATCTGGAGCTCGGCCCGCGCGGTATCCTGATGGCGATCGTCAATGTCACGCCCGATTCCTTTTCGGACGGCGGGCAGTTCGACAGCGCCGATGCGGCGGTCGCGCAGGCGATCCTCTGTCTGGAACAGGGGGCCGGGATCATCGATATCGGCGGCGAATCGACCCGGCCGGGCGCGGCCAGCGTCTCGGCGGCCGAGGAGCAGGAGCGTATCCTGCCCGTCATCGAGGCGCTCGCCGGCACGACGGATGCCATCATCTCCGTCGATACCCACCGCACCGAGACCGCGCGTCTTGCCGTGGCCGCTGGCGCCCATATCGTCAATGACGTGCACGGCCTGCAGCGCGAGCCGGATATCGCCCGTGTCGCGGCCGAAACGGGGGCGGGGCTGTGCATCATGCATACCGGCCGCGACCGTGAAAAAAGGCCCGATGTGGTGGAGGACCAGTATCTCTTCCTCGGCCGCTCGCTGGAGATCGCCCGCGAGGCCGGCATTTCCCGCGATGCGATGGTGCTCGATCCCGGTTTCGGCTTTGCCAAGGATACGGAGGAGAATCTCGAACTGATGGCCCGCTTCGGCGAACTTTTCGGCTTCGGCCTGCCCATCCTCGCCGGCACGTCGCGCAAACGCTTCGTCGGCGCGGTGACGGGCCGCGAGGCGGCGGAGCGCGATGCCGGCACGGCCGCGACGACGGCGCTGCTGCGTGTCGCAGGTGCGGCAGTGTTTCGGGTGCACGATGTCGCAATCAACAGGGATGCGCTTGCCATGGCGGATGCTATGCTGGACGCAAAGCGCACGGTGAAGGCCCGCGAAGAACGCGCCTGACCACAGCCAGACAGGAAAAACCATGACCACCACCTACACGATCACGCTCAAGAACTGCGCCTTCTTCGCCCGCCATGGCCTGCATGATGCGGAAGAGTTTCTGGGCCAGCGCTTCTTCGTCGATGCGGAGCTCGAGGTCCGTCCCTCGCAGCCGCTCTCCGACGATGCCATCGAATCGACCGTCGACTATGGCGTTGCCTTCCAGGAAATCGAGAAGATCGTCACCGGCCAGCGCCGCTACCTCATCGAAGCGCTGGCGCAGGAGATCGCCACCGTGCTCTGCGCCCGCTTCCCGCAGATTTTCCGCGCGCGCATCACGGTGCGCAAGCCGAATGCGCCGGTGCCTGGCGTGCTGGATTACGTTCAGGTGACCGTCGATCATGTCGTCTGAAATCTTCCACCGGGCCTCGCTCGGCCTCGGCGGCAATATCGGTGATCCCGTGCAATCCATGGCCGAGGCGCTGCGTGCGCTCGATGCGCGGCCGGATTGCCGCGTCACGGCCGTTTCGCGGCTCTATCGCACGCCGCCCTGGGGCAAGACCGATCAGGACTGGTTCTTCAACGCCTGCGCGCTGGTGGAGACGAGGCTTTCGCCCGAGGCGCTGCTCGACACCTGCCTCGGCATCGAGCGCGACATGAAGCGCGAGCGCAAGGAGCGCTGGGGACCGCGCACCATCGATATCGATGTTCTGACCTATGAGGGTGTGGAGCAGTCCGGCGGGCGACTGGAATTGCCGCATCCGCGCATGACGGCTCGCGGCTTCGTGCTGATGCCGCTTTCGGATATCGCGCGCGATCTGATCGTCGCGGGACGCACGATCGGCGACTGGCTTCAGGACGCGGATGTCGCGGGCATCGAGCCGGCGAGCGCCGGCTCCGAATGGTGCCCGCTTACTTGATGGAGCTTACTTGATCGAGCCGACGGCGATGTCGTCGAGATTGCGGTCGAGCGCGACGCCGATGACCGGAACCATCTTCTCGCCGACCTTCACCGAGATGGTGATGGCGAGCTTGTTGTCGCTTTCGAGCCGGGCGATCATGGCGCCGTTCAGCTTCTGGCGGTTGATGCCGACGACGACCTTATTGCCGGCGACCTGGCCGGAGGTGATGTCGAGGCCCTTGCCGGCTGCGCCGTCGAGGAACTTGCCCTTGTAGGTGCCGCCGGCCTTGGTGATCAGCGCCGACATCGGCTGCTTGAAGACGCCGACGCGGCAGAAGCCGTCGAGCTGGATGCCGGAGCCCTTGGCGGGTGCGGTGTCGCCCGTCAGGTCGCAGGCGAATTTGGTGCCCTTGTACTTGCCGGCGACGATTTCGCCCTTGCCGGACCAGTTGCCGGTGACCTGCTCGAAGAAGGCCTTGTCACGCGTGCCGGCCGATGCCGGAATGACGAAGGTGGAGGCTGCAACGAAGGCCGCTACGGAAGCGCGGGCGATCAAAGAGGTGCGCGGGTACATGAACGATCCTTGATGGGCGACGGCCATTCGGCCTGCTTTGGTGCGACGAGATTTGCGCGAAAATGGTTAATGGACGGTTTCCGGCGCCCTTGTCGTTCATCATTTGCTAGGATTGTGCACCCGCAAAACCGGGGTGTTGCAAGACGGTCACGTCTCGTCGCGCCGGCCGTTTCCGGCGCCCGGCGTCAGGTCGCCGATGAAATCGCCGATGCCTGGGCGCTTCAGCGCGCGAAACGGCATGGGGCGGCAGAGGTCCATGGCGGCGATGCCGATCCGGGCCGTCATCAGGCCGTTGATGACGCCTTCGCCGAGGCGGGCGGAGAGTTTCGAGGCGAGCCCATGGCCGAGTACCTGCTGCACGACGCTGTCGCCCATGGCGATCGAGCCGGTGACAGCGAGATGGGCGATGACGTCGCGCATCAGCCTGAGCATGCCAAGCTTGCCCGGCCGGCCGCCGTAGAGTTCCGCCATGCGCCGCACCAGCCGGCTGCTTTCATAGATGACATAGCCGAGATCGACCAGCGCGCGTGGACTGACGGCGGTTACGATCGAGACGCGTTTCGCTGCGCCGAGGATGAGTGCGCGCGCCTCGCGGTCGAGCGGGCCCATCAGTTCGCGTTCGGCAAGATCGACCAGATGCGCCGAATCGATGATCTCGCCCTCCGTCTCGGCAAGCCGTCTGCGGCCGCGCGCGGTCTGCGGGCGGGCGGAGAGGAGTGTGACGAGGCGGGCGACGATGGCGCGGCCCACAGCCGGCTTCGGCGAGGCGATGGCCTCCGTCACGTCGCGCTTCAGGTCCTGCACGGCGGCGAGGCGGCGCAGGCCCCAGGCCTCGCGCAGCACGACGCCGAGAAGGGCGAGCACCGCAATAACGGTCGCGCCGATCGCCAGATAACCCAGCCAGTCGTTGCGGCTAAAGAGGTCGCGGATCAGCGCATCGACCCAGAGGCCGACGGCGAGCGAGAGCAGCAGACCGAGCGCGCCCATGGCGATGCGGCCGAAGGTGAGGCGGCGCGGGCGGGGTGTGGCGACCGGCGGAGCGAGATCCGGCAGGTCCGTCGTCGTCGCGATGAAGGGATCGTCGGCATCCGGCGTGAGCGTCACGGCATTGTCGAAGGCGGCCGGTTTGCGCGGCTCGCTGCGTACCGGCGGCACCGTGCTATCCGACGGCAGCGAGAAGGCTGCGGGCTTGCGCGGACGGTCGTTCATGCCAGCCGGTCTCCGATGAGATATTGCAGCGCGCGGTCGAGCCTTATGTGCGGCACCGACAGTTTCAGGCCGCCGCCGGTCTCTTCGATATGCGGCGGGCGGAAGCGCACGAAGTTGAGCAGGCCTTCAGAATGCTTCTCAAGCGCTTCGAAAAGTGAATCCGGATTCTCCGGCAAGTCACCGGGAAATATGGCGGTTTTCCTTTCGCCGTCGAAGATCTCACCGTTGATCTTCTCGCCCGCCATCGGCACGCCGACGATGACGGGCAGCTCTTCTCCATTGTGCTTGACGGTCGCCTCGCGGGTGGCGCGCACGGAGGCGAGCGCCATGACCTCGATGCCGGCGCCGCTCATGCCGATGCGCTCGATGGCGCGCTCGACCAGCCGCCGCGTGACGGCTTCGAGCCGCGCGTGGCTTTCATGGTGAAGGTGGTCCGCCTTGGTCGCGGCGATCACGATGCGGTCGATGCGGCGGGTGACGAAGGAGGACAGGAAGCTGTTGGTGCCGGAGCGGAAGCAATCGAGCACGTCGCCCAGCGCCCGCTCCAGATCGTGCACCGCCTCCGCGCCGCGGTTGATCGCCTGAAGCGCGTCGATCAGCACGATCTGCCGGTCGAGGCGGGCGAAGTGCTCGCGGAAGAACGGCCGCACCACATGGGTCTTGTAGGCCTCGTAGCGCCGCTCCATCATCGCCTGGAGCGAGCCCTTGGCGGGGTTCTCCTTGGTCAGGTTCGGCAAGGGTGCAAACGTCAGCGCCGGCGACCCCTCGAGATCACCCGGCATCAGGAAGCGGCCGGGCGGCAACGTGGAGAGCGAGCGCTCGTCGGATTTGCAGGCCTTCAGATAGGCGGTAAAACTTTCCGCCAGTGCCCTTGCGGTCGCTTCGGACGCCGCGGCGGTGGGATCGACCGTGCCGGACAGGGCCAACCAGTCGTGGGCAAGTTCGGCGCGGATGCCGGACCCTGCCAATGCCACGGTGTTTTCACTGAAGGTACGGAAATCCTGTGCGAGCAGTGGCAGGTCGAGCAGCCATTCGCCGGGATAGTCGACGATGTCGATGGAGAGCTTTCCAGGCGAAAACAGCCGGCCCCAGCCGGAGGCGCTTTCATAATCGAGCGTGATGCGCAGCTGCGAGATGGCGCGCGTCGAGTCGGGCCAGAGGCGATCGGCGACGAGTGCGCGGATATGATCCTCGTACTGGAAGCGTGGGACGGCGTCGTCGGGCTGCGGCTCCAGCCGGATTTTCGAGACGCGGCCGGAGCGGCCGGCCTCGAACAGCGGCAGGCGGCCGCCGTTCAGCAGGTTGTGCACCAGCGAGGAGATGAACACCGTCTTGCCTGCGCGCGACAGGCCGGTCACGCCAAGCCGGATCGTCGGATGGACGAGATTGGCGGCGCGGCCGGTCAGCGCGTCGAGCGCGAGCAGGGCTTCATCGGTGAGATTGGTCAGGCTAGGGGGCAAGGTCTCTTTCCAGCATCGATCGCGATATAGGAACCGAAATCCGGCGAAAAAAGAGGCCGCCGTGTTCTCAGCGCGCGGGGCGCGGCGTCATGAAGCCTGCAAGGCAGGCGCCGGCATAGTCCTCTTCCGTCGGCCGCTTGTCGAAATCGAGGATCGCGAGGCCAGCCGTCGGATAGCCGAAGGGGGCCGCGGTTTCCGCGATTTCCTTGCCGACGAGGCGGTGAAAGAACTCCTCGATCATCGGATTGTGGCCGACGATCATGATGGAGGTCTCCTGTCGCTCGGCGAAGGCGAGCTCGGCATAGGTATCCACCGTGCCGGAATAGAGCGAATCGACATAGTCGATGGACAGCTCCTCGCTGACCGTCCGCTGGAACGGCTCGGACGTCTGGCGGCAGCGCACGGCGGTGGAGGATAGGATGAGATCGGGTTTGTAGCCCTGGTCGGCCGCCTCTTCGGCGATCACCTCGGCCTCGGCAAAACCGTCATCATCGAGCGTGCGGTCGAAATCCGTCTTGCCGGGGTCGGCCCAGGCTGCGCGGGCATGGCGAAGGAGATAGAGCCGGAAGGCCGGTGCGCCGAAAGATGCCAAGTCTGTCCTCCATCGCCAGCGGCCGGACATCCGTGCCGCGTCCAGACTTTCATGTCTTTCCTCGCGGTAAAGATCAACCGGTTTTGCGCAGGACCGGATTGAGGATCGTCTCCGACGTTGCCCGATAGGCGAGCGTGTCCTCCAGCTTCTGCGGCCGGGCGAAATAGTAGCCCTGCATCATGCGGCAACCGAGCGCGCGCAGCGCCGCCACCTGCTCGGCCGTCTCCATGCCCTCCACGACGCAGACACAGCCGACATTGCGCGAGAGATCGACGATGGTCTTGACGATGCTGCGGCTGAGTTCGTTCGTCGCGATATCGACGATGAAGCTGCGGTCGATCTTGATCTTGGTGAGCGGCAGCTTGTGCACATAGCTGAGGCTGGAATGACCCGTGCCGAAATCATCGAGTGCTACGCCGATGCCGCGCTCTGCAAAGCGGCGGATATTTTCGGCGGCGAGCGTGAAATTGCGCATGACGGCGGTTTCCGTCACCTCGATATCGAGGCGGGCCGGATCGATGCCGCTTTCGGCGATGATGTCGAGCAGCGCGTCGACGGTCTTGTTGGAGACGACGTCGCGCGTGGAGAGGTTGACGGAGAGGCGGATATGCTCCGGCCAGGTCTGCACCGCCTCCAGCGCCTTGCGCATCAGCACCTCGGTGAGCTTGCCGATGATGCCGGCCCGTTCTGCGGCCCGGATGAAGACGCCGGGGGCAACGGTGCCGATGGTCGGGCTCTTCCAGCGGGCCAGCGCCTCATAGGCGGAGATGCCGTTGGTATCGGCGTCTACCATGGGCTGGAAGGCAAGATACATTTCCTTATCGAAATCCGCAGCGCGCAGCGCCTGCTGGATGCGGCCCTGCTCGCTGATCTCCGCCTCGTGCTCGGCGGAGAAGACGACGGTCGTTCCACGAAAATTCTGCTTGGCGAGATAGAGGGCAAAATCTGCCCGGTCGAACAATCGGTCGGCGGTGGTGCCGGCCTCGCCGAGGATGGAAATGCCGAGCGAGCCGGAAACACGGGCCGCTTGGCCGCTGAAGACATAGGGCTCCTGCAAGGCCGTACAGATTTCCTCGCCAAGCGCATCCAGTTGATCCGGATCCAGGGTGCCCTCGAAGATGAGGCCGAATTCGTCGCCGCCGAGGCGGGCGGGGAAGATGTTGCGGTCCGCGAAGGCGGTGAGCCGCTCGCCGACCTCAATCAGAAGCCTGTCGCCGATGCTGTGGCCGAACGTATCGTTGACCGGCTTGAAGCCGTCGAGATCAATGAGGCCGAGCCCTAGGCCCGTGCCGTTCTTTTCCGCGCGCGCAAGACGTTTTTCAAGTTCAGCGCGGAACTGGCGGCGGTTCGGCAGGTTCGTCAGACTGTCGAGATTGCCAGCCGATGGTTCTCGTCGCTGAGACGCTGGGTTTCCGCCTGACGGGCGGTGAGTTCCTTCTGCGACTGGATGAGCGCGCGGAAATCCCGGTAGTAGGTCAGAAGGATGAACACCATGGCGACCGTGACGAGCGCGACGTTGAGCGCCAGCGCCGTGAAGACCGGATTGCCCGACGTGCCGAAGAAGATGGTGAAGGGGCCGAGCACGATAGCCGTCAGGGCCAGTGCCGCCGCCCGCAGATGCATCAGGCAGAAGATGCAGCCGATCACCGTGTTGGCGATGTAGAAGGCGACATGGGATTGCTGGTAGGCATCGCCATAGGGATAGAGGCTGAGCGACCAGGCGCAGAAACCGGCGCCGAGCAGGGTGGTGAGACGGTAGGTCGAGCGCAGGCGGCCGGTCGCCTCTTCATGCGTATAGCGCTTGTGGCGGCTGAACCACCAGTGCACCAGCCGGAACAGGCTGACGGCATAGAGCATGGAAGGGATATAGAGCGTCAGGAGGGCAGGCGCGGCCCCGAAATGGGTCACCGTCAGCGCGACCGTGTTCGTCACCAGCATGAAATAAAGCAGCGGCACCTGCTTGGTGAAGGCGGCCAGCTGTGCCTGAACCAGATCGGGATCGCCAGCCTCGATTGTCAGAAGTGCCCTCAAATTGCGAAACATCAAAAACACGCTCCTACCCCACGCTGAAGAGAAGCATGACTTACTAAAATAAATCTGAATCCGGCCTTTCCGACAGGTTCAGGAAAGAAAACGGGCGCATCATCCGTTTAGGAACAAAGACCCTGTGCCTGAATTGAGGGCAGGGTAATGTGAAGCCCATCGCGAAGGCAAGGTTCCCGAGGGGGGGCGGCCAATTTTGGCACTTCTCCGGGGCGGTTTTGCCATCCCGTTGTAATCTTGATGAAATATTAGTCTGGCAAGGTTTAAAATTAAGGCATGCGCGAAAACCGTGGGTAAGTCCCGACAGGCTTGAATCGCGTTACCCGTGGGGATATACAGCGCGCCTTGAGATGTTCTTCAGGAGAATCGCGTTGAGTGAGAAGATCGATCTTAGCAGTTTCGTCCTCGATGAGGGCGAAGAATTCATGAATGCACGCCAGCGCGCTTACTTCCGTGCGAAGCTGAACGCCTGGAAAAACGACATCCTGCGCGAAGCGCGCGAAACCCTCGATCATCTGGCGGAGGAAAGCGCCAACCACCCGGACCTCGCGGACCGGGCATCCTCGGAAACCGACCGTGCCATCGAGCTTCGGGCTCGCGACCGCCAGCGCAAACTGATCTCCAAGATCGATGCCGCGCTCCAGCGTCTCGACGAAGGCACCTACGGCTATTGCGAGGAAACCGGCGAACCGATCGGTCTCAAGCGTCTCGACGCCCGCCCGATCGCAACGCTGTCGATCGAGGCGCAGGAGCGCCATGAGCGTCGGGAAAAGGTGTATCGCGACGAGTAAGCGTTATCAGCGGATCTGAGGAGGTCCGCGGACTGCGTTCACAAGGGTCGAATACCGGATGCATCCGGTACCGGCAGTTCTCGGACTGTGGTGCACCGTCAAAATCAAAAGCCGCTGGAAACGTCTCGTTTCCTGCGGCTTTTTCTTTTGAAGGATGCGGGAGGGCGCAAGGCTGTCGGACGTGTGAAATCAGCTTTTGCGGTTTGCCGCGATCTCGCCGAGCAGGCGAGCCATCTCCGCCTCGGTTTCCTCGCGGCTCTTGGCGACGGGCTGACCTTGTCCGCCTGTCGGTGTCGCCTGCGTGGTGAGGGCGGCGGTCTGCGTGGCAGGCATTTGCGTCACGGGGCGGGCGGCACTTGCGGCAGCGGCATTGCCGACCATTTCGGCTTCGAGGATCTTTTCGAATTCGCTGACCAGCGCGGCGTTGTCGGTGACGTTGGTCACCGGCTTGGCGACGGCAGCCGTCGTCACCGGCCGCTGCACGGGCTGGCCGGCCGTCGACTGCGTCGTCGTGGTCTGCGCGGTCGTGGGTTGCGTCGCCAGGACACGCTGGCGGCTTTGCTCCAGCACGTCTTCGGCGCGCCGTTCCGGCGTGCGTTGCTGGGCGGTTGCCGGGATTTGCTGCTGGGTGGTGACGGGCTGCGTGACCGGGCGGGCCTGCGCCGCGCGGGCGGAGGCCTCGTCGTCGCCGGCATAAAGCACCTTGCTCATGGAGGAGACGCCCTCGGGAACGGCGGCAGGGCGACGCTCGGTCGTTCCTGACGCGGCCGATGCCGCGGCCCGAGAAACCGTAGCGGTCTCGGTGGTGCGTAAAGGCGTTTCCTGAAGGACCGGCACTGGCTCGGCGCGCTCGATCTTCTGGACAGGCTTTTCAGCCGGCTGCTCGGAGGGTGCGCCCGTGCCGATGCGCGTCTCGATGACGATATCGGTCGGACCGCCGATCATGATGAGATGTTCCACGTCGTCGCGCCGCACCAAAACGAGGCGGCGGCGCGTGTCGATGGCGGCGGCATCCAGCACGGCCAGGCGCGGCGTGCGGTTGCGTCCGCCGCGGATGAAAGGCGAGGAGGGGCGGCCACGGATGATCCACAGAACGAGCGCGAGGCAGAGCAGGCCGAGCAGCACCACGATGGCGGCGATGACGAACTTCGTGCCGTTCTCCGCGAGGATCTCCTGGAACATGACGCGCGCACTCCTTGTCGGCAGATGGATCGATCAGCTCGAAGGCTGCATTTGACGGCTTTTTGCAGGCACCTACAAGCGCTTGTTGCCGCTTGTCCAGCGCCCATTTCCCCCGCCACTGTCGCGAAAATAGCGCGAGGTACCGAAATTGCGATGGTTATGCCGGGAATATTCCCTGTGAATTCGCGCCCTTGCTTTCCCTTGGTGGCTTTTTGCGCTTCCCTCGTGCAGATAAAAATGATTCTGGCATCGGATCCGGCGGCAAGTGCTACACCGGACCTTTGCGAATGAGGGAATGATGACGACGATGAAGCGGCCTGGCGAGGACAACCTGCCGATCGTGGACCGCAATACGCGGCCGGCAGTGGCGCTGCGCGTCGTCGTGCTCGCCGTCGTTCTGGCGGCTTCGGCCGGCGCCTTCATCGTCTTCAAGAACCAGCTCGACAACGAACTCGTGCTCGGTGTGCTCGGCGTTCTCGCCATGGCCGGCATTTTCTTCGTTGTCTCGGCGCTGATCGGCTTCATCGAGATCATGCCGCAGGCTGCGGGTTCCGACGAGCTTGCGCGCGCCTTCCTCGAATCCCATCCCGACGGCACCGTCGTGACGGACCGCAAGGGCCGCATCGTCTATGCCAATGCCGCCTATGGCGCGCTGACGGGCGCTTCGGGTGCCGCGGAGGTGCAGACGCTCGAAACCCTGCTGTCGCGCAACCGCGACGCCACCGAGGCCGTCTATCGCCTGACCAACGGCCTGCATGAGGGTAAGGAGGGCGCGGAGGAATTCCGGGTCCAGAAGGCGCTCAATCCGTCGTCGACAAGCGGATCGGGCGCCCATTGGTATCGCCTGAAGGCACGCGTTCTGCCGAACCGCGACAAGGCGAAACAGCCGCTCTATATCTGGCAGATTTCCGACATCACCTCCGAGCGGGACGACCAGGAGCGCTTCTTTAAGGAGCTGCAGAACGCGATCGATTATCTCGACCATGCGCCGGCCGGCTTCTTTTCCGCCGGCCGCAAGGGCGAGATCGTCTATCTCAATGCGACGCTTGCCGAATGGCTCGGCATCGATCTGGCAAAATTCCATCCGGGCTCGCTGTCGATCGCCGACGTGGTGGCGGGCGAGGGGCTTGCGCTCATCCAGTCCGTGCAGGCCGAACCCGGCCTCAAGCGGACGGAGACGCTGGATCTCGATCTTCGCAAGACCAACGGCCAGAGCCTGCCCGTGTGCATCGTGCACCGGGTCTCCTCCATGCGCGACGGTGCGCCCGGTGAGAGCCGCACCATCGTTCTGGCGCGCGAGGAGGGCAGCGAGAGCGACCAGTCCGCGTCGATCGCCTCCATGCGCTTCACGCGTTTCTTCAACAACACGCCGATGGCGATCGCCTCCGTCGATGGCAGCGGCCGTATCCTGCGCACCAACGCGCCGTTCCTGAAGCTGTTCTCCAGTGTCGTCTCGCGCGACGATATCGACCGGGGGGCCAAGCTCGAAACCATCGTGCACGATGTGGATCGCCTGCGCCTGCAATCGGCGCTGGATGCCGCCAAGGACCGCCAGGGCGATATCCCGCCGCTCGATTCGCTGCATCCGGCCGACGACACCAGGCATTTCCGCTTCTACATAAACGCCGTCATCGACCAGAGCGACGAGGCGCCCGAAGAAGCCGCCATCGTCTATGCCGTCGAGATCACCGAGCAGAAGGCGCTCGAGACGCAGATGGCGCAGACGCAGAAGATGAATGCGGTCGGCACGCTGGCCGGCGGCATCGCGCACGATTTCAACAACGTGCTGACGGCGATCCTGCTCTCCTCCGATCACCTGCTACTCTCGGCGCGACCCTCGGATGCGAGTTTTGCCGATCTCATGGAGATCAAGCGCAATGCCAACCGCGCCGCCGTGCTGGTGCGCCAGCTGCTTGCCTTCTCGCGCAAGCAGACGATGCGCCCGACCGTCCTGAATATGACGGATGTCATCGGTGACCTGCGCATGCTCGTTGACCGCATGACGGGCACCAACGTCAAGATCGACGTCGAATACGGTCGCGACCTCTGGGCGGTGAAGACCGATCTCGGCCAGTTCGAGCAGGTACTGATCAACCTCGCCGTCAATGCGCGCGATGCCATGCCAGAGGGTGGCACGATCACCTTCCGCACCCGCAATCTGCCTGCCGACGAGGCCGCCGACCGCAACCTTCGCGACCTGCCGCCGGGCGATTATGTCGAAGTCGATGTCGCCGACCAGGGCACCGGCATCCCGCCCGAGATCATCGACAAGATCTTCGAGCCCTTCTTCACGACGAAGGAAGTCGGCAAGGGCACCGGTCTCGGCCTCTCTATGGTCTACGGTATCGTCAAGCAGTCCGGCGGTTACATCTATCTCGATTCGGAAGTCGGCAAGGGCACGACCTTCCGCATTCTCATGCCACGCCACATTGAGGACGTCGTGCCGGTCGAGGCCGCTGTCGCTGGCGAAGCCAGCGTGCAGCAGCCAGTCGCGGCCGTCGCCACTCCGGAAAAAGAGCCGCGCGACCTCACCGGCGGCTCGGCAGTCGTGCTTTTGGTCGAGGACGAGGAGGCGGTGCGCCGCGGCGGCAAGCGCATGCTGGAAACCCGCGGCTACACGGTGCACGAGGCCGGCTCGGGCGTCGAGGCGCTGGATATCATGGAAGAGCTGAACGGCGCCGTCGACATCGTCGTCTCCGACGTCGTCATGCCCGAAATGGATGGCCCGTCACTACTGCGCGAGCTGCGCAAAACCTATCCGGATATGAAGTTCATCTTCGTCTCCGGCTACGCCGAAGACGCCTTCGCCCGCAATCTGCCGGCCGATGCCAAGTTCGGCTTCCTGCCGAAGCCGTTCTCGCTGAAGCAGCTGGCCGAAGCGGTACGGGAAATGCTGGACGCGTAAGGCGCGCATCCAAAAAAATGGCCGGCTTAAAGCCGGCCATTCGCCTTTCAATCCACCAGCGCCACGGCGATTTCAGCCGCCAGCCGCGCGTTGTTTTCGACGAGCGCGATGTTCGTCTTCAGGCTCCGGCCATCGGTCAGGTGGAAGAGATTGTCGAGCAGGTAGGGTGTCACCGACTTGCCGGCGATTTCGTCGCGCTCGGCATTGTCGAGGGCACGAGCAATGTAGATTTCCATTTCCTCGCGCGGAATCTCGTCGGCTTCCGGCACGGGATTGGCGATCAGCATGCCGCCATCGACGCCGAGCTGGTCGCGCACCGTCTGGAAGTTGGCGATCGCCGCCGGGCTGTTCAGCGTCAGCGGGCTCTTCAGGCCCGAATCGCGCGACCAGAAGGCCGGGAAGACGGGGCTGTCATAGGTCACGACCGGCACACCGCGGGTTTCCAGCACTTCCAGCGTCTTCGGGATATCGAGGATCGCCTTGGCGCCGGCGCAGACGACGATGACGCCGGTGCGCGAGAGTTCGTCGAGGTCGGCGGAGATGTCGAAGGTCTCCTCGGCCTTGCGGTGCACGCCGCCGATGCCGCCGGTCGCAAAGACCTTGATGCCGGCGCGGGCCGCGCCGATCATCGTGGCCGCGACGGTGGTGGCGCCGGTGCGGCGCTCGGCGATCGCGAAGGCGAGGTCGGCGCGCGACAGCTTCATGGCGCCCTGCGTCTGGGCCAGCACTTCCAGCCGCGCCTCATCGAGACCGATATGCAGCACGCCGTCGATGACCGCGATGGTCGCCGGCACGGCGCCCTGCTCACGAATGATGCGCTCCACGCTGCGCGCCATGTCGAGATTGCCCGGATAGGGCATGCCGTGGGTGATGATGGTCGATTCGAGCGCGACGATCGGGGCGCCGCGCGCCTTGGCGGCGGCGACTTCGTCCGAATAGTGCATCGGCAGAAGGGGGGAAACGGGTCGGGTCATGCGATGTCCTTACAAAATCCTGGGAGGAAATCCGGGCAAAAAAGTCTCATGACAGGATTTCCGCCTGCGGCACAAGCGAAAGTGCGGCGGCAAGGGCAGCCTGCGACATTTCTTCGGCAACGGCGAGCGGCGAGCGCACGGTAACGGTCGCTGCCGCCACGCCGTGGCGGAGCGCCGCCGTGATGCCGGCGCCGCCGAGCACGGCGTTGAGAAAACCGGAGGCGAGCGAATCGCCCGCTCCCGTGACATCGCCGAGTTCGGGGATTTCGGGAGGAACGACCGATGCCGCGCATGTCTTGTCAAAGGCGATGACGCCACGCCCGCCACGGGTCACGACACCGGCGGAAAGGCCAGCGGCGCGCAGGATCTTTGGCCAGTCGGCCGGGTTGTCCGCATCTTCTCCCGTCAAGGCGCGCGCTTCCGCCTCGTTCATGAAAAGGAAGGCGAGGGCACCGAGGCTTTCGCGAAACCGCACGACCTTGGCCGGGGAAATGGCGATGCCGGCGAGAGGCACGTCCACTGTTTTTGCGGATTGCGACATCGTGGAGAGCGTGTCGGCGGGTAGATTGGCGTCCGTCAGGATCAGTCCCGCGGCAGCCATCGCCTCGCGCATGGCCCGCTGTTGCAGCCGGCGTGGCGAAAACAACCGGTAGAGATCCATATCGGCCAGTGCGATGACGAGGTTGCCGTCCCGCTCGATGATCGCCGTATAGCTCGGCGTCGCCCGGTCGAGGAAGACGAAGGGCGTATCCTCGACGCCGGCGGCCTGCGCTGCCGCCGCCACGATATCGCCGTCAGCATCGCCGCCGCGCGGCGAGACCAGCCGCACGGCGTGGCCGAGCCGGGCGAGATTGCGCGCCGCGTTGAACGCGCCGCCGCCCGCTTCCACGAACCAGCTGCCGGGGTTGCTCGCCCCCGGCGCCGTCTCGCCGGCAATGCGTCCGCGCCTGTCCACATGGGCGCCGCCCATCACCAGAATCGTTTTCTCGATCATCGTCTTCCTTCACATCCGGCAGGCCGATTCGCGCGGGTCGCGCTTCATCGGGTAACGGTTTGTTCCTGTTCCTGCATCGGCTTTATCCACCTGAAACGAAAATAGAACACGCCTCGGATTCACAAAAATATTCAAAAGGATGAATGTTTCTTGCAAAAAGAGAACAAAATGTGTACATGCCGTTCATCGACGGCTTCGTTGCCTGTCTTGCTTCAATAACCTAAAGGTGGACCAAATGGCACAGAACACTTTGCGGCTCGTAGAGGAAAAATCAGTGGATAAAAGCAAGGCACTCGAAGCAGCTCTCTCTCAGATCGAGCGCTCGTTCGGCAAGGGCTCCATCATGAAGCTCGGTGGCAAGGACAGTGTCATCGAGGTCGAGACGGTTTCGACGGGCTCTCTCAGCCTCGACGTGGCGCTCGGTATCGGCGGCCTGCCCAAGGGGCGTATCGTCGAAATCTATGGCCCGGAAAGTTCCGGCAAGACGACGCTGGCCCTGCAGACCATCGCGGAAGCCCAGAAGAAGGGCGGCATCTGCGCCTTCGTCGACGCCGAACACGCACTCGACCCGATCTATGCCCGCAAGCTCGGCGTGGACCTTCAAAACCTGCTGATCTCGCAGCCCGACACCGGCGAGCAGGCGCTTGAAATCACCGACACGCTGGTGCGCTCCGGCGCCATCGACGTGCTGGTCGTCGACTCCGTCGCGGCGCTCACGCCGCGCGCCGAAATCGAAGGCGAGATGGGCGAAAGCCTGCCGGGTCTTCAGGCCCGCCTGATGAGCCAGGCGCTGCGCAAGCTGACCGCCTCGATCTCCAAGTCGAACACCATGGTCATCTTCATCAACCAGATCCGTATGAAGATCGGTGTCGTCTACGGCTCGCCGGAAGTGACGACCGGCGGCAACGCCCTGAAGTTCTACGCTTCCGTCCGTCTCGACATTCGCCGCATCGGCGCCGTCAAGGAGCGCGACGAGGTCATTGGCAACCAGACCCGCGTCAAGGTCGTCAAGAACAAGATGGCGCCGCCCTTCAAGCAGGTCGAATTCGACATCATGTATGGCGAAGGCGTCTCCAAGACGGGCGAACTCGTCGATCTCGGCGTCAAGGCCGGCATCGTCGAGAAGTCGGGCGCCTGGTTCTCCTATAACAGCCAGCGCCTCGGCCAGGGCCGCGAGAACGCCAAGACGTTCCTGCGCGACAACCCGGATGTCGCCCGCGAGATCGAAGCGACGCTGCGCCAGAATGCCGGCCTGATCGCCGACCGCTTCCTGGAAAATGGCGGACCTGACCCGAACGACGACGGCGACGGCGAGCCCTGATCACGCCGCGACGGCTAACCCGGCTGTCGCAAATGCGTGCCGCGGTTTCTTGAATGCGGCATGGACGGAATGAAAATTTGGAAACCGGCCTGTTCTTCGCGAAAGGCCGGTTTTTTGATGTCTGGACAGGGGATGAGGCGGGCGATAAAAGCCTTCAGTTCTCGCGCGCGCCCGCGTTTTCGGCCTTTTCGACGGAATTGGCGGCAGGCGCGTGCAGTTTCGACGGAATTGGCGGATGGTGGCCTTGTCAGGCCTCCGGCGGGCGCTCCGGCCGGCGGGGCGGTTTCGCATCTGCTGAACTTGAATTTGGTGGATGCTGCGCCCGGCTTGAGGCGCAGACAGTGGCAAGATGAAGGACGCGATATGAGCGGCGTGAATGAGATCCGGTCGACTTTCCTCGACTATTTCCGCAAGAATGACCACGAGGTCGTGTCGTCCAGTCCGCTCGTGCCGCGCAACGACCCGACGCTGATGTTCACCAATGCCGGCATGGTGCAATTCAAGAATGTCTTCACCGGGCTGGAGCAGCGTCCTTATTCGCGCGCCGTGACCGCGCAGAAATGCGTGCGCGCCGGCGGCAAGCACAATGACCTTGACAATGTTGGCTATACCGCGCGCCACCACACCTTCTTCGAAATGCTCGGCAACTTCTCCTTCGGCGACTACTTCAAGGAGCGCGCCATCGAGCTCGCCTGGAACCTGATCACCAAGGAATTCGGCATCGACAAGAAGCGCCTTCTCGTCACCGTCTATCACACGGACGACCAGGCCTTCGATCTCTGGAAGAAGATCGCCGGCCTGACCGACGACCGTATCATCCGCATCCCGACCAACGACAATTTCTGGGCGATGGGCGATACCGGCCCCTGTGGCCCGTGCTCGGAAATCTTCTACGACCACGGCGATCACATCTGGGGCGGCCCGCCCGGTTCGCCGGAAGAGGATGGCGACCGCTTCATCGAGATCTGGAACCTCGTCTTCATGCAGTTCGAGCAGGTGACGAAGGAAGAACGCATCGACCTGCCGCGCCCGTCCATCGACACCGGCATGGGCCTCGAGCGCGTCGCGGCGCTGCTTCAGGGCAAGCATGACAACTACGATATCGACCTGTTCCGCGCGCTGATCGACGCCTCCGTCGAGGCGACCGGCGTCAAGGCCGAGGGTGAGGCGCGTGCCAGCCACCGCGTCATCGCCGATCATCTGCGCTCCTCCGCCTTCCTGATCGCCGACGGCGTTCTGCCGGCCAAGGATGGCCGCGGCTACGTGCTGCGTCGCATCATGCGCCGCGCCATGCGTCATGCGCAGCTGCTCGGCGCCAAGGAGCCGCTGATGTGGAAGCTCTTGCCGACGCTGGTCAGCGAGATGGGCCGCGCCTATCCCGAACTGCAGCGCGCCGAAGCGCTGATTTCCGAGACGCTGAAGCTCGAGGAAACCCGTTTCCGCACCACCCTGGAGCGCGGTCTCAACCTGCTCTCCGACGCCACCTCGACGCTCACCAAGGGCGACATGCTGGATGGCGAGACCGCTTTCAAGCTCTACGACACCTATGGCTTCCCGCTCGACCTGACGCAGGACGCGCTGCGCGCCCGCGAAATCAACGTCGATCTCTCCGGCTTCACCGATGCCATGGAGCGCCAGAAGGCGGAGGCGCGTTCGCACTGGGCCGGCTCCGGCGACAAGGCGATGGAAACGATCTGGTTCGAGCTCAAGGAAAAGCACGGCGCGACGGAGTTTCTCGGTTATGACACCGAGACCGCCGAAGGCGTCGTTCAGGCGATCGTGCGCGACGGCAAGGCGGTCGAGACCGCCGCAGCCGGCGAAGAGGTTCAGCTGGTCATCAACCAGACGCCGTTCTACGGCGAATCCGGTGGCCAGATGGGCGATACCGGCATCATCTCGTCCGACAATGCCAAGCTCACCGTTTCCGATACGCAGAAGAAAGGCGAGGGCGTCTTCGTCCATGTCGCGACCGTTGCCGAGGGCACGCTGACGGTCGGCGATGCCGTGGCGCTGAATGTCGATCACGCCCGCCGCTCCCGCCTGCGCGCCAACCACTCGGCGACACACCTGCTGCATGAGGCGCTGCGTGAAGTGCTCGGCACCCACGTTGCCCAGAAGGGGTCGCTGGTGGCGCCCGAGCGCCTGCGTTTCGACGTCTCGCATCCCAAGCCCATGACCGCCGAGGAACTGCGCGTCGTCGAGGACATGGCCAACGAGATCGTCGTACAGAATTCGCCGGTTACCACCCGCCTGATGACGGTGGACGACGCGATTGCCGAGGGCGCCATGGCGCTGTTCGGCGAAAAGTACGGCGATGAAGTGCGCGTCGTCGCGATGGGCACTGGTGTTCGCGGCGCCAAGGCGAACCGCGCCTATTCGGTCGAGCTTTGCGGCGGCACGCATGTCGCGGCCACCGGCGAAATCGGCCTTGTACGCATTCTCTCCGACAGCGCCGTCGGTTCCGGCGTGCGCCGTCTGGAAGCATTGACGGGCGAGGCGGCCCGCGCCTATCTCGCCGAGCAGGACGAGCGCGTGAAGGCGCTGGCCACCACGCTGAAGGCCCAGCCGGGCGAAGTGCTCGCCCGCGTCGAGGCCCTGGTCGATGAGCGCCGCAAGCTCGAGCGCGAGCTGACCGAGGCCAAGAAGAAGCTCGCGCTTTCCGGCGGTCCCTCGGGCGGCGATGATGGCGTTCGCGAGGTTGCCGGTATCAAGTATCTCGGCAAGGTCGTCACCGGCGTCGAGCCGAAAGACCTGAAGAGCCTGGCGGACGAAGGCAAGAAGAGCCTCGGCTCCGGCGTCGTCACCTTCGTCGGCGTTTCGCCGGATGGCAAGGCGAGTGCCGTCGTGGCCGTCACGGACGATCTGACCGGCCGCTTCAGCGCCGTCGAGCTTGTGCGTCGCGCCTCCGAAGCGCTTGGCGGCAAGGGCGGCGGCGGCCGTCCCGACATGGCGCAGGCCGGCGGTCCCGATGGCTCCAAGGCTGCCGATGCCGTGGACGCGGTGGCTGCCGTCATCGCCGGCTGATCCGGCGTCAAAACATCCTGTATCGATACGGCGGCGGGCTTCTGGCCCGCCGTTTTGTTTGCGAAGTCTTCAAGCTTTGCGCTTAGCATCTTCGCCGTGCGGAGAGCGTGTTTTGATTGCGGACATCGTCAGTATTTCAACCTTGATGATTTGTACCTTCCTGTCGACCATGGTCGTCGGGATTTTCATGCTGCAGGTCTGGTTGACCGACCGCCGTCATGCCGCCGCAGGCTACTGGTGCGTCTCCATGTGGGTCGGCTCGCTCTGCACCTTGCTCTATGCCCTGCGTCCCATCGGCTATCCGATGCTGACCGTCGGTTTTTCCAACATGCTCGCGGCCCTTGGTTACGCGTTGATGTGGGCCGGCTTTCGCGTCTTTGACCGGCGCCCGGCCTATCCGCTGGTTGTGGCGGCGGGGCCGGTGCTGTGGAGTTTCGCCTATCTTTTCGCGCCTGCGATCACCGGTGACGTGAACAACCGCATCATCCTATCCTCGGTCATCATCACCACCTATTCGCTGTGGATGGGCCTCGACATCTGGCGAGGGCGCGGCGGCGAGCGGCTGCCGAGCCGCATCCTGTCCGCCATCTTCTTCCTGTCGCACGGCGTCATCTATTCCCTGCGCATCCCGATGGCTATCGTTTCTCCCGCACCGCTCGGCAACGGCACGGCGCATTCGGCCTGGTTCGCGTTATTCTCGCTTGAGCTTTTCGCCCACACGATCCTGGCTGCCATCGCCATGCTCGTGCTCATCAAGGAGCGCGGCGAGGCGTTGTACCGGCAGACGTCGCGCACCGATGCGCTGACGGGCATCGCCAATCGCGGCTCGTTCCTCGAGGACACGCGCATCCTCCTTGCCGGCCGCAATGATGGCACGCTGATGATCTTCGACCTCGACCGCTTCAAGGCGGTCAACGACACGCACGGCCATGTGGCGGGCGACGTGGTTCTAAAGCGTTTCGCGGCACGCATCTCGGCCTCGCTGGAGGAGGGCATGCTGTTTTGTCGCTTCGGCGGGGAGGAGTTCGCACTTTTCGCCCCCCGGCACGATATCGCGCAGGCCGAAGAGTTTGCCGAGCGGCTGCGGCAGGAGGTGGCGGCGCTCCATATTCTGAGCGAGGGCCGCGAGATCGACGTTTCCGTCAGCATCGGCCTTGCCGATGTCGCGACCTTCGGCGCGGATTTCGACCGCCTGCATTCGGCCGCCGATGGTGCGCTTTATGCCGCGAAGGAGGCAGGACGTAACCGCGTCATGCTTGCGGTACCGGCCGCTGTGCTGTCCGGTTTTGCCGAGCGCATGTGCAAATCATCCGCTCACTCCACCGGTCTCGCTGCCGCCGGCTAAGCGGAGGCTATCCGGTCAAGTGCTTCCGCTGTCGTGTTGGTGAAGATCACATGGTCGTGCAGGCCGCGCCTCCAGAAGACGGCGCATGTTCGGCTTCAATCCCGCAATGTAGATCTGCACGCCGGACCTGATCGCTTGCGCACCAGGGCGCGCGGCGTTGTAACCCTCCGCGAAAACGCTGGCTAGCTTGGGCATTAGGGTATCAGTCATAAGAGCCTCGAAAGGCCGGAGGACGGAGGGTTCGGAGCGTCTATCTCACGCCGATGCAGTTGATGGACGTCAAGCCGTCGAAAAACACGAGCACCGCAGAAGCGCAGGATTTGTGAAATCGCTCCGTGCTTGATTGAATGCGTCCCGACGAGAAAGGAAACGGCATGAGCGAGAACGAGATCTGGGCCGCCTACGAGAAGCGCCTGCTGCGCGTCTCCGCCTATATCTATGAGCATCTGGACGAGGATCTCGATCTCGACCGGCTCTCGGATATCGCCTGCCTTTCCGCCCATCACTGGCATCGTGTCTATCGGGCGGTGCACAACGAGACGCTGGCGATGACCGTCCGGCGGCTCAGGCTGCACCGCGCGGCGGGCGATCTGGTGCGAAGCGACCGCTCGGTCCGGGACATCGCCGCGCGCTGGGGCTATCCCAACCTGCAATCCTTCACGCGCACCTTCGCGGCCGCCTACGGCATGCCGCCGGCGCGCTACCGCAAGGACGGGCCCCATCGCGCCTTCGAACCCGAACACGGCAAGGAAACGTTCCGCATGTATGATATCGCCATCCGCAGCATTCCCGAGCAGACGCTGCTCTGCGTTCCCCATACCGGGTCCTATATGGGCATCGGCAAGGCCTTCGAGGCGCTCTACGGCGCCTTGTTTTCCCGCAACATCTTCACGCCCGACATGCGTATGATCGGCCTCTTCCTCGACGATCCCGATCTCACGCCCGAGGACAAGCTGCGCTCCTTCGCCTGCGTGACGGCCGATGCGGATATCCCGGCGGACGCGCCGCTCGAACGCCGCACGCTGGCCGGCGGTGATTACGCCGTGCTGCGACACAAGGGCCCCTATGCCGATATGGGGGCGGCCTATCGCTGGCTCTACGCCACCTGGCTGCCGGCCTCCGGCCGCTCGATCCGCGACGAGGTGATGTTCGAGGCCTATCTCAACAACCCGCGCGACGTGCCGCCGAACGAGTTGATCACGGAAATCTGCCTACCCTTGCAGCCGGCAATGGAGGCCGCGGCCTAAGACAGACGGCGGGGCGCTGGGATTTGCAATTGCGTTTTCCCAGCCTCCCATCCTCACCAACGTCATCCTCCGGTCAAGCCCGAGGATGACGAAGGAGAGGTAGCGTTCGCTCTTAGCCCGCTTTCGCCGCCGCAAGCTGGCGATGCATCTCCTCGTCGTCGATCGCCTTGGCCTTCAGATAGGCGGGGCGATCCTTCAGGCGGTCCCAATAGGCCTGGTACTCCGGCCGCGCCTCAAGGGTGCCGAATTGCAGGCCCCAGCTTATATGCGAGCCGACATAGACATCGGCGGCGGAGAAGGTGTCGCCGGCGATGTAGGACGTGCGGCCGACGGCATAAGACAGCGCGTCCAGCACCGATTCATAGCTGCCGCAGCCTATGCTGCGTTCGCGCTCCTTCGGAACGGCGATGCCGAAGCCTTTCAGCGAGACGGCCATTTCCAGCGGGCCGGCGGCGAAAAACATCCAGCGGTAATAGTCGGCGCGCTGGCTGGCAGGCGGGGCAAGGCCGGCTTCGGGGAAGGCATCGGCCATGTAGGCGCAGATCGCCGCGGCTTCCGTCACCACGGTCTTGCCGTAGCGGATGGCCGGCACCTTGCCCATCGGATTGACCGCAAGATAGTCCGGCGCCTTCATCGAGCCTTCATAGGTCAGCCATTCCGTGCGGTAGGGCGCGCCGACCTCTTCCAGCATCCAGCGGGCAATGCGCCCACGCGACATCGGGTTGCTGTAGAAAACAAGCTCGTCGGCCATGGTGTCCTCCTCGAATGGCGAGGGGGAGAATAGGGCGTGGCGGGGCGGTCGCAAGCCTGCCCAAAAGAAAAAGCCCGGCGCGATGGCCGGGCTTTCTGGGTGTTTTTTCAGGTTCAGGCCGCCATGGCCTTGCGCAGGTTTTCATCGATTTTGTCGAGGAAGCCCGTCGTGGAAAGCCACGGTTGGTCGGGACCGATGAGGAGCGCGAGGTCCTTGGTCATAAAGCCCGATTCGACGGTGTCGACGCAGACACGCTCAAGCGTTTCAGAGAACTTGGCCAGTTCCGCATTGCCGTCCAGCTTGGCGCGGTGGGCGAGACCACGGGTCCAGGCGAAGATCGAGGCGATCGAGTTGGTCGAGGTTTCCTCGCCCTTCTGGTGCTGGCGGTAGTGGCGCGTCACCGTGCCGTGGGCGGCTTCGGCTTCGACGGTCTTGCCATCGGGCGTCATCAGAACCGAGGTCATCAGGCCGAGCGAGCCGAAACCCTGGGCCACGATGTCGGACTGCACGTCGCCGTCATAGTTCTTGCAGGCCCAGACATAGCCGCCGGACCACTTGAGCGCCGAGGCAACCATGTCGTCGATCAGACGGTGTTCGTACCAGATTTTGGCTTCCTTGAACTTGTCGGCGAATTCCGCGTCGAAGACCTGCTGGAAGATGTCCTTGAAGCGGCCGTCATAGACCTTGAGGATGGTGTTCTTGGTCGAGAGATAGACCGGCACCTTGCGCTGCAGGCCGTAGTTGAACGACGCGCGGGCGAATTCGGTGATCGAATCGTCGAGGTTGTACATGCCCATGGCGACACCGGCGGAGGGGGCGTCGAACACGTCGTATTCGATTTCCTTGCCGTCTTCGCCGACGAACTTCATCGTCAGCTTGCCCTTGCCCGGGAACTTGAAATCGGTGGCGCGGTACTGGTCGCCGAAGGCGTGACGACCGACGATGATCGGCTTGGTCCAGCCGGGAACGAGGCGCGGCACGTTCTTGCAGATGATCGGCTCGCGGAAGATGACGCCGCCGAGGATGTTGCGGATCGTGCCGTTCGGCGACTTCCACATCTTCTTCAGCTTGAATTCCTCGACGCGGGCTTCGTCCGGCGTGATCGTGGCGCACTTGACGCCGACGCCGTGCTTCTTGATGGCGTTGGCCGCATCGATCGTCACCTGGTCGTCGGTGGCGTCGCGGTTTTCCATGCCGAGGTCGTAATATTCGAGGTCCACGTCCAGGTAGGGATGGATCAGCTTGTCCTTGATGAACTGCCAGATGATGCGCGTCATCTCGTCGCCATCGAGCTCGACGACGGGGTTGGCGACCTTGATCTTTGCCATGGGGAGCCTCGTGCTTGTAGGGCGGAACGCCCGGGATCGTGGACTTCAAAAGAACCGATTGGCCCTATAGCATCCGAGACCCGGAAGGCAAAGCCAACGAAGGAATGAGGCGGTTTATTTTCGTGGCGCGGCGGAATAACTTTTGCCCGAATTCCGTTTCAGGAAGGTTCGCTCGCGGCGCCTGTCCGGATGCCGCCATCCAATGGAGAATATCATGTCGCGTTTCGGTCTCGTGGCGCTCGCCGTCCTCTTTCCCGTCGCCGTCCATGCTGCCGACTTCAAGGCGCCTGTCACGGAAATCATGTCGGCTGCGACCAACAACTGGCAGGACATGGGCACCGACAGCGACACGCCGCCTGATTATGTCGACTATTTCAGCGAGGATTTTCTGAAGCGCCTCTACAGCAAGGATTTCGTCACGAAATATCGCGCGGCGGCGAAATTTCCGGCCTATGACGACGGCGGTTCGCCCTTCGACTACGATCCGATCATCGGCGGCCAGGATGGCTGCGCGCTGAAGGACGTGAAGACCACCGAAAGCCAGCCGGCCAATGGCGCGGAAGACGTGACCGTGACCTTCGACAACAGCCATTGTTTCGGCGAGCGCGCGGCCGACTGGAAGCCGGAGACGCTGGTCTTCAAGATGATCGAAGAGGACGGCCACGCCGTAATCGACGATATCGAGCGCCCGAGCTTCGAGGACGGCGCATCGCTCAAGAAGGAAATGGTCGAAATCGCCGAAGCCGGCGCCAATGGCGGCAATGCGGAAGCGCCCGAGAGCGCCGAATAGGCACCCACGCTTTTCATTTCCGGCCGTTTATGCCAGTGAGGCGCCAACTTTCTAGGGAAGACTTGGCATGGCAGGCACGAACAGCGAACGCACGATGATCGCCGAAGGACCGGCGATCATCCTCGTTCATCCGCAACTCGGTGAAAATATCGGCATGGTCGCCCGTGCCATGGCGAATTTCGGCTTGGCCGAACTGCGCCTCGTCAACCCGCGCGACGGCTGGCCGAGCGAGAAGGCGATCTCCGCCGCCAGCAAGGCCGATCACGTCATCGAGGCGGCGAAGGTCTATGCCTCGCTGGAGGAGGCCGTCGCCGATCTCGAATTCGTCTATGCGACGACGGCGCGCGACCGCTACGGCTATAAGGAAGTCCGCTCGCCGGTCGTGGCTGCGGACGATCTGCGCGTGCGTTTCCGGGCGGGCGAAAAGACCGGGATCCTCTTCGGTCGCGAACGCACGGGCCTGACCAATGAGGAGATCGCGCTGGCCGACGAGTTGGTGACCTTCCCGGTCAATCCCGCCTTCGCCTCGCTGAACCTCGCTCAGGCCGTGCTCCTGATGAGCTACGAATGGATGAAGAGCGGCCTGACCTCCGTCGAGGACACGCCCTTCGACGCGCTGCCGCAACGCCCGGCCAAGAAGGAAGAGTTGCAGGGCCTCTTCGACCATGTCGAAGAGACGCTCGATGCGCGCGGTTATTTCCGGCCTGCCGAAAAAAAGCCAAAACTGGTGGAGAATCTGCGCGCCATCCTCACGCGCCCCTCCTTCACCGGCACGGAGATCCAGGTCTTGCGCGGCATCATTTCCTGCCTCGATCGTTTTACGCGGGAATCGCCGCGTGGCGCGACCAACCCGAACCGCACTCGCAACCGCCGGCCGAAAGAGCCCCGTGACCTCGACGAATAGCGCCAAGCCTATCCTCATGTTCGACAGCGGCATCGGTGGCCTCACCGTGCTGCGCGAGGCCCGCGTGCTGATGCCGGAGCGGCATTTCACCTACGTGGCCGACGATGCCGGCTTTCCCTATGGCGGCTGGGAAGAGCCGGCGCTGAAGACGCATATCATCGAACTCTTCGTAAAACTCCTGAACGAGCACGACCCGGAAATCTGCGTGATCGCCTGCAACACGGCCTTCACGCTCGTCGGCAGCGATCTGCGCGCCGCATTCCCGAATATGCAATTCGTCGGCACGGTCCCGGCCATCAAGCCCGCTGCCGAGCGCACCCGCTCCGGCCTCGTCTCGGTGCTCGCCACCCCCGGCACGGTGAAGCGCGCCTATACCCGCGATCTCATCCAGTCCTTCGCCACGCAATGTGACGTGCGCCTTGTCGGCTCGGAAAACCTCGCCCGCATGGCCGAAGCCTATATCCGCGGCGAAACACTGTCTGACGAGGCCGTGCGTGCCGAAATCATTCCGTGTTTCGTCGACGAGATGGGCCGCAAGACCGATATCGTGGTTCTCGCCTGCACCCATTATCCCTTCGTCGCGAACCTCTTCCGCAAGCTCGCCCCGTGGCCCGTCGACTGGCTCGACCCCGCCGAAGCCATCGCCCGTCAGGCCCGCCGCCTCGTGCCGCCGCTGGAAACGCTGGCGCCGGGCGAAGACATCGCCGTCTTCACCTCCGGCAAGCCGGACTTTTCGACGCGAAGGCTGATGCAGGGTTTTGGTCTGCGCGTCGTTTGACGCGGCTTTCCCTGTGGGTTTTTCAAAAGCTGCGCGTGACGGCGGTCCGTTTCGTGTTAGGGCTTGCCGGATGTCCGGTGGCGGCCGGGCGAATCGCATATTTCAGGAACGAGGAACGGGATGAAGGTCGGCATCGACATGGGAACGGTGCAGGGCGGCGCACCGGCCAAGCTCGATATCGAGGAACTCTTGGCAACGCGCCTGCTGGTGCAGGGCAATTCGGGCTCGGGCAAGTCGCATCTTCTGCGCCGCCTGCTCGAACAGTCGGCACCCTGGGTGCAGCAGGTCATCATCGACCCCGAGGGCGACTTCGTCACGCTGTCCGATCGCTTCGGCCATGTCGTGGTCGATGGCCAGCGCACGGAAGCCGAGCTTGTCGGCATCGCGACCCGTATCCGCCAGCACCGCGTCTCCTGCGTGCTCTCGCTCGAAGGCCTCGAGGCCGACGAGCAGATGCGCGCCGCCGGCATCTTTCTCAACGCCATGTTCGATGCGGACCGGGACTACTGGTATCCGGTACTCGTCGTGGTCGACGAAGCCCAGCTCTTCGCACCTGCCGTCAGCGGCGAAGTCTCCGAAGAGGCGCGAAAACTCTCGCTTGGCGCTATGACGAACCTGATGTGCCGTGGCCGTAAACGCGGCCTTGCCGGCGTCATTGCCACGCAGCGCCTCGCCAAGCTTGCCAAGAACGTCGCGGCCGAAGCCTCGAACTTCCTGATGGGCCGCACCTTTCTCGATATCGACATGGCGCGTGCCGCCGATTTGCTCGGCCTCGATCGCCGGCAGGCGGAGATGTTCCGCGACCTGCCGCGTGGTTCCTTCGTGGCGCTCGGCCCGGCATTGTCGCGCCGCCCGCTGCCGGTGACGATCGGGGCGGTGGAAACCTCGGCGCGCTCGACCAGCCCCAAGCTGATGCCGCTGCCGGATGCGCCGCAGGATGTAGAAGACCTGATCTTCACGCCCGATCCGGACGAGTTTTCCCGTCCACTCGTGCGTCGTGCACCGCCCGCACCACGCCCGACGACGGATATTCTTGCCGAGCTTTCCCGCGTGCGGCCGGAGCCGGTCCAGACGGAAACCAAAGCGCCCGCGCCGGAAATTTCCGCCGAGGAGCGCGAAGGCCTGCTCGATCAGGCGCTTGCCGAAATCCTCAGCAACCCTGAAGCGGCCTTCCGCGCCGATGCGGAACTGTTCCAGGACTTCCTCGTGCGCTGCCGTATCCGCCGCGTGCCTGGCGCGCCGCTCTCGCTGCCGGCTTTCCGCCGCAAGATGGCGGTGGCGCGCTCCGGCGTCGATGCCGAGACGGCGGCGACGGAGATCTGGGGCAGGGCGCTCGATTTGTCCCGCAGCGTCACCGAGGACTTGCAGGGCGTCTTCCTGCTCGTGGCCCAGACGGCAGTGCGCGGGCTTGCCTGCCCTTCGGATGCGCGAATCGCCCGCGCCTACGGCACGCACTCCGCCCGCCGGGCGCGCCGTCTGCTCGGCTATTTCGAGGAGCAGGGACTGGTCGTCGTGCACAGCGATCTTGCCGGCCACCGCATCGTCGCCTTCCCGGATCTCGGCTGCGAGACGCTGCCGGGCGACGCCAACGGGCCGGACCTTGCCGATTCCCACCGCGATGCGGCGGAATAGGCGGATTTTCCGGGCTTTGTTCGTTGACAGTTTTGTAAAACTCGCCTAATGACCCCGCCAACGCCGGGCAGAAATGTCCGGTGTTTCATTTGACATGTCCCGTGGATTCTCCGGTCGCGATCGTGAGAAGCCTGTCGGAACCTAAGAAGGTTCAGAGGAGGGCGTGTTTCCTTCAGCCGGTCCGGCGACGGATTGGCGATAACAAGACCAAGAGGAAATGCGATGAGCAAGCGCGCTGCATCCAAGTACAAAATCGACCGCCGTATGGGCGAAAACATCTGGGGCCGTCCGAAGTCCCCGGTCAACCGCCGCGAATACGGCCCGGGCCAGCACGGCCAGCGCCGCAAGTCCAAGCTTTCGGACTTCGGTGTTCAGCTCCGCGCCAAGCAGAAGCTGAAGGGCTACTATGGCGATATCCGCGAGAAGCAGTTCCGCGCGATCTTCGCTGAAGCCGAACGCCGCAAGGGCGACACCCCGGAAAACCTGATCGGCCTGCTCGAATCGCGTCTGGACGCGATCGTCTACCGCGCCAAGTTCGTTCCGACGGTCTTCGCTGCCCGTCAGTTCGTCAACCACGGCCACGTCAAGGTCAACGGCGTTCGCGTCAACATCGGTTCCTACCGTTGCAAGCCGGGCGACGTCATCGAAGTCAAGGAAAAGTCCAAGCAGCTCGTCACGGTTCTCGAATCCGTTGGCCTCGCTGAACGCGACGTTCCGGACTACATCGAAGCCGATCACAACAAGATGGTTGCGACCTTCGTTCGCATCCCGGTTCTCTCCGACGTGCCCTACGCCGTCGTCATGGAACCGCACCTGGTCGTCGAATTCTACTCGCGTTAATTCGCGGTCGACACCTTGCGCAATCTGGAAAAGCCGCCAAGAAATTGGCGGCTTTTTCTTTGGGGAAAATCGCATGACGGATCTGCAGGCCATCATTGAGGACATCCACGCCACGCTGTCGCCGCGGCGCGGCGAGGGCAAGGTGGCGAACTACATTCCCCAGCTTGCCCACGTGGATCCCCACAAATTCGGCATGGCCGTTGTGACGGTCGATGGCGACGTGCATCTCGTCGGCGATGCCGAGGAGCCGTTCTCCATCCAGAGCATTTCCAAGGTCTTCACGCTGACGCTGGCGCTCGGCAAACACGGCGAATCGATCTGGAAGCGTGTCGGCCGCGAGCCCTCCGGCTCAGCCTTTAATTCCATCGTCCAGTTGGAGCAGGAAGGCGGCATTCCGCGCAATCCCTTCATCAATGCCGGCGCCATCGCCATCACCGATCTAGTGCTGGCCGGCCACACGCCCAAGGAGGCGATCGGCGAGGTCGTGCGCTTCCTGCGCTATCTGGCGGATGAAGAGGACATCATCATCGACCAGTCGGTGGCGCGCTCCGAGCAGGCGACGGGGTTCCGCAATTTCGCTCTCGCCAATTTCATGCGTTCTTTCGGCAAGCTCGATCATGCGGCTGAACTGGTGCTCGGCGTCTACTTTCACCAATGTGCGCTCGCCATGAGCTGCCGGCAGCTTGCCAAGGCAGGCCTGTTCCTCGCCAACAGCGGCACGAACCCGCTGACGGGCCACCGCGTCGTCTCGCATCTGCGGGCGCGGCGCATCAACGCCTTGATGCTGACTTGCGGCCACTATGACGGCTCGGGCGATTTCGCCTATCGCGTCGGCCTGCCAGGCAAGAGCGGTGTCGGCGGCGGGATTCTCGCTGTGGCGCCGGGAAAGGCGTCCGTCGCTGTCTGGTCGCCCGGCCTCAACGACAACGGCAATTCGCTCATCGGCTCGCTGGCGCTGGAAATGCTGGCGGCGCGCACCGGCTGGTCGGTCTTCGGGGCTTGATTGTGCCGCCGGTTCGGGGCATTGCAGGCCCATGACCCTCGCTTTCGCCGAAACCGACGACGACACCCCAGAAACCGGCCGTCATCCGCTCTTTGCCGATGCGCCGTCGAGCGTGTCGTTCAACAAGCTGCGCAAGCGCCTGCTGCGGCAGGTCCGCCAGGCGATGGACGATTTTGCCATGCTGAAGGGCCAGAAGCGCTGGCTCGTCGGCCTCTCCGGCGGCAAGGACAGTTATGGGCTGCTGGCGCTGCTGATGGACCTGCAATGGCGCGGCCTGCTGCCGGTCGAGCTGATCGCCTGCAATCTCGACCAGGGCCAGCCGAATTTTCCCAAGCACATATTGCCCGAATATCTGAAATCGATCGGCGTCAAACACCGCATCGAATACCGCGACACCTATTCCATCGTGAAGGAGAAGGTGCCGTCGGGGGCGACCTATTGCTCGCTCTGCTCGCGGCTGCGCCGCGGCAATCTCTATCGTGTCGCCCGGGAGGAGGGCTGCGATGCACTGGTGCTCGGGCATCATCGCGAGGATATTCTCGAAACCTTCTTCATGAATTTCTTCCACGGCGGGCGGCTTGCCGCCATGCCGCCAAAACTTTTGAACGACGAGGGCGACCTCATGGTTTTACGTCCGCTCGCCTATGCGGCTGAGGACGATCTGGCGAAATTTGCGACCGCCATGCAGTTCCCGATCATTCCCTGCGACCTCTGCGGCTCGCAGGACGGCCTTCAGCGCAACGCGATGAAGGCGATGCTGGCGGATATCGAAACGCGCATGCCCGGCCGCAAGGACGCCATGCTGCGTGCGCTCGGCCACACCAATCCCTCGCATCTCCTCGATCCCAAGCTTTTCGATTTCTCCTCCCTCGAAACGGTAAGAAGCAATGACGATTGACATCAATGCCCTGGCGCTCGTGCTTGCACAGGCGGCCGAGACGGAAATCCGCCCGCGCTTCCGCGCGCTCGCGAAAGGCGACGTCCACACCAAGGCCGACGCGAACGATCTTGTGACGGTCGCCGACGAAGCGGCCGAACGCTTCATCAAACGGGAGGTGGCCGCGCAGTTTCCGGGCGTGCTGTTCGTCGGCGAGGAATCGGTCGCGGCCGATCCGGCGCTCCTGTCGAAACTCGGCGATGCCGAAACCGCCATCGTCGTCGATCCGATCGACGGCACGTTCAATTTCGCGGCCGGTGTGCCGCTCTTCGGCGTCATGGCGGCGATCGTTTCCGGCGGCGAGACCGTCGGCGGCATCATCTATGACCCGATGGGCGATGATTTCGTCATGGCCGAAAAGGGAAGCGGCGCCTGGCAGACCGGCGATCACCGCCCGGCCGTGCGGCTGAAGGCTCGCGGCGGCGCGGCGCTCGAAGACCTGACCGGCATGGCCTCCACCAGCTTCCTGGATCGCGACCGTCGCGCGCGTATCCTGTCGAACCTCGCCAAGGTGGCTTTCGTTTCGAACTACCGTTGCGCCGCGCACGAATACCGCACCTTCGCGGGCGGCCACCTGCATTACCTCATGTACAATAAGCTGATGCCCTGGGATCACCTGGCCGGCACGCTGATCGCCCAGGAGGCCGGTGCTTACGCCGCCCGCTTCGATGGCTCTGCCTACCAGCCGCACCACACGGAAGGCGGCCTGCTGGTGGCGCCGGACAAGGACACCTGGGACCTGCTGCGCCGCGAAGTCTTCGTCGACTGATACGGTAAGCGCCAAATGAAAAGGCCCGGTTGCCAATGGCAACCGGGCCTTTTTCGTGTCTGCCGGTCTGCTCAGACCGGCTTGTTGTGCGCCTGGAACAGCTTTCCGCGCTCGGCGATCAAAACGAAGATCAGGCCGATGATCGAGAGCGAGAAGAAGCCCGTGACCAGCGGTAGCGCTGTGCCGTTGAAAGACTGGCCGATGATCGCGCCGATCACCGTGCCGCCGGCCGTGCCCATGAAGCCGAGCACCGAGGAGGCCGTGCCGGCGACGTGGCCGAGCGGCTCCATGGCGAGCGAGTTGAAGTTCGAACCGATCCAGCCGAACTGGAACATCGCGAGCGCGAAGAGCACGATGAAGACCGGGAACGGCACATGGCCGGGCCACGCCAGCGTCAGCGCCAGCCACAGCGTATTGACCGTCAGGAAGCCCACGAGGGCGCCATGCGACAGCTTGCGCATGCCGAACCGGCCGACCAGCTTGGCGTTGACGAAGGACGACAGCGCCATGAAGGCGGCGACGGCAGCGAAAGCAACGGGGAACCAGACGCCGAGGCCGTAGATGCCGACATAGATCTGCTGCGCGGAGTTGATGAACCCGAACAGCGCGCCGAAGATGAAGGTGCTTGCCAGCGTGTAGCACAGCGCCACGCGGTCCGTCAGAACGATGCGGAAGCCGCCGAGGATGGAGCGCACCGTAAAGGGACGCACGTCGTCCTCATGCAGCGTTTCCGGCAGGCGGATGTACATCCAGGCCCAGACGATCATCGCGACGACGGCCATGAAGGCGAAGATCAAATGCCAGTTGCCGAACAGCATGACGACCTGGCCGATGCTTGGCGCCATGACGGGGATTACCATGAAGACCATCATGATCAGCGACATGACCTCCGCCATAGCGCGCCCGCCAAAAATGTCGCGGACGATCGAGACGGTGATGACGCGCATGGCCGCCGAGCCGATGCCCTGAATGAAGCGGACGGCAAGCAGGGCGGCAAAGCTCGGCACGAAGATCGCCGCGATCGATGAGACGACATAGATGCCGAGGCCGACGAACATCGGCACGCGCCGGCCGAAGCGGTCGGAGATCGGGCCGTAGAGCAGCTGCGCGAAGGCGAAGCCGATCAGATAGGCCGAGATGACATATTGCCGGTGGTTCTCGTTTTCGACGCCGAGGCTGGCGCCGATCTGCTGGAGGCCGGGCAGCATGATGTCGATGGCGAGCGCATTGAGCGCCATCAGGAACGCCATGAGCGCAATGAATTCTATCTTGCCCATGCCTTTGAGGCGCTGGGAAGATTCGGGGGAAAGTCCAGACATATCAATTCATTCCATAAAAGAGATAAGGCGCCGCTGGGGTGCGGCGCCTTTGAAAAGCTTGCCGGCCGGAAGACCGTGAAGCGTCAGGCAGCGCCCTTGATCGAAATACCCTGTTCCTGAAGGTGAGACTGCAGCTCGCCCGACTGGAACATTTCACGCACGATGTCGCAACCGCCGATGAACTCACCCTTGACGTAAAGCTGCGGGATGGTCGGCCAGTTGGAATAATCCTTGATACCCTGGCGGATGTCGGCATCGGCGAGCACGTTGATGCCCTTGTAGTCCACACCCACGTAATCAAGGATCTGCACGACCTGACCGGAGAAGCCACACTGCGGAAATTCCGGCGTGCCCTTGAGGAACAGGACGACGTCGTTGGTCTTCACTTCGTTGGCGATGAAATCGTGGATGCCGCTCATAGTCGTATTCCCTAGCAAATCGGCTTCAAGGGCCGATGCGATGAACCATGCGCCCTAAATAACAACCTCGGGTGACAAATGCCAGAAGGCCCTCAGGAAAAAGTAAGCGGGGTTGCCTTAGCAAATCCTGGGTGTTGCGCCGTTGCCGCGCCTATTGGGTGCCGTCGCAGCGGCTCGCGCCGGTGGCCGTCACGCTGCCATCGGCAAAATCCAAGGTCTTTTCGACTGTGATGACCGTGCCGAAACCGTTTGCCTGAAACTCCGCGAAGCCGGGGCAGGTGTCGGGCGTCCCCTCGACCGTGCGCTCCCAGAAGACGAGCTGGCCGTCGCGAACCTCGAAGGCATCGGAGGGCGCATCGAGCAGCACCGTACCCTCGTCCAGATCGTGCACGACGACATCGCCCTGCGGGCCTGTCGAGCGGCTCAGCACGAGGATGTTGCCTTCCAGCGCATAGAACCACAGGGGATCGCCGGGTTCACCGATGATGTCGTCCGCTTCATCCGGGTCAAAACGGCAAGCCGACGTCGTGCCCGGCTCGATGGCCGTCACGGCGATCTGCGCGCCCGGCTCTTCGCCATAGGCTTTCACGGCGACGCGGTAGCTGTCGCTGGAATGGCACTCGACCTCCTGCGCTGCCGCGGGCAAAGCAACAAGGGAGATGCCAAGCGACAGGATGGCGAGACGCATCGCGGGATCCGAGGCCGCTGGATCAGCGGCTGCGCTGGCGGGAGCGACTGGCCGCCGTACGTCGGCGGCTCGTCTGTTTGCGGGCCGGCTTCAGCGCGGCCTCAAGAATATCGCCGAGGATGCCGCCGGAGGCCTTCTTGCGCGTTGTCGTCCTGCGGCGCGTGCGCTTGGTGGTCGCGGTCTTGCGCACGCCGGTCTTCTTCAACACCTCTTTCAAGGCTGCATTGACCACGCCGGAAACGAGTTCATCGAGAAGGCCCGCCATGACGGATCAGTCCGGAATGGAAGTCTGGAGGGCAAGGGCGTGCAGAACGCCGCCCATATTGCCCTTCAAGGCGTCGTAAACCATCTGGTGCTGCTGCACGCGGGTCTTGCCGCGGAAGGCTTCCGCGACGACCTCGGCTGCATAATGGTCACCGTCGCCAGCAAGATCGCGGATGACCACCTTCGCTCCGGGAATGCCGGATTTGATGAGGTCTTCGATATCGCCGGGTGACATGGCCATGAAACTGCTCCCTTATTTATTCTGCGGCGGCAGCGGCGTTGCCGTTGCCATCCATGAAATCAGGGAACCACGATTCATGGGTGCTGCGCAATTGCTCAATCGGCAGCGAGAACAGCCCATCCACGGCCAGTGCATCGCCGACGACCGTGCCGAGGCGGCGGAACGGAATGCCCGCACCTTCCGCATTGGCTGAGACGAAGTTGGCGAGATCGGCCGGAACCGTGAGCACATAGCGGGCCTGGTCTTCACCGAAGAGCAGCGCATGCGCCGGACCGTGCGCCTCGGAAAGGTCGATCTTGGCGCCCTTGCCGGAGGCCATGACCATTTCGGCGAGTGCGATGGCGAGGCCGCCCGAGGAAATGTCGTGGCAGGCGGTGACCTGGCCGTTGCGGATGGCCGAGCGCACGAAATCGCCGTTGCGGCGTTCGGCATGCAGGTCGACTTCCGGAGCAGGGCCGTCGATCTTGCCGACGACGTCGCGCAAATAGACGGACTGCCCGAGATGGCTGCCGTCGGTGCCGATGAGGATCAGGTGGTCGCCATCCTTGGCGCCGCCGATCTTGGCCATGACGGACCAGTCGGGCAGCAGGCCGACGCCGGCAATGGTCGGTGTCGGCAGGATCGCGATGCCGTTCGTCTCGTTGTAGAGCGAGACATTGCCGGAAACGATCGGGAAATCGAGCGCGCGGCAGGCTTCGCCAATGCCCTGGATGGCCTTGACGAACTGGCCCATGATCTCGGGCTTTTCCGGGTTGCCGAAGTTCAGGTTGTCGGTGGAGGCGAGCGGCTCGGCACCGGTCGCCGTGATATTGCGCCAGCATTCGGCGACGGCCTGCTTGCCGCCTTCGAACGGATCGGCCTCGACATAACGCGGGGTGACGTCGGAGGAAAAGGCGAGCGCCTTGGAGGCATGGCCTTCGACGCGCACGACGCCGGCATCGCCGCCGGGGATCTGCAGGGAATTGCCCTGGATCAACGTATCATACTGCTCATAGACCCAGCGGCGGCTCGACTGGTTCGGCGAACCGACAAGCTTCAGCACGGCCTCGCCATAATTGGCGGGCTCTTCCACCAGATTGGCCGGCAACGGTGCGGGCTTGCCCGGCTCGCGCCAGGGGCGATCGTATTCCGGGGCTTCGTCACCCAGTTCCTTGATCGGCAGGTTCGCGACTTCCTCGCCCTGATGCAGGATGCGGAAGCGCAGGTCATCCGTCGTGGTGCCGACGATGGCGAAGGCGAGACCCCACTTGATGAAGATCGCCTTGGCGACTTCTTCCTTGGCGGGCTCGAGAACCATGAGCATGCGCTCCTGGCTCTCCGACAGCATCATCTCGTAAGCCGTCATCTGTTCTTCGCGGACAGGCACGAGATCGAGGTTCAGTTCGATGCCGAGGTCGCCCTTGGCGCCCATTTCGACGGCCGAGCAGGTGAGGCCGGCAGCACCCATGTCCTGGATGGCGATGACGGCGCCGGTCTGCATCAGCTCGAGGCAGGCTTCCAGCAGGCACTTTTCGGTGAAGGGGTCGCCGACCTGTACGGTGGGGCGCTTCTCCTCGATGGATTCGTCGAATTCGGCCGATGCCATGGTCGCGCCGCCGACGCCGTCACGGCCGGTCTTGGCGCCGAGATAGACGACCGGCAGGCCGACGCCCTTGGCTTCCGATAGGAAGATGGCGTTGGACTTGGCCAGGCCGGCGGCAAAGGCGTTGACGAGAATGTTGCCGTTGTAGCGCGGGTCAAACTCGACCTCGCCGCCGACGGTCGGCACGCCGAAGGAATTGCCGTAGCCACCGACACCAGCAACGACGCCCGAGACGAGGTGGCGGGTCTTCGGATGGCTCGGTTCACCGAAGCGCAGCGCGTTCATTGCCGCGACCGGGCGGGCACCCATGGTGAAGACGTCGCGCAGGATGCCGCCGACGCCGGTCGCGGCACCCTGGTAGGGCTCGATATAGGAGGGGTGGTTGTGGCTCTCCATCTTGAAGACGACGCAGTCGCCGTCATCGATATCGACCACGCCGGCATTTTCGCCCGGACCCTGGATGACGCGCGGCCCCTTGGTCGGTAGCGTGCGCAGCCAGCGCTTGGAAGACTTGTAGGAGCAGTGCTCGTTCCACATGGCCGAAAAGATGCCGAGTTCGGTGAAGGTCGGCTCGCGGCCGATCAGCGAGAGGATGCGGTCGTATTCATCCGGCTTCAGCCCGTGGGCGGCAATCAGCTCCGGGGTGATCGGGCGGGTGTTCGAAATGGTCATCGTCGCTCGTCTTGTCGTGGAGGGCAGGATTGCCGTCTCTTTAACCCAAGCCGACTTGTCGCGCGACAGGAAAATGACCCTCAAACACAAGAGAACGCGGCTTTCAGGCCGGGCTGTCATAGCCCGTCGGTGCGTTTTCCAAGAGCCGGCGCAGCCGCATCAGGCCGCCGGCGACCTCTTCGCGGTCTGCCGGCGAGGAGAGGCCGATGCGCACGCGATGAAAGGTCTTTTCCGAGCGCCCGGCTTTGAACTCGTCCTCGTCGTCGATGAGGATGTCTTCGGCGAAGGCCGCTTGCCGGAACGTACCCGACAGCCAGGGATCCGGCAGCTTCAGCCAGAGGAACGGCACGCGCGGATGCGAGTTGAAATCGAGCCCCTCGAAGATTTTGCGCGCATGCGCCTCGCGGATGCCGACCTCTTCGGAGACTTTTGCGCGGATGGCATCGGCCATGCCTGACAGGACGAGGCGGGCGGCAAGCTCGGCGAGCAGGAAGGGCAGGCCGCCGCTCACCATCTTGTGGGCGATGCGCACGCGCTGCGCCAGATGCGGCGGGCAGGCGATCCAGCCGCCTCGCACGCCGGCCGCGACACTCTTCGACAGGCCGCCGACGAGGAAGGTGCGCTCGGGCGCGATTTCGGCCAGCAGCGGAATGTCGTCATTGGCCGTCGCCCCATAGAGATTGTCCTCCACGAGGAAGACATTGTGCCGCTTGGCGATGGCGGCAATAGCCCGGCGGCGCTCTTCCGGCATGGTGACGAGTGTCGGGTTCTGGGCGCCGGACATCAGGAAGGCGAGCTTGGGATGCTGCTGCACGCAGACCCGCTCGAAATCCTCGGGGATGACGCCGTAAGCATCCGAATCGACCAGTGCGGTCTGCCGGCCGAGCAGGGCGGTGCCACGGCTGACCTGCGAATAGGTGACATGCTCGAAGACGATGCGGTCTCCCGGCGATGTGATGACCGACACGGCGGCAATGACGGCGGCATGCGCCCCGAGCGTCGGGACGATGCTTTCCTGCGCCGGCTGCCAGTCACCGCGCTTCAGCCATTGGCGGCCGGCCTCAAGCCAGTGCGACGGGAAATTCCGGGTATAGCTTGAAATCTCGTTCGGCTGCTCGCGGCAGATGGCTGAGAGGATATCGGTGACAATGGCCGATTGTCCCACATCCGTGGCCGCCGTCGTATCGAAGCGCAGCTTGCCGGGCGGTGCATTGGCGGCGCGGGTGCCGACGAGACGGGCACTCACCGGGTCGATGCCCGTGGCCGCATCGTCATTGTCGGGAGAGCCCAGGACATAGGTTCCGCGCCCGACCTCGCCACTGACGAGCCCGCGCTCGCGTACCATGCTGTAGGCGCGGCTGACCGTGCCGATCGTCACACCGATATCGTAGGCGAGGTTGCGTTGCGGGGGCAATTTGCTGCCGGAGGCGAGCATGCCCGTGTTGATGGCCTGCTCGATCTGGTCGGCGATGCGAACATAGAGCGGGCCGTCGGAGGCCTGAAGATTGGGAAGCCAATTTGTCATGGTGGCAATTCTTATATTGCACCGTTCTTGAAGTCAATTATCTCCTGAATGCACCGATTGTCACGCTCCCAGTGGCATGTCAGGAGAAAGTTCCATGGCAATTGATACAATCTTCATCGAGGGCGAATTTAAGCGCCCCGCTTCCATTCGCGGATTGCTCTATCGCTCATCGCTCGGCGTGCGGGCATGGTGGGTCAAGCGCCGCACGCGCCACGCGCTTGTCGAGATGACGGAAGAGCAGTTGCGCGATATCGGCGTCACCCGCAGCGACGCGCGGCGCGAAATCGGCAAATCGTTCTATTGGGATTGAGGGCTGATCAGCAGCCCTTGCCGCCTGCCGCCCAGCGCTGGACGTCGGTCGCGATGCGCGCGCCGACTGGTTCGGCCATCAGGGGGCCGAAGGCGTCGAGCTTGGCCGGGCTGCCCTCCGCCTGCACGACGAGCAGCGGGCGCGATTCCGGCGAGTTGCGGTGCACGACGAGAATGCGCGGCCGGCCGGAGAAGGAGTTCAGCTCCGGCGCGAGGCGATAGGCCTTGAAGGCTGGATCACCCGATTTGAACCAGCAGCTGTTGGCGCCGAGCGCCACGCGTTCCATGGTCGGCAGTGCAGCACCACCCACCTTCGGCGGCGGCGTCTTCGTCTGGCAAGCGGCCAGAGCCGCGGCGGCAACGAGCGGCAGGAGGAGCTTGGCGGAGAGACGAGGGCGCATGTAAAGCCTTTCGGGTATGGACATGCGCCCTTGATAACAACAGCGGGTTAAGCAGCGATTACGTCGAGCACCGACGCGAAGAGCGCGCGGCCATCCGAACCGCCATGGGCGGCCTCGATGAGGTTTTCCGGGTGCGGCATCAGGCCAAGCACATTGCCCTTGGCATTCATCACGCCGGCAATGTCGTTGATCGAGCCGTTCGGGTTCGTGCCTTCTGCGTAACGGAAAACGACCTGGCCGTTGCCTTCGATCGTAGCCAGCGTCTCAGCATCGGCGAAGAAGTTGCCGTCATGGTGGGCGACGGGGCAGCGGATGATCTGGCCCTTGTCATAGGCGCGGGTGAAGTCCGTATCGGCATTCGCCACTTCGAGCTTCACTTCGCGGCAGACGAATTTCAGCGAGGCATTGCGCATCAAGGCACCCGGCAGCAGGCCCGCTTCGAGCAGGATCTGGAAGCCATTGCACACGCCCAGAACCTTCACGCCGGCTTCGGCCTTCGCCTTGATCGCCTGCATGACGGGCATGCGGGCGGCAATGGCGCCGCAGCGCAGGTAATCACCATAGGAGAAGCCACCGGGGATGACGATGAGGTCGACATCCGGCAGGTCCGTTTCCGTCTGCCAGACGGTGACCGGCGCGGTGCCGGAAATCTTGGTCAGCGCCGCGATCATGTCGCGGTCACGGTTGAGGCCGGGGAGCTGGACGACGGCGGACTTCATGGGTGTGGTTCAAACCTTGCCTGGGCCTCGGCGAGTTCACGCACCTCGAGGCGTTTTTCGATATGGTCGAGACGCTGGTCCATGTTGGCCAGGCGCGAATAGATGTGGTGAACATCCTGCTGAACTGTAACGATCGCTCCTCGCGTCGTGATCATCTCACTGCGAAGATCGGAAAGCCCTATGTCCAATTTGTCCATTCGGGCATGGATGCTTTTCAGCACCTCGTTCAGCAGTTCGTTCGTGACATCTGCCATTGTCTATCTCCCTCAACCGTCAGGCGAGGGCGATAGTATAGTTCTCGATTACCGTGTTGGCCAGCAGCTTCTCGCACATGGCCTTGAGGTCGGCTTCGGCCTTGGCGCGGTCGGCGGTGGCGAGTTCGAGATCGAACACCTTGCCCTGGCGGATGCCGCTAACGCCGTCGAAACCGAGGCTGCCGAGCGCGCCTTCGATGGCCTTGCCCTGCGGGTCGAGAACGCCGTTCTTGAGCGTGACCGTTACGCGTGCCTTGATCATGTCTTCCTCTTCAAACCAAAATCCCAAGCGCCGGGCAGGCGCCGATTACTTGACCAGAACCGGGCCGGTGCCGCGCGGGGGCTCGTTCTCGTTGATGATGCCGAGGCGGCGGGCGACTTCCTGATAGGCTTCGAGAAGCCCGCCGAGATCGCGGCGGAAGCGGTCCTTGTCCATCTTTTCCTGCGTGGCTATATCCCACAGGCGGCAGCTGTCGGGCGAGATCTCGTCGGCGATGATGATGCGCATCATGTCGCCCTCGAAGAGGCGGCCGCATTCGATCTTGAAATCGACGAGCTGGATGCCGACGCCGAGGAAGAGACCGGACAGGAAGTCGTTGACGCGGATGGCGAGCGCCATGATGTCGTCGAGTTCCTGCGGGCTTGCCCAGCCGAAAGCCGTAATGTGCTCTTCGGAGACCATCGGGTCTTCGAGCGCATCGGCCTTGAAGTAGAATTCGATGATCGAGCGTGGCAGCACGGTGCCTTCCTCGATGCCGAGGCGCTTGGAGAGCGAGCCGGCGGCGACGTTGCGCACGACGACCTCGAGCGGGATGATCTCGACTTCCTTGATCAGCTGCTCGCGCATGTTCAGGCGGCGGATGAAGTGGGTCGGAATGCCCATCTTGTTCAGCTGCGTGAAGAGGTACTCGGAAATCCGGTTGTTGAGCACACCCTTGCCGTCGATGACGTCATGCTTCTTCTTGTTGAAGGCGGTCGCATCATCCTTGAAGAACTGGATCAGCGTGCCCGGCTCAGGGCCCTCATAAAGGATCTTGCCCTTGCCCTCGTAAATACGGCGGCGACGGTTCATGATTTTTCTCTGTTGTTGGCGCGCTTGGGCTCGCGCAGGTGTCGTTCGTTTGCGCTCCCTTAAACGAAATGCCACAGTTTAACAATCGCCGCGATGCCCGATCCCCCGTTTTCCGGCGTTCCGGCAAGTTTCAGCGGGGACGAAAGTTCGCATTGCACTTTTGCCGTCGTTTTGATTTATGGGCGTGGAAGCCTAAAGGGTGAAAGAATCTACGGGAGTCATAGATGACCAGCATGCAGGATCGGGAAAAGGCCTTCGAGGCCAAGTTCGCGCTGGACGAGGAACTGCGCTTCAGGGCCGAAGCACGCCGCAACAAGCTGGTCGGCCTGTGGGCTGCAGGCCTGCTCGGCAAGACCGGTGAAGAAGCGGACGCCTACGCCAAGGACGTCGTTGCCGCTGATTTCGAAGAAGTCGGCCATGAAGACGTCGTGCGCAAGGTGAAGGCCGATCTCGACGCCGGCGGCGTTGCCCGCAGCGAAGATGAGATCCGCGTTCAGATGATCGAGCTTCTCGCCGTTGCGATCTCGCAGCTCGAAGCCAAGTAATCGCGCCATATCATATTCGCTTGAAACGCCGTCCGGTTCTGCCGGGCGGCTTTTTTGTTGCGTTGTGTATCAGCGGTTGACGGCGCGGCGGACTTCGTTCTGCAGGTCGCGCACATTGCCCGCCTCGAGCCGCCACTCCTCGCGCCGCACGAAATCGGGAATTGCCTGTGCCGGCATGGGCCGGGCAAGGGCATAGCCCTGCAAAATGTCGCAGCCGAGATCGCGCATGATGGCAACATGGGCCGGCGTCTCGACGCCTTCGGCCACGACCTCGATGTTGAGGGAGCGGCCGATCTCGACGATCGTGCCGACCAGCTTGCGCTGCCCCGGCGAGCGGCTCACCGGCTTGACGAGCTGGCGGTCGATCTTCAGCCGGCGTGGGCTGAGCTTCATCAGGCTGACGATGGACGCATGGCCGGTGCCGAAATCGTCGATTTCGATATCGATACCGAGCTTACGCATCTCCGCGAGGTTTTCCAGCACGGTGCGGTCGCAATCGTCGAGGAAGATGGATTCCAGGAGTTCGAAGGACAGCGATTGCGGCTTGATATCAAGCGTGCGCAGCGAGCGCCCCAGTTCCGGGTCATGCAGGCGCTTGGAGGAGACATTCGACGAGATCTTGCCGATACCCAGTCCGAGCGACTGCCACTCGGCAAAGTCCGCGAGCGACTTTTCCAGCACGATCCGGTCGATCGTGGCGACGCAATCGAGATCCTCGGCGATCTTCAGGAAGGTGTCGGGTGCCAGGATGCCGCGTGTCGGGTGATCCCAGCGCGCCAAGGTCTCGACGCCGATGATGTCGAGCGTGCGGGCGCAGAATTGCGGCTGGTAATAGGGCAGGAAGCGGCTCTGCTCGATGCCGGACAGGATTTCGTCGGCCGTCTGCTTGTTGACGATGATCTGCGCCTGGAAGTCGCTGGTGAAGAATTCGTGCCGGCTGCGGCCGCGGTTCTTGGCGCGGTAGAGCGCAAGGTCGGCATTGACCAGCAGCTGCTTGGCGTCGATCGCCGCACCCGACTGGCTGGCAATGCCGACGGAGGCGCCGAACCGGCAGATATGGCCGTTGAAGGTCACGGGCTTGCGCATCGCCTCGACGATCGCCTCGGCGAGCACAGCCAGATTGCGTCCGTTCGGGCCGGAGGAAAGGAACACGAACTCGTCTCCGCCGATACGCGCGACGAAGTCGCCATCGCCTTTCAGTTCGCGGAGAACTCCTGCGGCATGGATCAACATCTGGTCGCCGGCGAGATGGCCGAGCGTGTCGTTGATTTCCTTGAAGCGGTCGAGGTCGATATGCAGCACGGCGAGGCGGCTGCCGGTCTGCTGCGCCTGCCTGGCGGCGTCCTCGATGGTGGCGTCGAGATAGCGGCGGTTCGGCAGGCCGGTCAGGTGATCATGCAGGGCGGTATATTCGATGCGTGCCTTGGCGCTTTCGAGTTCGCCCGCGCGGGCCTCTGCCAGTTCCTTCGCGCGCGTCAGCTCTTCCTGCAGCTTGACGTCGTCGGTCACATCCCAGTTGGCACCGATGAGGCGGGGCACACCGGTCGTATCGACATAGGGCGCGGAACGGCCGCGCAGGTGGCGGATTTCGCCGTCACCTCTGATGATACGAAATTCGTTGGCGAAATCCTTGCCGTTGAAGACCCCGTCCTGCACCTTGGTGGTAGCCTTGCGCTGATCCAGAGGGTGCAGCGCGCGTTCCCAGGTCGTGGCATTAGGCTCTTCCGTCAGGCCGTATATCTCGACCATGCGGTCGTCCCACTGGACTTCGCTGGTCTTGAGATTGACCTCGAAGACACCGATGCGCGAGACGTCGAGCGCCAGTTCGAGGCGGCGCGACATCTGGGCAAGGCGTTCTTCGGCCTCCTTGCGCTCGGTAATATCGGTATCGGTGCCGGCGATGCGGCTCGGCTTGCCGTCCGGACCATATTCCACGACGGCGCCGCGGCTTTCGATCCAGACCCAATGGCCTTCCTTATGCCGTTCGCGATAGGAAAAGACGCTAAAAGGCGTCTGGCCGGTTTCCTGCTTCTTGATCTCGCCGATGACATGCGCCCGGTCGTCGGGATGCACGCTCTGGATCCAGCTTTCCAGCGAGCTGTCGATTGCATCATCCGGCTGCAGGCCGCGGATGGCGCGCCACTGGCGGGAATAGAACAGGTCGCCGCGGGAGAAATCGTGGTCCCAGACGCCTTGCCCGGCGGATTCCAACGCATGGTTCCATCTCGCCTCGCGCTCGGCGAGCTCCAGCGCGTTGCGCTTGCGTTCGTCGATATCGATGGTCTGCACAATCATTGCAGGCGGCGTGGCTTCGCCGGGAGGGGCAGGCGGCTCTATGAAGGAGGCGAGAACCCAGAATTCAGTGCCATCAGGCCTTTGGAGGCGGATTTCCCAGGGTGCCTGTTCGGCTGATTTGGGGCGCATCGCATAGGCGATGATCGAGCGGTCCTTGGCGGATACGCAGGCGTCGAAACGAGGCAGGTCTTCGAGCGCGGTAACGGCAAAGGAGCGCAGCAGCGTGGCATTCGCCTCGACGATACGGCCTTCTGCATCGAGTGCCGCGAAGCCGAAGCCGGACCGCGCGAAAAGCTGACGATACAGCGGTTCACGTTCCGTTTTTTCCACAGCAAGGGAGGTCGAACCGGGTGGTTTGGCCATGAAACGCGGCGCCTGCAAAGAACTCAACAGTCGCAGCGTGCAGGATTTCTATGAAATTCCTCTTAATGGCGAAATGCAGACGGCCGTCAGGCCGGCGGCTTGAGCTTGCTGAGGAATTGCGCGAACACCATGGTTCCCTCCGGCCAGGGGCCGTGGCCAGACTCGGTGTTGATATGTCCGGCTTCACCGGCATCGAGCAGCAGCGAACCCCACGCCGCGGCGATGTCGTCGGCATGCTCATAGGCCCCGAACGGATCGTTGCGGCTGGCGACGACCAGCGACGGGAAGGCAAGCGGCTCGCGCGAATAGGGGCCGAACGTCGTCAGATGCGCCGGCTCGATATCCGGTTTGGTGAGATCCGGCGGCGCGACGAGGAACGCACCGGCCACCTTGTTGCCGAGATGCGGCGCGGCATGGATGGCCGCTGCGACGCCGAGAGAATGCGCAACCAGCACAACGGGCTTTGAGGCCGCCGCGACTTCATCGGCGATCCGCTGCACCCAGTCTTCGCGCACCGGCTTTTCCCACTCCGCCTGCTCGACACGGCGCGCCGAGCCGAGCTTGGACTGCCAGCGGCTCTGCCAATGGTCAGGCCCGGAATTGGTGTGGCCGGGAACGATGAGGATGTCTGCTTCTGAGGCTTTCATGCGCCCGGATGTGCGTTCACGAAGTGCTGAAGTCAAGAGGGTGGGACAAATCGGTCCGGCAGGTGTATGATTCCCGTTCTCAATGCCAATCACGGCCCACCGTGGTGGCGGACGATTGCCCTCCACACGCGCGGATGCCGTGACGGTTGAAAACCGGCAGGAGGAATGGTCATGACGACTTTTCATGTGATGGCGGGTGCCCGTGATATGGTGACACGGCCCGCCGTGCGGCGGATCGGGTTGTCCGATATTCGGGATGCGCTGGCGCGGGGTTTCGACGATTTCCGCGCCAAACCGTCCCACTATGTTTTCCTGAGCCTTATCTATCCGATTTCGGGCGTGGTGCTCGTCACCTGGAGTTCCGGTGCGAACATGCTGCCGCTGATCTTTCCGCTGATTGCGGGGTTCGCGCTGCTCGGGCCGTTCCTCGCGCTCGGCCTCTACGAGATCAGCCGGCGGCGCGAGCGCGGCATGGACACGTCCTGGCGCCATGCGCTGGAGGTGCGTCATTCGTCGGCCTTGCCATCCATCCTCGCCGTCGGCGCCATGCTGACGGTGCTATTCGTGGCGTGGCTGGTCTTTGCCCAGATGCTCTATACCAGCCTGTTCGGGCCGGAACCGCCGCGGTCGCTGGCGCTCTTCCTAGCCTCCATCTTCAGCTCCGAAAACGGGCTGCTCCTGATGCTGGCGGGCAATGCCATCGGCTTCTGCTTTGCGCTTATCGTGCTCGCGACGACCGTCATCGCTTTTCCGCTGATGCTCGACCGGGATATCGGTGCCGTCGCGGCCATCGAGACGTCGTTGCGTGCGACGCTCGTCAATCCGGTGCCGATCGCCTGCTGGGGTCTCATCGTCGCGGCCCTGCTGATCGTCGGCTCCGTTCCGCTCTTCGTCGGCCTTGCGGTGATCACGCCGATCCTCGGCCATGCCACTTGGCATCTATACCGCAAGGTCGTCGTCGAGGAACGGTAGCCCGCTGTTTCGTGGGCGGCGCCGCTTGGAGGAGAACGTCGCTGTCTGCCAGAGGGGAGCGATGGCGCCACTGGCGCCATCGCTGCTGTCAAAGGTCGATCAGACCGTGCCGAAGACGCGGCGGAAGATCGTGTCGACGTGCTTGGTGTGGTAGCCGAGATCGAACTTTTCGCGGATCTGTTCCTCGGTGAGGGCGGCACGCACTTCGGCGTCGGCGAGCAGTTCCTCGAGGAAGTCCGCGCCCTTTTCCCAGACCTTCATCGCATTGCGCTGCACAAGACGATAGGAATCCTCGCGCGAAACGCCGGCTTGCGTCAGGGCAAGCAGGACGCGCTGCGAGTGAACGAGGCCGCGGAACTTGTTGAGATTCTTCAGCATGTTCTCCGGATAGATCACCAGCTTCTCGACGACGCCGGCAAGCCGGTTCAGCGCGAAGTCGAGCGTGATCGTCGTGTCCGGGCCGATGCCGCGCTCGACGCTGGAATGCGAAATGTCACGCTCGTGCCAGAGTGCGACGTTTTCCATGGCGGGCGTCACGGCCATGCGCACGAGGCGGGCGAGACCCGTGAGGTTTTCCGTGAGCACCGGGTTGCGCTTGTGCGGCATGGCCGACGAACCCTTCTGGCCCGGCGAGAAGAACTCTTCGGCTTCCAGCACTTCCGTGCGCTGCATGTGGCGGATTTCGATTGCGACGTTTTCGATCGAAGAGGCGATGACGCCGAGCGTGGCGAAGAACATGGCGTGACGGTCGCGCGGGATGACCTGCGTGGAGACGGGCTCGGGCGTGAGGCCCAGCTTGGCGCAGACATGCTCTTCGACATACGGGTCGATATTGGCGAAGGTGCCGACGGCACCCGAGATCGCACCGGTCGCGATTTCCGCACGTGCCGCGACGAGGCGGGCGCGGTTGCGGTCCATCTCGGCATAGAAGCGGGCAAGCGTCAGGCCCATCGTCGTCGGCTCAGCATGGATGCCGTGGCTGCGGCCGATGCGGATCGTGTCCTTGTGCTCGAAGGCGCGGGCTTTCAGCGCGGCCAGCACGCGGTCCACGCCGGCAAGCAGGATATCGGCGGCGCGCACGAGCTGGATGTTGAAGGTCGTGTCGAGCACGTCCGACGAGGTCATGCCCTGGTGCACGAAGCGGCTGTCGGGGCCGACGAATTCCGAAAGGTGCGTCAGGAAGGCGATGACGTCATGCTTGGTGACGGCTTCGATCTCGTCGATGCGGGCGACGTCGAATTCCGCCTTGCCACCCTTTTCCCAGATCGTCTCGGCGGCCGATTTCGGGATGACGCCGAGTTCCGCCAGCGCATCGCAGGCATAGGCTTCGATTTCGAACCAGATGCGGAACTTCGTTTCGGGCGACCAGATGGCGACCATGTCCGGTCGGGAATAGCGAGGGATCATCGGCTCTAGACTTTCCTTGGGAGGGTGGGAATTGCCGCCGCTTTAGCAAAGATGGCCGGCAAGCTCAACGCCGGTGCGGTCAATGCCGGGAAAGAGGCATGGCACGCGCGAGCCACAGGCTGGCGGCCGCGAGGATCGGCAGGCCGACCGGCAGATAGAGCCGCAGGCCCATGACGAGGAATTGGTAGGTGGCGCCGGCCGAGGTGAAGACGAATTGATAGGCCCAGACGCGCGTGCCGAAGGGCTGGTGCCAGCGCGCATAGAACAGCCGGTAGTCCATGGCGAAGAAAAAGGCCGTCAGGCCGACCGTGCCGAGGCTGAGCAGGGCGAAATTGGCGGCAAAGCGTGTCTCGGTGCCGCGCCGGCGCGTCAGAAGCCGGGCGAGCGGCAGGGCGATCACCCAGGCGCAAAACCCGCCCGTGAAATAGATGAGAAGCAGCTTTTCGAGATGAAAATTCGCTTCGCGGCCTTCCATATGCAGGGAAAGGAAGGCGCAGGCCACCATCAGCAGACCCCAGGCGAACGCGCCGCCGAGACAGAGCGCAAGCGAGGGGAAGACGGGGACGCGCGCGCTGCCGAAGGGCGTACCGGATGCGGGTGCGCCCATGTCAGGGCCGGAAAGGTACGGCGATCCAGCGGCCGTCGGCACCCTCGAAGCCGAAGCTGCGGACGAGCACCAGCGCCACATGGACCGGTTCGGCGGCCAGCGGATGAAAGGTCATGGCGCCCGAGATCTGGTAGGAGATCGGGCAGGCGCGGCTTTCGGGCACGCGCATGTCCTCATGCAGCACCGTATCGGCCGTTTCACCATCGCGCTTGACGAGCTTCAGGCGGAAGCCCTTGCCGCCTTCGGGCGTGATACCCTCACAGTTTTCCGAGATCGGCAGCGGGATGTCGTCGAGCGCCAGCGCATAGCTGCCGCCCGGCGTCGGCTCGACAGCATAGGGCAGGTATTCGATGCGATTGCGATCCGCGCCGACCTCGCCCATCGGGTTGAAGGCGGCGAGAACGCCGGGATTGTCGAGCACCTTGTGTTCGGCAATCAGCGTCTTCGCCTTGTCGCGGCTTTCCGCCCGCGCCTTGCCGAGACTGGCCGTTTCATCATCGATGCGCACGCGGACAGGTGTGCCCTTGAGATAGGCGTCCTTCTCCGTATCGATGAAATAGACGGTGGAATAGGGAAAGCCGGAACCGTCCTGCGTGCCGAATTCCTCGAAGGCGAAGACTTTTCCATCCGGCGAAAAGCCGAGCGGCTGGAAACTTGCGAAATCGCCGGCCGAGGCGGTGGCCGCCGTCAGCAGGGAACCGAGCAGGATAGCCGCCGCTTTCCGCACCATCGTCACGCCCGCGCACCCTCCGCATTGCTGCGCAGAGTGTCGATGGTTTTGCGATAGGCGTCAACATGACCGCCCGAGAAGATAGCCGAGCCCGCGACGAAGACATTGGCGCCGGATGCGGCCGGCAGGGCGATCGTATCCACGGCGATGCCGCCGTCGACCTGGATCTCGATCGGCCGGTCGCCGACCATCTTCTTCACGCGGCGCAGCTTTTCCTGCATGGCCGGAATGAACTTCTGGCCGCCGAAGCCCGGATTGACGGTCATGACGAGGATGAGGTCGATCTTGTCGAGCAGATAGTCGAGCACGCTTTCCGATGTGGCCGGGTTGATCGCGACGCCGGCGCGCTTGCCGAGGGCGCGGATTGCCTGCAGCGAGCGGTCGAGATGCGGGCCGGCCTCGGCATGCACGGTGATGCCGTCGCAGCCGGCTTTGGCGAAGGCTTCCAGATAGGGATCGGCCGGCGCGATCATCAGGTGGCAGTCGAAGAAGGCGTCGGTGTGCGGGCGCAGGGACTTGATGACATCGGGGCCGAAGGAAATGTTCGGCACGAAATGGCCGTCCATGATGTCGAGATGGATCCAGTCCGCGCCGGCGGCGACGACGTCGCGCACTTCCTGGCCGAGCTTGGCGTAGTCGGCGGCGAGGATGGAAGGGGCGATCCGCATGGGAAGGGACATGTCAGGCTCCGTGGGCAGGGATTTTGGCGTCGCCATAGCATTCCCGGCAGGGGGGAACAACGGCCGAATTCACCGCCCCGCCCAGCTTGGCAGCACGTCGCCGTCCATCGGCGTCGCATCGTGCACGCCGCGGGCGATGGCGCGCGCCATGGTGGAGGCGGCGGCGGCGCAGAGCGCGATGAAATCCTCCGGTGCCGGCGTGCGGCCGCTCTTGCCGGTGGCGAGCGCGAAGACGAGATCGCCATCGAGCGGCGTATGCGCCGGCCAGAGCGCGCGGGCAAAACCGTCATGAGCGGCGATGGCAAGACGCTTTGCCTCCGCCTTGCTCAGCACGGCATCGGTAGCGATGACGGCGATGGTGGTGTTTTCCATGGCCGTAGGTCGGGCGGAGAGTTTTGTACGCACGGAGCGGGCTTCGACCGGAAACGGCGCGGGGAGGCCGAGGCCGCCGAATTCATTGTTCTCCTCGAAGGGAGCAGCCCAGAAATGCCTGGTGTCGCCGACCGTCGCGGAGCCGAGCGCATTGACTGCGACGAGTGCCCCGATGGTAAAACCTTCTTTGAGCACTGTGGACGCCGAGCCGAGGCCGCCCTTGAAGGTGGCGGTCAGCGCGCCGGTACCGGCGCCGACGCTGCCGGTCTCGAAATCGGCGCCTGCATTTTCGAGCGCCGCATAGCCGAGTTCGCGATAGGGCGAATAGCGTCCCCAGTCCTTGTCGCCGCCATCCATCAGGTCGAACAGGATGGCGGCGGGAACGATGGGCACGCGATGCGGGCCGACGGCAAAGCCGCGCCCCATCTCGCGCAGTCCCGCTTGCACGCCCGTTGCCGCATCGAGCCCGAAAGCCGAGCCGCCTGACAGCACGAGGGCGTCCACCGTCTGCACGGTGTTGTGTGGTTCCAGGAGATCGGTTTCCCGCGTGCCGGGGGCACCGCCGAGCACCTGAACGGCCGCCGTCGCCGGTTCCTCGCAGAACACGACGGTCACGCCGGATTTCAGGGCATGGTCCGTCGCATTGCCGACCGTAAGGCCTGCGACATCGGTGATGAGGTTTTTCGTGCCCGGCCGCATCGTCATTCGCTTTCGGGCGTCGTGCCGGCGGGGACGAAGGTCCCATCCTTCCAGACGAGCACCTGATAGGGGTTGGCGCTCAGTTCATGATCCGCGCCGAAGGCGAGCGAACCGATGGCCGTGTCGAACCGTTCGGTCGCAAGTTTTTCGGCGAGATCGCCGCCCTCGGCGGCGGCCGCCGCAAGCGCGGTCACGGCGGCATGGGCGGGCAGGACATAGCCTTCGGCGACGATATCCCGTGCCAACATGGCCTTGGCCACCGGTTCACCCGCCGGCAGGGATTGATAATCCGGCAGCGCGATGGCTTCTACGCCGCCCGTCATCGGTACGGTCGGATCGGCTCCAACCAGCGCCTCGCCGCCCAGCAAGGCGATCGGTGCCTTCTCCGCTGCCGCATCGCGGGCGATGATCGCCGCATCCGTCCGGTCGCCGCCGACGAAGACATGGGTGACGCCGGTCTTGGCGAGCCGGCGCACGAGGGTGAGCTGCTGTTCCTGCGCCGGGCGGTAGGTATCGACGAAAGCCGCCTTCATGCCGACCTCTTCCAGCCGCAGGCGAATGGCCTCGACGAGTTCGCGGGCATGGATCGTGCCGTCGTCGATCAGTGCGAAGGGCTCGGATTTCCAGTCGCGCGTGATGACCTCAACCGCCTTGTCTGCTTCCGCCTTGGGGGCGGGGGCAAGCCGAAAGAGCGGCCATTTCTTCTTCAGCGCGTCTTCCATGAGGATGCCCGAGCGCACGGAGAGCGTGATGGCCGGCACCTTCGCCTCCGCAAGCGCGGGAAGCGAAGCGGAAAGGCCCTCTGTGCACAGGAAGCCGACAGCCGCGACGGCATTGGCGGATAGGATCGCCTTGGCGATGCCGTCGCCATCCTTCTCGTCGCAGCCTTCGGGAATCTCAACGATCGTATCGCCGTTGGCCTCTGCCGCGACGCGGGCACCATCGCGGACCTGCTGGCCGAGAATGGCGAGCGGCCCCGCATCGGGTGCGACGACCGCGAAGGTGAGGCCCGCGGCGAGCGCGGGTGAAACGGCGAGAAGGGCGCTGCCGAAAAGGCTCGCAAGGAAAACGGTCTTCATTCTCAATCCATCGGTCGCGATGATGCCCTTTGTACGGTCGGGACGTTTAAGGTCAAAGGGAAATATGGACGCTATCGACCGCTTGTCTCTGACAAGACAGGAAAATTCGACATCGGGGCTTACATTTTTCTTCACTTTCGCCATGTATCACTGACGATGAAGGAGAACGCCGTGTTGGACAGATTGATGCTGGATGCGTTGCTCTACCGCGATGCGATGAGCCGCTACGCCGGCCATGTGCAGATCGTGACGACGGCCCACGAGGGTGAGAAACGCGGCGTGACCATCACGGCCGCCTGCTCGATCTCGGACAACCCGGCCATGGTTCTCGCCTGCGTCAACGCCTCCAACCCGAAGAACGCGATCTTCTCGAAAAGCGGCAATTTCGCGCTCAACACGCTCGCCGCCGACCAGATGCACCTCGCCAATGCCTTTTCCGGCCGCGATCCCGCGCTGTCCGCCGAAGAGCGTTTCGCGACGGGCGAATGGGAGGAACTGGTGACAGGCGCGCCGGTGCTGAAGGGCACGCTTGCCTCCTTCGATTGCCGGCTCATCGAGCTCAAGGTCATGGCGACCCACATGATGCTGATCGGCGAGGTGAAGGGGGTCACCTTCGGCGAGCACAAACCGGCGCTTGTCTATATGGACCGGGGCTACCACACGCTATAGTCTGCTCCTCCAGAATGGAGGAGTTGCGTGCCCTATCAGCCTGGACACATCCCGCAATCGATCGATGAAACCGTCGAAATGCTGGCCTCGGGCAATTATCTGGCCGGGCGCTCGCTGGCGACGGTGCTGTTTCTCTCGTTGCGCATGAAGCGGCCGCTCTTTCTCGAGGGCGAGGCCGGCGTCGGCAAGACGGAGATCGCCAAGGTGCTGTCGGCAGCCCTCGACCGGCCGCTGATCCGCCTGCAATGTTATGAAGGCCTCGACATTTCCTCGGCCGTCTATGAGTGGAACTATCCGGCGCAGATGCTGGAAATCCGGCTTGCGGAAGCCGCCGGCACCACGGATCGCGGCCGCATCGAGGCCGATATCTTTTCCGAGCGCTACCTCATCCGCCGCCCGGTCTTGCAGGCGCTGTCCTCGCCGGACGGCCGGGCGCCGATTTTCCTGATCGACGAGCTGGACCGCACCGACGAGGCTTTCGAGGCCTTCCTCCTGGAAGTGCTCTCCGATTTCCAGGTGACGGTGCCGGAACTCGGCACGATCCGCGCCGCCGAGCCGCCCATCGTCATCATCACGACGAACCGCACCCGCGAGGTGCATGATGCCCTGAAGCGGCGCTGTCTCTACCACTGGGTGGATTATCCCGAGGCCGCGCAGGAGCTGGAGATCATCCGCCGCAAGGTGCCGGGCTGCGATGAAACCCTGTCCGGCCAAGTCGTTGCCTATGTGCAGAAACTGCGTGCGCTCGACCTCTTCAAAAATCCCGGTGTCGCCGAGACCATCGACTGGGCGACGGCGCTGACCGAACTCGACCGCGTGGCACTCGATCCCGAAACCGTGTCGGATACGCTCGGCACGCTGCTCAAGTATCAGGACGACATTGCGCGTATCGACGGTGCCGAGGGGCGCAAGCTGCTCGATGACGTCAAGGCCGGGCTGGCGGCGACGGGCTGAGTGATGGCGGCGAGGGCGGAAAACCAGGTTCTGGATACCACCGCGGACGGCCGGCTTGCCGACAACATCGTGTTTTTCGCCCGCGTGCTGCGCAAGGCCGGGCTGCGGCTTGGTCCTGCGGCCGTGACGGATGCCATCGAGGCGGTGCAGGCGATCGGCATCGGCGAGCGCGAGGAATTCTATACGGCGCTGCATGCGACGCTCGTCAAGCGCCATGAGGACGATGCCGTTTTCGACGAGGCCTTTCGCCTGTTCTGGCGCTCGCGCGATCTCGTGGGAAAGATGATCGCGCTGATGTCGCCGGTCGTGACGCGGCACGAGGAGCGGGAAAAGCGCAAGGCGGGCGAAACCCGGGTTTCCGACGCGCTGTTTGGCGGCCGTGAAAACGAGAAGCGGCAGCGCGACGAGCCGGATATCGAGATCGATTCGCGCCTGACCGCCTCGGGCAGCGAGTTGCTCCGCCGCACCGATTTCGCCCAGATGTCCGCCGCCGAGCTTGCCGCCGCCAAGCGAGCTATCTCCCGCCTCGTCCTGCCGATGGATGCGGTGCGCACGCGCCGTTTCCGCCCGTCGACCCGGCCGGTCGCCGTGGATGCACGCGCCACGATGCGCCATGCCATGCGCACCGGCGGTGCCCTCATCCTGCCGCGCCACCGGGAGCACAGCACGGTGCATCCGCCGCTTGTCGTGCTCGCCGATATTTCGGGCTCGATGAGCCAGTACACCCGCATCTTCCTGCATTTCCTGCATGCGCTCGGCGAAGGCCGACGGCGCGTGCATGCCTTCCTGTTCGGCACGCGACTGACGAATGTCACGCGCCCGATGCGCAATCGCGATCCCGATGTTGCAGTAGAGGCCTGCAGCCAGACGGTCAGCGACTGGTCGGGCGGCACGCGCATCGGCGAGACGCTGAAGGAATTCAACCGGCTCTGGTCGCGCCGCGTGCTGGGGCAGGGCGCCGTGGTGCTCATTATCACAGATGGGCTGGAACGTGACGGCATCGATCTGCTCGAAAAAGAGATGGACCGGCTGCACCGTTCCTGCCGGCGGCTGGTCTGGCTCAATCCGCTGCTGCGCTTCGAGGGGTTCGAGGCGCGGGCGCGCGGGGTGCGGGCCATGCTGCCGCATGTCGATGAGTTGCGGCCGGTGCACAATCTGGACGCCATGGCCGATCTGGTGGCGGCACTATCCGGTGCCGCGCCGCGCGGTGCCGGCGATCCCCGGCGTTACCTGCCGGGCGCATGAGGAGGACAGGATGGACGCAAACGAAACGCTCGACCCGCTGACCATTGCCGAACGCTGGATGGACGACGGGCGCGTGGTGGCGCTCGCCACCGTCGTGGAGACCTGGGGGTCTGCACCGCGTCCGGTCGGTAGCCATCTCGTCATCGATGGCGAGGGGAATTTCCACGGATCCGTTTCCGGCGGTTGCGTGGAGGGGGCCGTGATCGGCGAGGCTATGGAGGTCATCGGCGACGGCGAGCCGCGCATGCTGGAATTCGGCGTGGCTGACGAAACGGCCTGGCGCGTCGGCCTGTCCTGCGGCGGGCGCATCCGGGTCTATGTGGAGCGCGTCGGCTGATGGATCCGTTTCTCCTGCGCAAGCTCAACACAGAGCGTGCCGCCCGCCGCGCCGTTCTTCACCTCACCGATCTCGGCGACGGGCGCGACCGGGTGATCCGTGAGGGCGATCCGGTGGCCGGACCGCTCGGCGAGGCGATTGCCGTTGCTTTCCGTTCCGGTAAATCCGGGCTGGTCGAGGCGGAGGAGCGACAATTCTTCCTCAACGTCCATCTGCCGCCCGCCCGCATCGTTATCATCGGCGCGGTGCATATCAGCCAGGCGTTGGCGAGGATCGCCGAGATCGCAGGCTTCGACGTCACGATCGTCGATCCGCGCACCGCCTTTGCCACGGAAGAGCGCTTTGCCGGCATCGACCTCGTCGCCGACTGGCCGGAGGATATTTTGAAGACGCGGCCGCTCGATGCCTATACGGCGCTCGTCGCGGTGACGCATGATCCGAAAATCGACGATTTTCCGCTATCGGAGGCGCTGGCAGCGGGCTGTTTCTATGTCGGCGCGCTCGGCAGCCGGAAAACCCATGCCAAGCGCGTCGAGCGCCTGACAGCACTTGGGCATAGCGAAGCGGACATCGCGAAGATCTCTGCGCCCATCGGCCTCGATATCGGCGCCGCGAGCCCCGCCGAGATCGCTGTGGCGATCCTCGCCGACATCGTCGCGCATCTGCGTCGGCGGTCCCTGCGCGGTACCGCGCCATGATTTTTGGCGAAATCCCGATTGCCGATGCGGTCGGTGCCCGGCTGGCGCATCGCGTGCGCACGGCCGGCCTGTCGCTGCACAAGGGGCATGTGGTCACGGCGGAGGATCGCGAAGCGCTCATCGCCGAGGGTGTCGCTACCGTCATCGCCGTTCGGTTGGAGCCAGACGATATCGGTGAGGATGAAGCGGCATCGCTGATCGCGGCGGCCATTCCGCCGGATCATCTGCGGTTCACACCATCCGCAACGGGGCGCATCAACCTGCATGCCGCGGTGAACGGCCTTTTCGTCGCCGACCGGGCGGCCATCGATCGTTTCAACCGGGTGGACCCGGCGATCACCATCGCCACCTTGCCGGACCATGCGAGCGTCCATGCCGGTGACATGGTGGCGACGATCAAGATCATCCCACTCGCCGTGCCCGGCAGTCTTGTGCGCACGGCGGCTGGTGTGATGGCGTCGAGCCGGGCGCTGGAGGTCAAGCCTTTTACGTCCTATCGCGTCGGGCTCGTCGCTACGGCGTTGCCGACGCTCAAGGCATCAGTCATGGACAAAACACGCCGGCTCGTCGAACAGCGGCTGCAAGCCTCCGGTAGCCGGCTAACGAATGAGGTGCGCGTGCCGCATCGGGCGCCGGAGCTGGCGACGGCCATCACAGACTCAGCGCAGGGCAACGATCTCGTCGTCGTCTTCGGCGCGTCCGCGGTGACGGATGTTAACGATGTCATTCCCGCCGCCATCCGCGCGGCGGGCGGGGTGGTCGAGCATGTCGGCATGCCGGTCGATCCGGGCAACCTCTTGGTTCTCGGCCGCATCGGCGCGGTGCCGGTTATCGGAGCGCCGGGCTGCGCGCGCAGTCCCAAGGAAAACGGTTTCGACTGGGTTCTCGCCCGCATCTTTGCCGGTGAAAATCCCGGATCAGAGGAGATTACCGGCATGGGTGTCGGCGGCTTGTTGACGGAAATCCCGAGCCGGCCGCTGCCACGCGATCTGCGCGCGCCGGAGCGGCCGCTGTCCATCGCCGCGCTGGTGCTGGCGGCCGGTCGCGCAAGCCGCATGAACGGCAGCCACAAGCTGCTCGCCGCCTTCGATGGCCAGGCGCTGGTGCGGCGTTCGGTGGAGGCGGCGCTTGCCGCGGGGCCGGCACGGGTGCTCGTCGTGACGGGGCACCGGGCGGAGGAGATCGAGGCGGAACTGGCCGGGCTCAAGGTCGATCTCATCCGCAATCCCGATCACGCGCAGGGCATGTCGACCTCGCTCAGGGCGGGCGTTTCGGCGCTCGGGCCTGGCTGCGATGGCGTCGCGGTCATGCTTGCCGACATGCCGCATGTCACGGGTGCGGATGTGCGCCTGCTGCTGGACGCTTTTGCGGCGTCTGGCGGCCAGGCCGTGGTGCGCGCGGTCTCGGGTGGCAAGCGGGGCAATCCCGTCATCCTGCCACGCGCGACATTTTCGGCGATCCTCCAGCTTGAAGGCGACGTCGGGGCACGGCATATCGTGGAAAGCGCCGGCCTCGATATCGTGGATGTCGAGATCGGCGAAGCGGCGCATGTCGATGTCGATACGCCGGAGGCCGTAGTGGCCGCAGGCGGTATTCTGAAAGGGTAGGGCATGGATCGCGAGGCCATCGAGGAGATGTTCCAGGCGCTGGGGCCGGTAACGATCAAGCGCATGTTCGGCGGCAAGGGCATTTATCACGAAGGCCGCATCCTCGCGCTGGAGGTGCAGGGCGAAATCCTGCTCAAGGCGGATGCCAGGAGTGCACAGGATTTCGAGGCCGCCGGCAGCCGGCAATGGGCCTATGACGGCAAGCAGAGCGGCAAGCCGGTGAAAATGCCCTATTGGTCCATTCCTGATGCGGCTTTCGACGATCCGGACGAGATGGCGATCTGGGTGCGGCGCGCCAACGAGGCGGCGCTCCGGGCAAAATAAGCGCCGGGATTTCGCCGCAATTAAACTTGACTTTATTTGTCATGTTGGCCATTACCGGAGATACCGTGCGCCTGCGTGCGGCGTGCAGTCCGGTGAGGTTTCCATGCAGTATAATCGTTTTCACGCGTCGATGCTTCTGGCGGGCACGGCCATGGCGCTTGCGCTTCTGGCCCTTGCAACATCCGCCTCTGCGCAGGATGCCGAGACGACGGTGCTGCAGCCGATCAATGTCGAGGGCGACAGCAACGGCGACGGGATCGTCGATATCCCGGCCGCCGTCTCCAAGTCGGATCGCGTCAAGGTGCAGGACCAGTATGCCGGCGATGCGACGCAGGTGCTGCGCTCGACGCCGGGCACCTTCACCCGCGAGCCGGCCGACCAGCCGGGTATCACCGTCAACATCCGCGGCATGCAGGGCAATGGCCGCGTCAACAGTATGATCGACGGCGTGCCGCAGACTTTTAGCAATCTTTCCGGCCACGGCGGCACCTTCGACAGCCTGCTCTATGTCGAGCAGAATATGCTTGTCGGCGTTGATGTCACGCGCGGGGCGGTGTCCGGCGCAGAGGGCATGGGCACGCTTTCCGGGTCTGCCAATTTCCGCACGCTCGATGTGGACGACGTGCTGCTGCCCGGCAAGGATGTCGGCGTGATGTCGAGCGTGCGCGCCGGCACCAACGGTTTCGACTATTCGCGCCTTCTCACAGGTGCTGCTCGTACGGAGCTCGGCGAAGGCGAGATGAGCGTCGTCGGCGCGCTCAGCGATACCAGGAAAAGCCCCTACGAGAACGGCGCCGGCATCATCTATCCCTTCGGCGGCGATCAGCATCCGAAGTCGGGCCTCTTCAAGGTGAACCTTGCACCGAATTCCGATCATAAACTGCAACTCGGCGGCATCTGGTACGGCAACGAGTTCCTGCCCGGCACCTCCGGCTACAACTGGGTCATCAACAACCAGACCTACACGGCGAAATATTCCTATACGCCCGGCGACGATCTCTTCGATCTCCACGCCAATGCCTATCTCAACATCACGGACATGGAATTCGACGGCACCAACGGCAATGTCAGTTCATTCGACGGCCGCAAGGGCACCAACACGACGACCGGTTTCGACATTTCCAACCGGATGCGTTTCGATCTCAATGACGAGACGGAGCTAAAACTCTACTACGGCGCCGCCTACAGCCGCGATCGATACGAAGGCAATGCCAAGCGCGGGGCAAATCCTGACGGCATGCTGGTCAAGGCGGGCACCTTCGCCGAAGCCACGATCAGCCGCGGCATCTTCGACGTGACCGGAGGGCTGCGCTACGATTACTGGTCGCTCGACGGCATCACCGGCTACCACGCACCGGGAAGCAACGGTTGCCCGGCAGGAGGGGAGCCGTGCCCGATCGACACGCTGTCCCGCTCGGGCAGTGATCTCAATCCGAAGGTTACCATTTCCGCGCGTCCGTTCGACTGGCTACAGCCTTACATAACGTACGCCCATACTTCGCGCCCGCCGACGGCGTCCGAAGTCTTCTATCCCGGTGGTCACAGCTTCGACGGATCCTCCGATCCGATCAACAACAATCCGAACCTGCTGCCGGAGAAGAGCCGCGGCGTGGATCTCGGCGTCAATCTCAAGGGCAGCGACCTCTTTGAGAGCGGTGACGAGGGCTGGCTGAAGGTCGGTTATTTCCACAACCGCATCCGCGACTACATCACCTTCGACCTCGACACCGACGGCACGATGCGCTGGGTCAATGTCGAGGGAACAACGATCATGAAGGGCGTAGAGATTGAGGGCGGCTATGATGCCGGCCGCTATTTCGCCGGCTTCTCGGTGACGATTGCCGATACCGCCCAGCCGGAAGGCGTTGCCGCCGGCGTCGGCGATGTCGGCAAGCTGCCGGACGATTTCGCCACGCTCGATGTCGGCATGCGCTTCTTCGACGAAGCGCTGACGGTCGGTGGGCGCATGCGCTACACCGGCAAGAGCAAGCAGGCCTATATCAATGAGGCCATGGCCTACAACCTGCCGAGCTACACGCTGTTCGACGCCAACGCCTCCTGGCAGATCAACGAGAACGCAAAAGTCTTCGTCAACATCGAGAACGTCTTCAACAAGGATTACATGAAGGCGAATTCCGGCCTCATGGATAATTACAACGGCATCCGGAACGGCCGCGGCCGCACCTTCATCTTCGGCGCAACCGCGAGGTTCTAAGCCTCGCGGGCGCGCAACGCCGCCACGGCATCGGCCGCAAAGCGTGACAGCGGCGCGGGCAGGGCGTCGAGCGGGAACCACCCGAATTCCGGCAGCTTCTCCGGCTCCACGATGCGCGCCTCACCGGAAAAATCCTCGCAGACATAGATGAGCGACAGCCAGTGCTGGCGCTCCTCGGCGATGATCTGTTCGGAAAGGCAGAGAAAATCGATGGTGCCGATGGCGAGGCCGGATTCTTCCTCGGCCTCGCGGCGTGCCGCTTCCACTGCCCGTTCCATATGGTCGACCTTGCCGCCGACGATGTTCCACGTGCCGGCCTCCGGTGCGCGCAGACGCCGGTAGAGCAGCAGCTTGCCCTCACGCAAAATGGCCAGGCCACATCCGAGGCCTGGCGCATCGATACCCGGTATTGGCATTCGCTCAGATCAGGCCTTGCCGGCGATCAGCATGAAGGCCGGAACGTCGTCGCCGAAGCCGAGCGGCGTCGGACCATCGTCGTCGTCGCGGCGGTAGCGGTTGCGGCGGTCACGGCTATCGTCGTTGGCCGGGCGCGGGGCGGCATGGTTTGCGGCCCGCGGGTTGCGAGCGGGATTGTTCTGCGGCCGCCCTTCCGCCTTGCGTTCAGCTTTCACGACTTCTTCCACCTTCTCTTCAATCTCGACGGTCTCGATACGGGGTTCCGGAACGCGGGCTTCGCCCTTGCTGCGTCCACGGGAACGATCACGGTCGCGGTCACGACCACCGCGATCGCGCCCGCTACGGGGCCGTTCGCGCTCCTCGCTCTCGGCGGCCGGGGGCAGGTCCTCGATGCCGCCGCTCAGCCAATCGATCTTCTGGTCGATCAGCTTTTCGATGGCATCGACGAACTTTCCGTCGCGCTTGGAGACGAGGGTGAAGGCGGCGCCCGAACGGCCGGCACGGCCGGTGCGGCCAATGCGGTGGACATAGTCCTCGGCGTGGATCGGGACGTCGAAATTGAAGACATGGCTCACATCGGGGATATCCAGGCCGCGGGCAGCGACGTCGGAGGCCACGAGAAGCGTGAGCTTGTTTTCCTTGAAATTGGCCAGCATCGTCGTACGCGAGCGCTGGTCCATGTCGCCATGCAGCGCGCCGACGGAGAAGCCGTGGCGGTCGAGCGATCGGAAGAGATCCGCGACATCGACCTTGCGGTTGCAGAAGATGATCGCGTTCTTGAGGTCTTCCTGTGCACGGATGAGGTCGCGCAGCGCGGCGCGCTTCTCGTAATCCTTCCCGTGGGTGGCAACGAGGCGTTGCGTCACGGTCGTGGCAGTGGAGGAGCGGGCCGATACTTCGACGCGTTCCGGGTTCTGCAGGAACTTGTCCGCAAGCTTCTGGATTTCCGGCGGCATGGTGGCCGAGAAAAACAGCGTCTGGCGGGTGAACGGAATGAGCTTGGCGATGCGCTCGATATCGGGGATGAAGCCCATGTCGAGCATGCGGTCGGCCTCGTCGATGACGAGGATCTCGACGCCGGTCATCAGGAGCTTGCCGCGTTCGCAATGATCGAGCAGGCGGCCGGGGGTGCAGATGAGAACGTCTGCGCCGCGCTCCAGCTTGCGGTCCTGTTCGTCGAAGGAGACGCCGCCGATGAGCAGCGCGACGTTGAGCTTGTGATTCTTGCCGTACTTTTCGAAGTTTTCCGCGACCTGTGCGGCGAGTTCGCGCGTCGGCTCCAGGATCAGCGTGCGCGGCATGCGGGCACGCGCGCGGCCCTTTTCAAGCAGCGTCAGCATCGGGAGAACGAAGGAGGCGGTCTTGCCGGTGCCCGTCTGGGCGATGCCGAGAATGTCGCGCCGCGAAAGCGCCGGCGGAATGGCGCCAGCCTGGATCGGGGTCGGGATGGTGTAGCCCGAATCTGTAACGGCGGACAGGACTTTCTGGCTCAGGCCAAGATCAGCAAAAGTGGTCAAAGGAAAAAGGTTTCCGTTCCGGTTCTTACGAACGCAATGGGTTGCAGCGGGCACATCGCCGCTAGGATGCAGCGCACTTAGGCCCAAAGCGCCGGAAAGTCAAGGAAATCAGCGAATTTGGTAAATCCGCAAGCAATTTGAAGCCTCTGGCCGTCGCTTTCGGCTTTCGAAGGGGCGTCAGCTTGCGTTCCGTCAATCCATATAGGTGGTCAGCTTCATCCCGGCCGTCAGGAAACGCATGGGGTCGATCGCCTTGCCGTCGCGGCGGACCTCGTAGTGCAGGTGCGGGCCGGTGGAGCGGCCCGTCGTGCCCGAGAGGCCGACCGCGTCGGCGGCCTCGATATGATCGCCGACCTTGACGAGGACGCGCGAAAGATGGGCATAGCGGGTGGTCAGGCCGTTGCCGTGATCGATCTCGACCATGTTGCCATAACCGCCGTTGCGACCTGCGACCACGACGGTGCCGGCGCCGGTGGAGTGCACTTCACTGCCCGTGCCGACGCGGAAATCGATGCCGGCATGCAGCGCCAGGCGGCCGAGGAACGGGTCGGTGCGATTGCCGAAACGGCTGGTGATGCCCGCGCCGGGCGAGGGGTTGCCGAAAGGAAGCTTCCGCGCCGTGCGGCGGGCGCTGTCGAGACGGTCCAGCGCGTCATCGAGATCGTTGATCGACGCTTCGAACGGGTCGGTGAAGGTCTCCGGCTCGACGAACGGGCCGCCGATGCCTGTCTCCGTGTCAGTCTCGGCCGTTTCCGCAACGTCGAAGCCGCTGCGCCGCAGGATCGTCTGAATCGCATTTGCCGTCTCGGAGGCGCCTGCGGTCAGCGACTGGATGCGGCCGATCTGGTCGTGCTCCAGGTCCTTGAGGGAGAGCGTGACCTTGGAGAACAGGCGGTCCGCCCGATCGGCGACCGATTCGCTCGTCGCCGCATAGGCAAGCGAGGCCGATTTTTGTGATGCGCCGCCGGTCGAGCCCATGATGGCATCGATTGCGCCTGTAGCATCTGCGCGGCGGCCGTCCGTGACAGGTTTTTCATCGGATAGCGGCACGTCGGCGGAAACGCCGCCGGTTTCGGCGCGGTTGAGCAGGGCATCGAGCTTGCCGTGCCGCTCGGACAGCGCCAATTGCTGCTGCATCAGCTTCTCGACCTTTTCCTCGACGACCTGCTGGTCGAGAAGCTGGCGGCTGGTGACGCGGTCGACCTGGGCGCGAAGGGCGGAGATACGGTCTTCATAATCGTGCTGCATGCGCGCTTGGCGCGCCATCGTGGCGCCGATCAGGTCGTCGCGCAGCACGAGATAGGAGGTTGCGGCGAGGTAGCCGACGGTGAACATGCCGGCAACGCAGAAGGTGGCTGCCGCCATCCAGGGGCGGATCGTCATGTGGCGGATTTTGTCGCCGCTTGCCAGGATCACGACATGCTGCTGCGCGCGCTTTCCGAAGATGCGGTTTTCAGGACGCTCCGCCACAATACACTCCCCGACCGGTTCAGCTGGTCTCGTGCGGGGAATTACACATTGTTAGGGTTAATAAAGCCTTTCGCCGGGGTGTTTTTCGGGGCGAAATATTAGCTCTGGCTGACGGAAACGAGCGAACGGTAGAAGGAGGGCGTCAGGCCCGCTTCCGCACGGGCGACATCGTTGAACGGCGGCTTGAGCGGCCCGCGGAAATTGCTGCGCACCAATTCCTTGAAGGTTGCCGAAGGGTCCTTCTTCTCGCGGGCGCAGAGGAAGCGGAACCATTTCGCCCCGACGGCCACGTGACCCTTTTCGTCGTTGTAGATGATGTCGAGGATATCGGCGCTGGCGTGATCGCCGGTCTCGCGCATCTTCATCTGCAGCGTCGGCGTCACATCGAGGCCGCGCGCCTCCAGGATCAGCGGCACGACGGCGAGGCGGGCGGTGAGGTCGTTGCGCGTGTCGTGCGCGGCCTTCCACAAGCCGTCATGCGCCGGCAGGTCGCCGTATTCGGCGCCGAGTTCGCGCAGCCGGTCGCGGATGAGGCGGAAATGTTTCGCTTCCTCGAAGGCCACCTGCATCCATCCGTCGAAGAAGGAATGCGGCACGCGCTCCGTGGTGAACCGCGCGACGATATCGAGCGCGAGGTCCACCGCGTTGAGCTCGATATGGGCGAGTGCGTGAAGCAGCGCGATCCGGCCCTTTGGCGTGTGCAGCGAGCGCTTCTCCATATGTTTCGGCGGAATGAGCTCGGGTTTTTCCGGCCGGCCGGGCCGCACCGGCAGGGCCGGATCGCGCGGCGAACGCATGGACAGCGTGCGGGCGAACCAGCGCCGTGCCGTCTCCTGCGTCAGGTCGGCCTTAAGGTCGAGATCGGCCGAGGCGATGGCCATGGTGGCGCCGCCGCGCAGGCTTTCGATATAGGGAAGATCAGCCAGGTCAAAACCTTGTAAGGAGAACTTAAAGTTTCTTCGCCGCTTCGAGCACGGCCTCGACATGACCCTTCACCTTCACCTTGGACCAGATTTCAGCGATCTTGCCCTCGGCATCGACGAGAACCGTCGTGCGTTCGACACCCATATAGGTACGGCCATACATGCTCTTTTCCTTCCACACGCCATAGGCTTCCAGCGTCTGAAGGTTTTCATCCGAGGCGAGTGGCACGCCGAGTTCGTATTTTTTGACGAACTTGTCATGCTTCTTCACCGGATCGGGGGAAAGACCGATGAGGGCGACGCCGGCAGCGTCGAAATCCGGCTTGGCCGCGGTAAAATCCTTGGCTTCCAGGGTGCACGCCTCGGTGTCGTCCTTCGGGTAGAAGAACAGCACAACGGGTTTTCCCCTGAAGCTCGAGAGGGAAAGCGTGCCGCCGCCATCGCGCGGAAGGGTGAAATCCGGCGCTTCGACGCCCGGTACCAGTTCTGCCATGGGATTTCCTTTCTTTGGCCGGCTTTTTGAGTCAAGGAGCCGGCCTCCCGCATATATAGTGGCTGACAGAATCGTCCAGCGACGACAGGACGATGCGCAGCGATTCCGTGGGATAACGTTGCGAAACGGGGAAAGGAAACCAGCGCGAGATGGACGAAGTCCGCGGCGAGAAAGTCGTGTTCCGCAGAAAGGACATCGTTCCGCTGCATGACCTGCCGTCCGCGCAGGCACATGAACCTATCGTGCTGCATGCGGTTGATGCGAGCCGCACGAATATCTGCATGCGGCTTGCCGCGGCAACGGTCACCCTTGTTCTGCTCATCGGCGCCGTGCTCGTCGGTCTCGTCGAGATGGGCACCTTCGACAGCACGCTGAATGCCCGCGCCGTCGCCGCGATCAACAAGGCGCTCGGACCGCGCTACCGCGCCTCGGTCGATCACACCGTGGTGCGCCTTTCCGGTTTCGGCCGCCTTGCGCTGAAGGCCGAGGATGCCCGCATCATCGATGTCGAATCCGGCCATGAGCTCGCCACGACCGCATCGGTCGGCATGGTGCTCGATCCGACCGCGCTGCTCTCCGGCCGCGTCGCGGTGTCGAGCCTCGATGTCGAAGGCGCCATGTTCAATGCCGCGCTCCTGCCGAAGAGCGCGCCGCTCGATCTTGCCGCCCTGCGCATCTCCGACGTGCCTGATTATCTCGAAACCACATTCGAACGCCTCGACGGCATCAGCAAATTGATCGAGGCGAATGGCATGCAGACCATTCGCATCTCCGATCTCGGCGCGACGTTCCGTGGCCCCGATGGCAAGCCGGTCACGCTCGATGTCGCCAGCCTGCAATTCACCCGCGAGGGTGGCCGGAGCATGGCGATCGACGGTCATTTCACCATCAATGGCGAGCAGGGCGAGATCGACCTGACGACATCGGGCGCGGCCGGTGCGGTCCGGACGATCGATGGTGCAATCCGTAATGTCGATCTCGGCGATTTCATGCTGAGCTATGATCCGCAGGGCGCGGTGCATGCCGGCGTCGATACGGCGGCTGATGTCTCCGTCAGCGCATCGCGCGAGGCGGACGGGGCAAAGCCTGCTCTGGGCCTCGACGTCAAGCTTTCCGCCGGTTCGGTCTATGGCGACGGCGTTGCTGCCGAGCTGCGTCCATCTTCCGTGAAGGTCCGCTACAATTTTGAAAAGGGTTCGATCGAGCTTGCCTCGACGGATGCCAGCGTCGGCCAGTCGCTGTTTCCGTTCACCGGCGGCCTGATCGATCTGGACCGCGTTTCCGACAGGACGGACAAGGGCTTTGCGATCGACCTCGTGTTCAGCAATGCCATTACCCGGCCCGCCGATACCGGCGAGGCGCCGATCCGCTTCGACGCGAAGGTGAACGGTTACTATCTCGCCAAGGCGAAGAGCCTGCGCTTCGAGGAGATGGCGGTGGCGAGCGACAAGGGCAGCATTGCCGGCTCGCTTGCACTGCAGTTCGGCGACAAGGAGCCGGAGGTCAGCTTTGTAATGATCGCAAGCGAATTGCAATCGGCCGCCGTCAAGCAGTTCTGGCCATTCTGGATGGCGAAGACAGCGCGCAGCTGGGTGGCGAAAAACATTTTCGGCGGAACCGTCACCAATGGCCGCATCGAATTCTATCTCGCGGCCGGCCGCAAGCGCGAGCCGGGCGTGCCGATGCATCTCACCGAGGACGAGCTGAAGATCGACTTCGACATCAAGGGCGCGCGCATGAATATCGCCGGCGATATTCCGCCGCTGCGCGATACCTCCGGCACCTTCCGCCTGCGCGGGCCGCGCACCGAGATCGGGATTGCCGGGGGGACGGCCTATTTCCCCTCCGGCCGGTCCGTGGCGCTGACCGGCGGCACCTTCGTTTTGCCCGACAATTATACCAAGCCGCTGATGGCCGACATGGACATCGATGTCGCCGGCAATGCCGACGCCATTGCCGAGCTGGTGACCTATCGGCCGATCCGCGCGCTTCCGGCGACGGGCTTTGCGCCGGATGACTTCAGCGGTCAGGTCAAGGCCAAGGTCAAGGCGCATTTCGGCGTGATCTCCGCCCATAAGCCGCCGCCGCCGCAATGGACGGCGACACTCGACCTGGACGATGTCGACGTGAAGAAGCCGATCGCCGGCCGCGACGTGACGGCGCTGCATGGCATGCTCACCATCGATCCCCAGCAGGCGAAACTCAAGGCTGAGGCCGATATCGACGGTGTGACACTTGATCTCGCGCTCGTCGAGCCCGTCAACAAGGCCGCCGGCATCACGCGCCAGACGGTGCTGTCGGGAACGCTCGACAATAAGGACCGGCGCAAGCTGCTGCCGGGCCTCGACGACATCATCGAGGGCGAAGTTTCCATCCGGATGGAGCAGGACGGCGACGGCCCTCGCGCCGTCGAAGCCGACTTGAGGACGGCGGCCGTGTCCGTGCCCTGGCTCGGTTGGACGAAGGGAGCCGGCATCGGCGGCAAGGTGACGCTGACGGCGGACACCAAGGACGGCACGACCCGCGTCTCCGATTTCCGCTTCGCCGGCGATGGCTTCAAGGTAGCGGGCGATCTGGTCTTCAATGGCACAGCGCTTGATTCGGCTAGTTTCTCCACGGTGCAGCTTTCGGCCGACGACCGGTTCCGGCTGGTGGTGGATCGTAACAAGGCGGGCTACGCGGTCGCGGTGAACGGCGATTCGGCGGATGTCCGGGCGGTGCTGGGGCGTCTCAAGAATGCGAGCGGCGGTGGCGGTGACGGCAAAAGCAAGCAGGGGGCGAGCATCAAGGCCAAGCTGGCGCGGGCCGTCGGTTTCAACGGCGAAAGCCTCAACAATGTCAGCCTGAGCTACGCAACGTCAGGCAACCGCATTTCCGCAGTCGATCTTTCCGCCGTGACGGAAAGCGGCGCTCCGGTCGTCGGGCAGATGGTGCAGAATGGCGGCACGGATGCCATCCAGCTGACGAGCGGCGATGCCGGCTCGGTTGCCCGCTTTGCCGATATCTACCGCAACATGCGGGGCGGGCTCCTGAATGTGCGTCTGCGCGAGACAACAAACAGCGGCTGGCGCGGTTCCGTCGATATCCGCAATTTCGCACTCGTCGGCGAAGAGCGTCTGCGCTCACTGGTCTCCACCCCTGCCGGCGGCGACGGACGCAGCCTCAACGATGCGGTGCGCAAGGAGATCGACGTCAGCGCGGTCAAGTTCTCTCGCGGCTTTGCGCAGGTGCGCGTCGGCGGCGGCACTTTGGCGCTGGAAAACGGCGTGGTGCGCGGCGATAGCGTGGGGGCGACCTTCCAAGGCGTGGTACGCGATGCCAATGGCCAGACGGAGATGACTGGTACCTTCATGCCTGCCTATGGCCTCAACCGGCTGTTTGCCGAATTGCCGTTAATCGGCATCATTCTCGGCAACGGCAATGATCGTGGCCTGATCGGCATCACCTTCAAACTGTCCGGCCCGTTCGACAAGCCGCAACTCAACATCAACCCGCTGTCGATCATCGCGCCGGGCGTCTTTCGCAACATCTTCGAATTCCAATGAAAAAGGCCGCCCGGAGGCGGCCTTGATCGTCAGCGTTTTCGCGCGGCTCACGCCGGGCGCACGAGGATATGCTTCTTCTTGCCGAGCGACAGCTTGATGACGCCGTCAGCCGAAACATCCGCCGTGCCGATCATCCGGCGCTCGTCGGAGATCGCGGTATCGTTGATGCGCACGGCACCGCCCTGCACGTGGCGGCGGGCTTCGCCGTTGGAAGCGGCGAGGCCGGCCTTGACGATCAGCGAGAGCAGGCCGATGCCGGCGTCGAGCTCGCTCGTGGCAACGTCGACCGACGGCAGGTTTTCGGCAATCGCGCCTTCCTCGAAAGTCTTGCGCGCGGTTTCCGCAGCCTGTTCGGCATTCTCGCGGCCGTGCAGCATGGCGGTGACTTCCGTGGCGAGGATCTTCTTGACCTCGTTGATCTCCGAACCGCCAAGCGAGGAGAGGCGTGCAACCTCATCCATCGGCAGCGTCGTGTAGAGCTTCAGGAAGCGCGAGACGTCGGCATCTTCCGTGTTGCGCCAGTACTGCCAGAAGTCATAGGCCGAGAGCATGTCCGGGTTGAGCCAGACGGCGCCGTTGACCGACTTGCCCATCTTGGCGCCGGACGAGGTGGTCAAGAGCGGCGAGGTCAGCGCATACAGCTGCGGCGTGCCCATGCGGTGGCCGAGGTCGATGCCGTTGATGATATTGCCCCACTGGTCGGAGCCGCCCATCTGCAGACGCACGTCGTAGCGTTTGTTGAGTTCGACGAAGTCGTAGGCCTGCAGGATCATGTAGTTGAATTCGAGGAAGGACAGCGACTGCTCGCGGTCGAGGCGCGTCTTCACGCTGTCGAAGGACAGCATGCGGTTGACCGAGAAGTGACGGCCGACATCGCGCAGGAATTCCAGGTAGTTGATGCCGAGCAGCCAGTCGGCATTGTTGATCATCAGCGCGTCCTTCGGACCCTCGCCATAGGTCAGGTAGTTGGCGAAAACCTTCTTGATGCTGGCAATGTTGTCGTTGATCGTCTGCGGCGTCATCAACTGGCGCGCCTCGTCCTTGAACGAGGGGTCGCCGACCATGCCCGTGCCGCCGCCCATCAGCGAGACCGGGCGGTGGCCGGTCTTCTGAAACCAGTGCAGCAGCATGATCTGGATGAGCCCGCCGGCATGGAGACTGGGCGCCGTCGGATCGAAGCCGATATAGGCCGTCACGGTTTCCTTGGCCAGGAGGTCGTCGAGGCCGGTTTCATCGGAAATCTGGTGGATGAAGCCGCGCTCTTTGAGCGTGCTAAGGAAATCGGATTTGAATTCGGACATGGCCTGTCTCTCTGGTGGGATTGTTTCGGGCGGGCATTTATCACCTTTAATGGGCATTATCACTTCAAAAGTGAGTCTGGAGCGAATGGGATGATGGGAATGCGAACGGCGATCGGTCTGATGAGCGGTACGAGCCTCGACGGTATCGACGTGGCGCTGCTTCGCACGGATGGCGAGGCCATCGTGGAGCGCGGCCCGTCTCTCGGGCGTTCCTATGACGTGGCCTTCCGCCGCCGACTGCAAGGCGCGCTGGAAACCGCCAAAGCGATCAGCGACCGAACGGAGCGGCCCGGCGATCTCGCCGAGATCGAACGGGAATTGACCCTGCGTCACGCCGAGGCCGTGCGTGCGTTGCTGGCGGAAAACAAGCTGAAGGCCGCCGACATCGACGTCATCGGTTTCCATGGCCAGACCGTGCTGCACCGGCCGAATGATGCCTTGACGGTGCAACTGGGCGATGGCGGCCTGCTGGCCGACGAGACCGGCATCGACGTGGTCTATGACATGCGCGCCAACGACATGGTGCATGGCGGGCAGGGCGCGCCGCTCATTCCCGCCTACCACGCCGCCCTCGCCGCCGGCCTCTCCAACGCGAGCGGCAAGGCCGTGGTCTTCGTCAATATCGGCGGCATCTCCAACCTTACTTTCATTGGCAGCGGCGGCGACCGAATCGTCGCGTTCGACAGCGGGCCGGGCAACACGCTGATCGACCAATGGGTCGAGGCCCATGCCGGAGTTCCCTATGACCAGGGCGGCATGATCGCCTCGGAAGGACAGGTCGATGCCGATCTCGCCGCGCGCTATCTGGGCCACGCCTTCTTCACCGATCCGGTGCGCCGCTCGCTCGATCGCAACGATTTTCGCCCGCCGCAAGGCAGCGATGCGAGCCTGGAGGATGGTGCACGCACGCTGGCGCATGTCACGGCCGCCGCGATCCTGCGCTCGGCCCGCCATCTGCCGGAGAGACCAAAACTCTATGTCGTCTGCGGAGGAGGTCGGCTCAACCGGGTCATTATGGACGACCTTGCGGCGCTTGCGCAGATCGAGGGGGCCGAGGTCGTGGCTGCCGAAGCCGTCGATCTCAATGGGGACAGCATGGAAGCGGAGGCCTGGGCCTATCTGGCCGTGCGCTCCCTGCGCGGCCTGCCGCTGACGTTTCCGGGAACCACCGGCGTCAAGGCACCGGTAACGGGCGGGCTGCTGCGGAAATCTGCTATGGCCGGTTAACGCAATTTTTCCTGCCGTTCCCTAGCATGGCCAGCGATCATTCCGGGGCGCGATGCACGGAATGGTTTTGGTGTCATGCGTAAGGTGGCCAATGAGTGGCGCAGGCTTCCTGCTGGCGGTGAATTTCCTCATCGCCCAATGTTTCTTCATGTTCTTCCTGGCGGTCTCCACCCGTAGCCGCAATCGCATTGCCGCCCGCTGGTTCGCCGGCAGTTTTGCGGTCGCCTCGCTGTCTGCGATCTTCGAATTCCTCATCGCTTATGTCCCGCCGGTGAGGCTCTGGGCGATCCTCGCCTTCGCCTCGATGCTCGCGGGCATGTTCATGTTGCGCATCGGTATCGGCCATCTCTACAGCCTGAGGACAAATCGCACGGCTCTCGCCGGCATCTATCTCGGCTTCGTGGCGCTTGGCTGTTTCATCTATGATTTGCCGCGCGGAACCCTACAGCATGCGCTCCCCTACCAGACCCCCTTTGCGATAGCGCTCGGCATGAGCGCCTGGGCCACGTGGCGGGCGCCGGTGAAGTCCTTCGTGGACCGGGCGCTTGTCGCGTTGCTGGTCGCCACCAGCCTGCATTTCATCCTGAAAGGCTTTGCCGCCGTATTTGCCGGTGCGGGCGCGACGGCGAAGGACTATCTCGGCAGCCCGTTTGCACTCGTCTCCCAGAGCATGGGCGCCGTGCTCATCGTTGCCGTCGGGTTGATGCTGCTGTGCGTGCTCGTCCTGGAAATCGTTGCCGACGAGAAGGTCAACGCCGAGGTCGATCCGCTTTCCGGCCTGCTCAACCGTCGCGGTTTCGACAATCGCGTCGATGCGTTGATGGCGCAATCCGGGCCGCACAGCATCGTGATCTGCGACCTGGACCGCTTCAAATCGGTCAACGATACCTACGGTCACCAGGGTGGCGATGCCGCGATTCGTGCCTTTGGCGAGATGCTGAAGGCCGCAGCCCCCGAAGGCGCGCTCGTCGCCCGCATCGGCGGCGAGGAATTCGTGCTCTTCCTGCCTCGCACCGGCAAGGAGGCGGCGCTGCTGTTTGCTCATGCGTTGCGGGCGACGCGCTCCGTCTCGCCGGTTCCCGGCCTGCCGCCGGCTGTTCGCGTCACCGCGAGCTTCGGTGTTGCGGAAATCGGCCCGAACGAGCCGCTGCGTTTCGCCATGCGCCGCGCCGACGATGCGCTCTATGCCGCCAAGAATGCCGGGCGCGATTGCGTGCGCGAGGCTGAGCCGCCGGCTGTCGTGCTGGAAGTCTTCAAGCAGGCGAATTGATTTCAAAGAAAAAGCCCGATGGCGGAACCATCGGGCTTTTGTTTCGCTTATGCTTTTGGCCGGTCAGCGGATGCGCTTGGCGGCCGGTTCCGGCGTCAGTTCGCCGGCCAGGCGACGGTCGAGATAGTCCTCGCATTCCGCCATCAGCGTTTCCGTCTGGCCGTTGAAGAAGTGATTGGCGCCCGGCACGGTCTTGTGCGTGATCAGGATGCCCTTCTGGGTCTTCAGCTTTTCGACGAGACCGTTGACGTCCTTCTCCGGCGCTACCTTGTCCGAGTCGCCGTTGATGATGAGGCCGGAGGACGGGCAGGGGGCGAGGAACGAGAAGTCATAGATGTTCGGCTGCGGCGCAATCGACATGAAGCCTTCGATCTCGGGGCGGCGCATCAGAAGCTGCATGCCGATCCAGGCGCCGAAGGAATAGCCGGCGACCCAGCAGCTCTTGGAATCCGGATGCAGGCTCTGCACCCAGTCGAGCGCGGAGGCCGCGTCCGACAGTTCGCCCGCGCCATGGTCGAATTCGCCCTGGCTGCGGCCGATGCCGCGGAAATTGAAGCGCAGCGTCGTGAAGCCGCGCTTCTGGAACATGTAGAAGAGCTGGTAGACGATCTGGTTGTTCATCGTGCCGCCGAACTGCGGATGCGGGTGCAGCACGATGGCGATCGGGGCGTTCTTCTGCTTGGACGGCTGGTAACGGCCTTCAAGGCGACCGGCGGGTCCGTTGAAGATGATTTCGGGCATTCTTACTCCGGCAAGCTCGGGTCCGAAAACGGATTCTTGTCAACTGAAGTCTTGACGAAAGCAGTCAGCTTTTCTAGAACCTAGTTTAGAACCATTCGAAACTGTATGGGCGCCCGGTTGGCGCCGTGAGTTTGGTGTCATAAGGCAAGCCCGACGGAAATTTCAAGGAAAATGCACGTCGCATTGAACTTGATTGCGCGGGCACGGATGAAGAATGACCAAAACGGAGCGGACATATCTGGACTGGAACGCCACGGCACCCCTGCTGCCGGTGGCGCGCGACGCCGTTGTGTCCGCACTCGATATGGTTGGAAACCCGTCTTCCGTGCATGGCGAGGGCCGGGCGCTGCGCATGCTGGTCGAGGCCGCGCGCCGGGATGTAGCAGCACTCGTCAATGCCGCGCCGGCCCATGTCATCTTCACCAGCGGTGCCACCGAGGCGGCGAACCTTGTGCTGACGCCTGACTATCGCATGGGCCGCACGCCGCTTGCCATTGGTCATCTCTATGTTTCCGAGATCGAGCATCCGGCGATCCGCGAGGGCGGACGGTTCGCGCGCGAGAACGTCACGACCGTTCCGGTGACCCACGCCGGTGTCGTCGATCTCGATGCGCTGGAAGGTCTTCTGAAAAGCCACGACAAGGCCAAGGGCCTGCCGATGGTCGCCGTCATGCTCGCCAACAACGAGACGGGCATCGTCCAGCCGGTGAAGGCAGTCGCCGAGATCGTTCGCCGCAATGGCGGACTTCTCGTCGTCGATGCGGTGCAGGCCGTGGGCCGCATGGCCGTCGATATCGGGGCGCTCGACGCGGATTTCCTGATCATCTCCTCGCACAAACTCGGCGGCCCCAAGGGCGCTGGGGCGCTCGTCTCGCGCGGCGAGGTTCTTATGCCGGTATCCCTGATCCGCGGCGGCGGGCAGGAGAAGGGCCATCGCTCCGGTACGGAGAACCCGGCTGCGCTTGCCGGCTTTGCCGCGGCCGCCCGCGGCGCTGTCACCGATCTTGCCGAACGCAATGCCCGCATCGCCGGCCTGCGCGATGGTCTTGAAAACGGCATGCGGCTGGCGACCAATGACGTGATCATCCACGGCGCGGATGTCGAGCGTGTCGCCAATACGTGCTTCTTCAGCCTGCCGGGCCTGAAGTCCGAAACCGGCCAGATCGCCTTCGATCTCGAGGGTATCGCGCTGTCGGCCGGCTCGGCCTGCTCGTCCGGCAAGGTCGGCCAGAGCCATGTGCTCACCGCGATGGGGTTTGATGCCGCGCTCGGCGGGCTTCGCGTCTCGCTCGGGTCGGGCTCGACTGAGGCGGATGTGGATCGGTTTCTGGCTGCCTTCGCGCGCGTTGTGTCGCGCCGGCGCGCCGCCTGAGGCAAATCTGGCGAAAACGCAAGTTTTCGCTTGCCAAAAGGTGGGAAAAGTCCCCTTTGGCGCTTACATAACCGGCGGAAGACCCGCCACACGTTGACAAACTGCCGGACCTTGGATCCGGCAAGATTGGAGAACGATATGCCTGCGGTGCAGGAAACGATTGATCAGGTCCGTCAGATTGACGTCGACCAGTACAAATACGGCTTCGAGACGAATATCGAGATGGAGAAGGCCCCGAAGGGTCTTTCCGAGGAGATCATTCGTTTCATCTCGGCCAAGAAAAGCGAACCCGAATGGATGCTTGAGTGGCGCCTTGAGGCTTACCGCCGCTGGCTGACGCTTGAGGAGCCGACCTGGGCGCGCGTCGATTATCCGAAGATCGACTTCAACGACCTCTACTATTATGCGGCTCCGAAGAACCAGAGCGGCCCGAAGTCCATTGACGAAGTCGATCCCGAGCTTCTGAAGATGTACGAGAAGCTTGGCATTCCGCTGCGCGAGCAGGAAATCCTGGCGGGCGTGCAGACCTCGAAGATCGCCGTCGACGCCGTGTTCGATTCTGTTTCCGTCGTCACGACCTTCAAGGAAGAGCTGAAGAAGGCCGGCGTGATCTTCATGTCGATCTCGGAAGCCATCCGCGAACATCCCGACCTGGTGAAGCAGTACCTCGGCACCGTCGTTCCGACGACCGACAACTATTACGCCACGCTGAATTCCGCTGTCTTCACCGACGGTTCGTTCGTCTTCGTGCCGAAGGGCGTTCGCTGCCCGATGGAGCTGTCGACCTACTTCCGCATCAACGAGAAGAACACCGGCCAGTTCGAGCGCACGCTGATCATCGCCGAAGACGGCGCCTACGTCTCCTATCTCGAAGGCTGCACCGCGCCGCAGCGCGACGAAAACCAGCTGCATGCTGCCGTCGTCGAGCTGGTTGCGCTAGATGACGCCGAGATCAAGTATTCGACGGTCCAGAACTGGTATCCGGGCGACAAGGACGGCAAGGGCGGCATCTACAACTTCGTCACCAAGCGCGGCGATTGCCGGGGCAAGAACTCCAAGATCTCATGGACGCAGGTCGAAACCGGCTCCGCGATCACCTGGAAGTACCCGTCCTGCATCCTGCGCGGTGATGGTTCGCGCGGCGAGTTCTACTCGATCGCCGTTTCCAACGGCCATCAGCAGATCGACAGCGGCACCAAGATGATCCATCTCGGCAAGAACACGTCGAGCCGCATCGTCTCGAAGGGTATTTCGGCCGGCTTCTCCAACAATACCTATCGCGGCCAGGTTTCGGCCCACCGCAAGGCGGAGAACGCGCGCAACTTCACGCAGTGCGACTCGCTTTTGATCGGCGACAAGTGCGGCGCGCATACCGTGCCCTATATCGAGGCGAAGAACGCGACGGCCCAGTTCGAGCACGAGGCGACCACCTCCAAGATATCGGAAGACCAGCTGTTCTACTGCCTGCAGCGCGGCATCCCGACCGAAGCGGCAATCGCCCTGATCGTCAACGGCTTCGTCAAGGAAGTCATCCAGGAGCTGCCGATGGAGTTCGCCGTCGAGGCGCAGAAGCTGATCGGTATCTCGCTGGAAGGTTCGGTCGGCTGATCGAGTGATGCATGCCCCGGCGGTTTCCGCCGGGTGGCCGGATTGCTTCTCGATGAAGTTCCCCGCGTGATCCGTTATATCAGACGGTGCGGTTCTCATCGGGAGAGACGACATGGATCCGGTCAATCTGACATATTATGCCGTGGTTTGCGGTGGACTGGCAGCGTATGCGCCCAACGTTCGAAACGTGGCGATACGCACGGCGGTGGGGCTCAGCCTCGGCGGCTTTGCCGCCATGATGCTTCCGTTGGTCCATTTCTTCCTCGGCTTCTGAAACGAAGATGAGAGCGTTTGGACGCTCTGAACGCAGGACCAAGACACCATGCTCGAAATCAAGAATCTGCACGCTCGCATCGCCGAAGACGGCACCGAGATCATCCGCGGCCTGAACCTCACCGTGAAGGCCGGCGAGGTCGCTGCCATCATGGGCCCGAACGGCTCCGGCAAGTCGACGCTCTCCTACATCCTGTCCGGCCGCGAGGACTACGAAGTCACCGAGGGTGATATCCTCTATAACGGCGAGAGCATTCTGGAACTCGACCCGGCCGAGCGCGCCGCCAAGGGCATTTTCCTCGCCTTCCAGTATCCGGTCGAAATTCCGGGCGTCGCCACGATGCAGTTCCTGAAGGTCGCGATGAACGAGCAGCGCAAGGCGCGCGGCGAAGCGGAACTCACGACGCCGGACTTCATGCGCCGCGTCAAGGAAGCCGCTGCCGAACTGAAGATCGCGCCGGAAATGCTGCGCCGTCCGCTGAACGTCGGTTTCTCCGGCGGTGAGAAGAAGCGCGCGGAAATCCTGCAGATGTCGCTGCTCGAGCCGAAGCTGTGCGTGCTCGACGAAACCGATTCCGGTCTCGACATCGACGCGCTGAAGATCGTCGCCGATGGCGTCAATGCGCTGCGTTCGCCCGACCGCGCCGTCATCGTCATCACCCATTACCAGCGCCTGCTCGACTACATCGTGCCGGATACGGTCCACGTCCTCTATAAGGGCCAGGTCATCAAGTCCGGCGACAAGACGCTGGCGCACGAGCTGGAAGCGAACGGCTATGCGGACATCATCGGTGCTGCTGCCTGAGGCATCGTGAAGGAGTAATCTCATGAACATGCAAACAGGCATGAAGCTCTCGGTCGCAGAGACCGCGCTGTGCGAAGCCTATGACCACGCCCTCGGCGAGCTGCCGGGCGACGGTGCGGTGCTTGCCGCGCGCGATACGCTGATCAGCGACTTCAAGGATGCCGGCCTGCCGACGCGCCGTGTCGAAGCCTGGCACTATACGGACCTCAAAGCGTTGCTGCGCGCAGTCCCCGCCTTCGATCCGGCCGCATCGGCCGCCAAGACCAGCCCGCTGGTCGAGGGATCGTCGGTTCTGTCGGTCGTCAATGGCGTGGCCGATGCGCGCTCAACGGCAAGCGGCGTGACGGTCCGCACCTTCAAGGATGCGCTGGCCGATGGCACCGCCGCCGAAGGCCTTGCCGCCCGCGACCGTGACGACGCGATCGGCCGCATCAACGGCGCCTTCGTGCGCGACGGTTTCGTGCTCGACGTGCCTGCCGGCACGGAGCTGGAAGCCCCGCTCGAAATCCAGACGGTGCAGAATGCCGGCCAGACGCATACGCGTTTCCCGGCCACCTTCGGCGCGAACACCAAGGGCACGATCATCGAGCGTCATGTCGCCGCCGGCGAGACCGCCGCGTTCGTGACGTCGATCAGCGATATCGCGCTGGGCGATGGCGCCGAGATCACCTGGATCATCTTCCAGGCGCAGGGTGCTGCCGATACGCATCTGGGCCAGATCCGCATCACGCTCGGCACGGACGCGAAGCTTCGCCTCTATGTGATCAATGCCGGCGGCAAGCTCGTGCGGCAGGAAGTCCACGTCGTGGTGGCAGGCGAGGGCGCGGACCTGAAGCTGCGCGGCATCAACCTGCTCGGCGGCGAGACGCATACGGACGTGACCTTTACGGTCGGTCATGACGTGCCGAACACGACCTCGACGGAAGTCATCCGCAACGTGATCTTCGATCGCGCCCGCGGCGTCTTCCAGGGCCAGATCCGGGTCGCCCCTGATGCCCAGAAGACCGACGCCAAGATGTCGTGCAACACGCTGCTCTTGTCGGATGAAGCCGACTTCTCCGCCAAGCCGGAGCTGGAAATCTTCGCCGACGACGTGCAGTGCGGCCATGGCGCGACCGTGATCGATATCGACCACGTGCAGCTCTTCTATCTGATGGCCCGCGGCATCCCGGAAAACAAGGCGCGCGCCATGCTGGTCAACGCCTTCGTCGCCGAGATCGTCGAGGAGCTTGAAGACGAGCCGTTGGTCGAGGCGCTGGAAGGCGTCATCGCCGCCTGGCTGGAAAAGCACGCCTGATAAAGGACGAACGAGATGGAATACGCTCCCGCAAAGGCCTATGACGTCGAGGCGATCCGCAAGGATTTCCCGATCCTGTCGAAGACGGTCTATGGCAAGCCGCTGGTCTATCTCGACAATGGCGCCTCGGCACAGAAGCCGCAGTCGGTGATCGACGCGATCTCGCATGCCTATTCGAACGAATATGCCAATGTGCATCGCGGCCTGCACTTCCTGTCGAATGCGGCAACCGACGCCTATGAGGCGGCGCGCGAAAAGGTGCGCCGTTTTCTGAATGCCTCCTCGGTCGACGAGATCATCTTCACGAAATCCTCGACCGAGGCGATCAACACCGTTGCTTATGGCTACGGCATGCCCAAGATCGGCGAGGGCGACGAGATCGTGCTGTCGATCATGGAGCACCACTCCAATATCGTGCCGTGGCATTTCATCCGCGAACGGCAGGGCGCCAAGCTGGTCTGGGCGCCGGTGGACGAGACGGGCGCGTTCCATATCGAAGAGTTCGAGAAGTGCCTCACAGAGCGCACCAAGCTCATCGCCATCACGCATATGTCGAATGCGCTCGGTACCATCGTCCCGGTCAAGGAAGTCTGCCGCATCGCCCGCGAGCGCGGCATTCCGGTTCTGGTCGATGGTTCGCAGGGCGCGGTGCACATGCCGGTCGACGTGCGCGACATCGATTGCGACTGGTACGTGATGACCGGCCACAAGCTCTACGGCCCCTCGGGCATCGGCGTGCTCTACGGCAAGATGGACCGCCTGAAGGAAATGCGTCCCTTCCAGGGCGGCGGCGAGATGATCGTCGAGGTCACGGAAGATGTCGTCACCTACAACGATCCGCCGCACCGTTTCGAGGCCGGTACGCCGCCCATCGTGCAGGCGATCGGCCTTGGCCATGCGCTCGACTACATGGAAAAGATCGGCCGTGCCGCGATCTCGGCCCATGAGGCCGATCTGCGCGACTATGCCCATGAGCGGCTGTCCTCGATCAATTCGCTGAAGATTTTCGGCACGGCGCCCGGCAAGGGCTCGATCTTCTCCTTCGAGCTGGAGGGCATCCATGCGCATGACGTCTCGATGGTCATCGACCGGGCAGGGGTTGCGGTGCGCGCCGGCACCCATTGTGCCCAGCCGCTCTTGAAACGCTTCGGCGTCACCTCCACATGCCGGGCATCGTTCGGCCTCTATAACACGCGCGCCGAAGTCGATGCCCTGGCCGATGCGCTCGACCACGCCCGCAAGTTTTTTGCCTGAGGAGGTGAATCATGTCCCTCGACGCAACCCAAGACAAGGTGGATGTCCGCGAAGGCATCGTGCATTCGGCAATCCCGGCCGATGAGTTGGCGCGCCTGTCCGACGACGTCATTTCCGCGCTGAAGACGGTCTATGACCCGGAAATCCCGGCCGACATCTTCGAACTCGGCCTGATCTACAAGATCGATATCGAAGACGACCGCATGGTCAAGATCGACATGACGCTGACGGCCCCCGGCTGCCCCGTCGCCGGCGAGATGCCGGGCTGGGTGGAAAACGCCGTGAGCGCCGTCGAGGGCGTGTCCGGCGTCGAGGTCAGGATGACCTTCGATCCGCCGTGGACGCCGGACCGTATGTCGGAAGAGGCGCAGGTCGCGGTTGGCTGGTACTAGCTTGATACCGAAAAGTTGAAGACTTTTCGGATAAGATCATGCGGTAGCAGAGTATTGATCCCTTAACGAGGGAACACTAGATTTGGATTCGGAAACCGTCGGGCCTTGAACCCGGCCGGTCGAAGGAGATACGGCCCATGGCCTTTGCAGTGATGACACTTACCGATGCGGCGGCCAGCCGCGTCAAGGCGATCGTCGACAATGCCGGCGGCGACGCCAAGGGCATTCGCGTCGGCATCAAGAAGGGCGGTTGCGCCGGGATGGAATATTCCATCGATCTCGTGACCGAACCCAATGCCAAGGACGACCTGATCGAGCTGAACGGCGCCCGCGTCTGGGTGGCGCCTGAGGCCGTGCTCTATCTGCTCGGCACGCAGATGGATTTCGAAGTGACGACCCTGCGCTCCGGCTTCACCTTCCACAACCCCAACCAGACGTCCGCCTGCGGCTGTGGCGAATCGGTCGAGCTGAAGCCCGCCGACCTCGCAGCCCTTGCCGCCGCCGGCCAGCCGACGGTGCGCGCCTGACATCAGGGGATGCAGGGGCTGCAAATCCTTGCACCTTTTCTTTGCAGATGGTTTTGCCTAGTCTCCCTCAGCCGGCGTGCTGATACCGGTGGTGTCGCAACGGGGAGGGCGCGCGATGATGGGCTTTGCCGCCGCACTTTACCAGAACCTGCCGTTTCCCGTGCTCATCGTCGATGTCGCAGCGCATGTCGTGTCGTATAACGATGCGGCCGCGCGCACGTTTGGTTGGAGCAAGGACGGCCAGATCCCCTCCGATTCGCCCGTTATCGACGGGCCTGACGCAACAGGATTGCTCGCCCTTCATGCGGCGACCGGTCGGGAAAACGCCTATCCCTTTGTCTTCCGTCATGACAACGGCTCCCGCTTCGAGGCGACCGCCCATGTCATCCCCGTTCCGGACGAGACGGGCCGTGCCCGCTATGCGCTTCTTCTGCGCAGCCTGTTGAGCGGCGGTAGCCATGGCGAGCAGATCCTGCTTGGCCAGCGCATAGCCTCCGCGCTCGACACGATGAACGAGGGATTTGCAATCTTCGACCAGGAAGAGCGCCTGATCATGTTCAACCGCTCCTACAAGGAACGTACCGGCGTGGCGCGCGATGCCGTGCGCGTCGGCGCGACGCTGGAGAGCATTGCGCGCGCCAGCATCCGTGCCGGCATGTTTCCCGGCATTGTCGAAGGCACGCCCGAAGCCGAGGCCATGGTGCGCGAGCGACTGGAAAGTCACCGCAACACCGACAGCGGCGGCAGCGTCTTCGAATTCGGCAAGGACCGCTGGATTCGCGGCGAGAGCCACGTCGCCGAAACCGGCGACATCGTCGCGCTTCGTGTCGACATATCGGAGTTGAAGCGCGCGGAAGCGGCGCTGGAGGAGAAACGCCGCGACTATCTTTCGTTGCTGCAGATCCTGCCCGACATGATCCTGCGCTTCGACAGGAACCTGACTATCCGCTTTGCCAATGACAAATATGCCGCTCATGTCGGCTCGACGACCGACGAACTTCTGGGCCGGTACCTGCCGGACGTTGCCTGCGCGCCGGAGCAGACGGCCGACCTGATCAACATCGCGAATTATACGCGGGAGGCCCCCGTGCGCTCGCTCGAGGTCTGTACCGAAGGGCCGGATGGGCAGGAAGAATGGATGTTCTGGACGGCCGTGGCGATCTTCGATGATGATGGGGTGGCCGAGGTGGTGAGTGTCGGCCGCGACATAACCGAGGCCAAGCGCCAGCAGCATCAGGTGGAGGCCCAGACTAACGAATTGCGGCGCAAGAACGAGGCGCTCGACCAGTTCACCGCCACCGTATCCCACGATCTGAAGGCGCCGCTGCGCCATCTCTCGATGTTCGCCGAGATGATTTCCGAAGACCTGCATCGCGGCGAGCATGCTGAATTGGCGCATTACGCCGATCATGTGCGCAAGAGTGCCGCGCGCATGCGGCGCATCATCGACAGCCTGCTCGAATTCTCGCAGATCGCCTACCGCATCACCACGCCGAAGCCTGTCGCCCTTTCGGATGTGGTGCGCGATGCGCTGGCGCTGCTCGAAACCCATGTGCAGGAAGCGGGCGGCAGGGTCGATGTCGCCGCGCTGCCGGAGATCATGGGCGATCAGGAGCTTCTGAAGCGCCTGGCGCAGAACCTGATCGGCAATGCCCTGAAATACCGCAGGCCCGGCGAAATACCCGTGGTGCGTGTCTACTGCCGGGAAAACGAGGAGGCCGTCGATTTCATTGTGGAGGATGACGGTATCGGTATCGACCCGCAGCATGTCGGGCGGATTTTCGAAGTCTTTCAGCGGCTTCACCGGGATGAAACGGTTTATCAGGGCACGGGCGTCGGCCTGGCGCTGGCGCGCCGCATCGTCGAAAGTCACAACGGTGTGATCGCGCTTGACACGACCTATGGTCCGGGCGCACGCTTCATCGTGACGTTTCCGCAACCCATAAAATCAAGGGGGAGCGATCGTGGTAAGCCTGGCCAGGAAGCTGATCGTCGTCGATGACGATCCGGTGGATGTGCGCTTCGTGATGCGCGCCTTCAGCGATGCCGGCAGCACCATCGAGATTACCCATGTGACCGACGCGGACATGGCGAGCGATCGCCTCGCAGCGGAAGCCTTCGACTACATCCTGCTCGACATCAACATGCCCGGCACCAACGGCATGGAACTTTTGAAGCGTTTGCGCGGCGATGCCCGCACGGCGGTGACGCCGGTCATCATGCTGTCGTCGTCGTCGAATACGGCTGATGTCAACCGCGCCTATGAGAACGGCGCCAACGCCTATGCGGTGAAACCCTCGACGCTCAGCGGCTACAGGGATTTCGCCGAAGGATTTACCCGATTCTGGGTGGACGTCGCCGTTTCGCCCTAACCAGTCCCTGCCCGAAAATGAAAAGCCCCGGCCGATGGGATCGGCCGGGGCAATCGTTTGTGTGCCGTGTTTACTCGGCGGCGTCTGCATAGTCCTCGAGCGGCGGGCAGGAGCAGACGAGGTTGCGGTCACCATAGACATTGTCGACGCGGTTGACCGGCGACCAGTATTTGTCCACCCGGAAGGCACCCGGCGGGTAGCAGGCCTGTTCGCGCGAATAGGGGCGATCCCATTCGCCGACGAGGTCTTCCACCGTGTGCGGGGCGTTCTTGAGCGGGTTGTTCTCCCGGTCCATCCGGCCTTCCTCGATGGCGCGAGCCTCCTCGCGGATCGCCAGCATCGCATCGCAGAAGCGGTCTATCTCCGCCTTGGTCTCCGATTCTGTCGGCTCGATCATCAGCGTGCCGGCGACCGGCCAGCTCATGGTCGGGGCGTGGAAGCCACTGTCGATCAGCCGCTTGGCGACGTCGTCGACGGTCACGCCGGCGCTGTCGACCAGCGGGCGCGTGTCGATGATGCATTCATGCGCCACGCGACCCTTGGCGGATTTGTAAAGCACGTCATAGGCGCCCTTCAGGCGGGCGGCGATGTAGTTGGCGTTGAGGATCGCCACCTTCGTTGCCTGCGTGAGGCCCGCACCGCCCATCATCAGGCAGTAGCTCCAGGAGATCGGCAGGATGGAGGCCGAACCGAAGGGCGCGGCCGAGACCGCGCCGGCTTCGCCTGTCGTCGGGTTTGTCGGCAGGAAGGGTGCAAGATGCGCCTTGACGCCGATCGGCCCCATGCCGGGACCGCCGCCGCCATGCGGGATGCAGAAGGTCTTGTGCAGGTTGAGGTGGCTGACGTCGCCGCCGATATCGCCCGGACGGGCAAGGCCCACCATGGCGTTCATGTTGGCGCCGTCCATATAGACCTGGCCGCCGTGCTTGTGCACGATCTCGCAGACCTCGCGCACGTTCTCTTCGAAGACGCCATGCGTGGACGGGTAGGTGATCATGCAGCAGGACAGGTTGTCCGCATGGCTCTCGGCCTTCGCACGGAAATCGTCCATGTCGATGTCGCCATTGTCCGACACCTTCACGACGACGACCTTCATGCCGACCATCTGGGCCGACGCCGGGTTGGTGCCATGCGCGGAGGTCGGGATGAGGCAGACGTCGCGATGCGTATCACCATTGGCGAGGTGGTAGGCGCGGATCGTCAGGAGGCCGGCATATTCGCCCTGCGCGCCGGAATTCGGCTGCATGGAGAGGGCGTCGTAGCCGGTGATGTCGCAGAGCTTCTGCGACAGGTCCTCGATGAGATAGCGGTAGCCCTGCGCCTGGTCGGCGGGAACGAAGGGATGGATCTCCGAAAATTCCGGCCAGGTGATCGGCAGCATTTCCGCCGTGGCGTTGAGCTTCATCGTGCAGGAGCCGAGCGGGATCATCGAGCGGTCGAGCGCGAGGTCACGGTCGGAGAGACGGCGGATGTAGCGTGTCATCTCGCTTTCCGCGCGGTTCATATGGAAGATCGGATGCGTCAGGTATTCGCTGGTGCGCAGCAGGTCTTCCGGCAGGCGGTAGCCCGGCTCGAATTCTGCCACCTCGAAATCGCCGCCGAAGGCACGCCAGACGGCTTCCAGCGTGACGGGGCGCGAGCGCTCGTCGAGGCTGATGCCGATGCGGTCGTCGCCGATCTTGCGCAGATTGACCTCTTCCGCGACGGCCGTCTTTAGGATGATGCCCTGCAGCTTGCCGACGTGAACGGTGATCGTGTCGAAGAACACTTCCGGCTCGACCGTGTAACCGAGCTTTTCAAGACCCATGGCGAGGCGCACGGTCTTCTGGTGCACGCTCTGCGAAATGGCCTTCAGGCCCTGCGGACCGTGGAAGACGGCATACATCGAGGCCATGACGGCGAGCAGCACCTGTGCGGTGCAGATGTTCGACGTCGCCTTTTCGCGGCGGATATGCTGTTCGCGGGTCTGCAGCGACAGGCGATAGGCGCGGTTGCCGCGCGCATCGATAGAGACGCCGACGAGACGGCCGGGCATGGAGCGCTTGTAGGCGTCCTTGACGGCCATGTAGGCGGCATGCGGGCCGCCATAGCCGACCGGCACGCCGAAACGCTGCGTGCAGCCGATGGCGATATCCGCATTCATGTCGCCGGGCGACTTGAGGAGCGCGAGCGCCAGCGGATCGGCGGCGATGACGGCAATCGCGCCGGTCTGGTGCAGGCGGGCGATCAGGCCGGTGAAATCGCGCACATGGCCGTAGGTGCCGGGATACTGGAAGATCGCTCCGAACACGTCGACCGGGTCGAGGTCGGTGAAGGGATCGCCGACGACGATGCTCCAGCCGAGCGGTTCCGAACGGGTTTTGAGCAGCGCGATGGTCTGTGGGTGGCAGTTCTCGTCGACGAAGAAGGTCTTGGCCTTGGACTTCGAGACGCGCTCGGCCATGGCCATCGCTTCGGCGGCGGCGGTCGCCTCGTCGAGCAGCGAGGCATTGGCAACATCAAGGCCCGTCAGGTCGCAGACCATGGTCTGGTAGTTGAGCAGCGCTTCGAGGCGGCCCTGAGAAATTTCCGGCTGATAGGGCGTATAGGCTGTGTACCAGGCGGGATTTTCCAGGATGGTGCGCTGGATGACCGGCGGCGTGATCGTGCCGTAATAACCCTGGCCGATCAGCGAAACGAGCTTCTTGTTGCGGCCGGCGGTCTCGCGCAGCTTGTCTAGCGCCTCGCGCTCGGTCATCGGCGCGCCCCATTCCAGCGGCTTTTCCTGTCGGATCGATTTCGGCACTGTGTCGTCGATCAGCGCGTCGAGGCTCGGATAGCCGATCACCTTGAGCATCGCCTCCATCTCCTTCGGCGAGGGGCCGATATGGCGACGGTTGGCGAAGTCGTAGGGCTGGTAATCGGTAAAGGCAAAGTCCTTGGGGAGAGACATCAGCCGACAAGCTCCTTGTAGGCGGCTTCATCCATCAGGCCGTCGGCATCGGCCACATTGGCAAGCTTCAGCTTGAAGAACCAGCCGGCGCCCTGCGGGTCGCTGTTGACGAGGGAGGGATCGGCGGTGATCGCCTCGTTGACTTCGACGATTTCTCCGGCGAGCGGGCAATAGACATCGGAGGCCGCCTTCACGCTTTCAACGGTGGCCGCATCGCCACCCTTTTCGAAGGTCGCGCCGACCTCGGGCAGTTCGACGAAGACGAGATCGCCGAGCTGTTCGGCCGCATGGACCGTGATGCCGACGGTCGCAACGCCGCCTTCGATCTTCAGCCACTCGTGTTCTTCGGTGAATTTCAGCATGTTTGTTCCTCTCTCGGAATGATTTTGGTTGGGTGGCCGGTATCAGCGCTTGAAGGTGTTCTTGACGAAAGGCATGGCGGCGACGGTCACGGGCAGGAATTTGCCCCGCACGCCGGCATAGAGCTGGGTGCCCGGGGTGACGGCGGCCTTGGTCACGTAGCCCATGGCGACGGGGCCATCGACATTGGGACCGAAGCCGCCCGACGTCACCGTGCCGACGACGTCCTCGCCCTCGGGATCGGTGGCGAGCACCGCGCCTGATCGCACGGGCGCACGGCCTTCGGCCCGCAGGCCGATGCGACGGCGCTCAGCGCCGTTTTCAAGCTGGTCGAGGATGATCGCAGCGCCCGGGAAGCCGCCTTCACGCTCGCCGCCCTTGCGGCGCACCTTCTGGATGGCCCATTCGAGCGCGCCTTCCACGGGCGTCGTGCCGGTGTCGATATCGTTGCCGTAGAGGCAGAGACCCGCTTCGAGGCGCAGCGAATCGCGGGCGCCAAGGCCAATCGGCAGCACGTCAGGATGGTCGAGCAGGCGGCGACAGACGGTTTCGGCGAGCGCCGCCGGGATGGAGATCTCGAACCCGTCCTCGCCGGTATAGCCGGAGCGCGAGACGATGCAATCGGCGTCGTGCAGGTCGCAGGCGCGCACATCCATGAAGCGCATGGAGGAGACATCGGCCCAGAGTTCGGCCAGCACCGATTCCGCCCGCGGCCCCTGAAGGGCGACCAGCGCGCGGTCGTCATGCAGCGTCAGTTCGCAGACGTCGCCGATCTTCGCCTGCATATGGGCGAAGTCCTGATCCTTGCAGGCGGCGTTGACGACGACATAGAAATGATCGCCGCGGTTGGCGATCATCAGGTCGTCGAGGATGCCGCCTTCATCGTTGGTGAACAGCGCATAGCGCTGGCGGCCTTCGCCGAGGCCGACGACATCGACCGGCACCAGCGTTTCGAGGGCACGGGCGGCATCGGCATTGTCGCCCGAGCGGGCACGCACGGTGACCTGGCCCATATGCGAGACATCGAACAGGCCGGCGGCGGCACGGGTGTGCAGGTGTTCTTTCATCACGCCGGCGGTGTATTGCACCGGCATCTCGTAGCCGGCAAACGGCACCATGCGGCCGCCGAGCGATACGTTCAGCGCGTGAAGCGGTGTTTTCTTGAGTTCAGACGATCCGTCCAAAAGGCGCCCTCCAGTCCCTGGGCGCCCAGTTGCAGGGCGCCGGCTCACAATCAGGCGCAGCTGCGCCGTTCTCCTGAGCCCCCTCTGTCCCTTCGCCTGAGATTGTTATCCCTTCGGCGAGCGCTTGCGCGCTTCTCTCCAGAGTTATGACGGCACCTTGCTGGTCCTTTTGCCTGAGAGTTTCCGGGGCGGTTGCTCCTTCGGCACCGGCGCTGCCTTTCCCAAGGCGGCCGATTTCTCCCAGCGAGGTTGGCTCCAGATAACGGCCTTGCCCGTGCTTTGGCAAGAGGCGGCGTCGCTGCCGGGCACATTTTTGTCGTTCAGGGAAAGGAGCAAAGAAAAGGCCCCTGAGGGGCCTTAGTCGGTTGGAGGACGGCTGCAGTCCTTTGAAGGGAGGATCAGGCGGGTTCGGCTTCCTCCTGAACGGGGGCGCCGTTTTCGTCGTAGAGGCGTTGCGCCTCCGCGATGGTCACCTGCGGCGTCATCCCGGGCGCGGTGATGAGGGCGAGCGCCAAGGCGGGCGGCTGGATGACGTTGAGCACCGCGATGGTGCGCGCATCGCCGTGGATCTTCGCATCCTCGCTCCAGGTGTGGATGCGCTGCTCGAACAGTGTGTTCGCGCGGGTCTGCATCTTCATGCCCTGCGCGGCATAGGCGGCGGTGGCGGGCGAAACTGTCACGATCTGAGTCATGGCGTTCAACGGGTTTGCTTCAGGTTCGTGCAATTTATCATTTGCGCCTTTCGCGTGTGTGAAACGCGGCGGTTGCATTTTCATCGAGTTTTAACGATCTGTGTGAATTTCGGTCGGCCTTGCCTTTGTCGTGAAAATTCCGTCATAAGAGAGCGGAAATACCGCCGGAATCGGGCGGTAAAAAGCAATCCCAGCAAAAGTGTGCAGCGGTTTTGCGCCCGGGATTGCGATCACAAGAAAACCATGCCGCCAATGGTGCGGGAGGACCGATGAAGCCGATTTTCGTGCAATTGCAATGCGCTCCGGGCAAGACCTATGAAGTCGCGGATGCGCTTTACGCTACGGAACTCATTTCGGAGCTTTATTCCACCAGCGGCGAGTACGACCTGCTCCTCAAGGTCTATGTCGACAGCGAGGAGGATATCGGCAAGTTCATCAACGACCACGTCGCCTCCATCCCCGGCATCGTGCGTTCGCTGACCACGCTGACCTTCCGAGCGTTCTAAAACGGTTCCCCTTCGGCCTTTCTTGCGCTAAAGCACGGCGCAACGAAAGAAGGCTGACATGGCAGGCATCGAACACAAGCAGGTTGAGAGCGACGAGGCGGGCATGCGCCTCGACCGTTGGTTCAAGGTCCATTATCCGGGCCTCGGCTTCGGCCCGCTCCAGAAATTGCTGCGCTCTGGCCAGGTGCGCGTCGATGGCGGCCGCGTTAAGAGCGACACCCGCGTGCAGCCGGGCCAGATGATCCGCATCCCCCCGATGGAGGTCGATGCCAAGAAGGCCGGGCCGATCGCCGGCCGCGAGCTGAAGCATTCCTCCGATCACGAACTGCTCTCCCGTATGCTGCTGCATGAGGACGAGAAGGTCATCGTGCTCAACAAGCCGGCCGGCATCGCCGTGCAGGGCGGTTCGGGGGTCAACCGCCATATCGACCAGATGCTCGAAGCCTGGACCAGCCCGAAGGGCGAGAAGCCGCGCCTCGTGCACCGGCTCGACCGCGACACGTCTGGCGTCCTCGTCATCGCCCGCACGCGGGGCGCCGCGCAGAAGCTGACCGCCGCCTTCCGCGAGCGCGACACCAAGAAGACCTATTGGTCGCTGGTCATGGGCGTGCCGAAGAAGCGCGAGGACAAGATTTCGACCTGGCTCGTCAAGGAACAGACGCCGGATGGCGACCGCATGCGCATCGCCAAGCACGGCGAGGACGGCGCCGACCATGCGGTTTCCTTCTACCGGATCATCGAGCAGGCCGCACAGAACTATGCGTGGCTGGAGATGGAGCCCTATACCGGCCGCACGCATCAGCTTCGCGTGCACGCCGCGCATATCGGTCATCCGATTATCGGCGATCCGAAATATTTCGAGGCCGACCTCAACTGGGCCTTCCCGGGCGGCGTACAAAACCGCCTGCACCTCCATGCCCGTCGCATCGATATTCCGCACCCCAATGGCGGGCGCCTGCGCGTCACCGCGCCGCTGCCGCCGCATATGGTGCAGACCTGGAACCTCTTCGGCTTCGACCAGACCGCGGCGAACGAGGAAGACTGATGCGGCTTGCGCTTTTCGATTGCGACGGCACGCTGGTCGACAGTGCGCGGCTGATCCATGAGGTCATGGCCCGCACTTTCGTCGATTTCGGCCATGCAAGACCGGATATTTCCGAGACCAAGGCGATTATCGGCCTGACGCTCGACATCGCCATTGCCCGCATGCAGGGCAAGCCGCATGTCGACGACGAGGCGCTGGCGATGACGGCGTATTACAAGGCGACCTATACCGGCGTGCGCGCCGAGCCCGGCTTCCAGGAGCCGCTGTTTCCCGGCATCGCCGAGATGATGGCGCAGCTGGAACGCCGGGACGACCTGCTGATCGGCGCCGTCACGGGCAAGTCGCGCCGCGGCCTCGACCTCATCCGCGCGGCGCACGGTTTCGACAAGACCTTCTTCGTCTCGCGCACGGCGGACGACTGCCCGTCCAAGCCGCACCCGGCCATGGTGGCGGAATGCTGCAACGAAGCCGGGATTGATGCGGCCCGCACGGTTGTCATCGGCGATGCGATTTACGATATGCAGATGGCGAAGGCGGCCGGGGCGAAAGCCATCGGCGTTTCCTGGGGCTACGCCAGCGTGCCCGAACTGGTCGCGGCCGGCGCGGATCACATCCTGCGCAAGCCCGCAGACCTTATCGACTGGTTGGAGACTTTTTGATGCGTGACATCCTGAGCGACCTTTCCGATGCGATGAGCGATCCCGATCCGGTGCGCCGCGCGCAGATCCAGATGAAGCGGCCGCTGCCCAAGCGTTTCTATAAAGAGGTCTCGACCGACACGGCGGAGGAGGGGTTCCGCATCCTTCTCGACGGCCGCCCGGTGCGCACGCCCGGCAAGAAGACTTTGGCCGTTCCGACGCAAGCAATCGCCGACCGCCTGAAGGCGGAGTGGCACGCGCAGGCGGAGGAAATCGATCCGGCGAAAATGCCTGTGACCCGCCTCGTCAACACGGCTGTCGATGGCGTCGCGGAAAATCTGGATGCTGTGTTCGACGAGATCGTGCGTTTCGCCGGCACGGACATGCTCTGCTACCGTGCGGATTCACCTGAAGGTCTCGTCGCACGCCAGCGCGACGGCTGGGATCCGGTCTTGCGCTGGGCGGCGGACGCTAAGGGCATCCGCTTCATCCTAGTAGAAGGCGTGATGCATCAGGAGCAGCCGGTCCCGGCTATCGAAGCCTACGCCGCCGCGCTTTCTGCCTGGCGCGATCCGCTGGCGCTCGCCTGCGTGCACACCGTCACGACGCTGACCGGCTCGGCGCTGCTGGGCCTGGCCTTCGCCGAAGGCATCATCGATGCCGACAAGGCCTGGTCGCTCGCCCATATCGATGAGGACTGGCAGATCGAGCATTGGGGCACCGACGAGGAGGCGTTCCAACGTCGCGAAAAGCGCCGCGAGGAGCTGGATGTGGCCGCATCCGTGCTGTCCGAAATGCCGCGCTGACCAGACTTTCTTAAGGTTTCCGCCGCATTTTGGCGCATCGTTCCAACAGCCATAGCCGACCCGCACAGAGTTCCATGCAGTTCCTTCTCCGCGCCGTTCTTTCCGCCTGTCTCGCTCTTTCCGTGCCGCTCAGCGCCAGTGCCGAGGGCTTTCCCGTCCGCGACATCCGCAAGGTCGTCGTTAGCGGTGATGGCAACGTGCCTTCAGTGGTTCTCAAGCGCACCGATGCCTATCTGAAGCGCGCTGCCAAGGCGACGCGCCGTGCGGTCGCGCTCGACCGGGCCTCGATGGACGTGCGCGTGACGGGCGTCACGCAGTCGGCGACGGGGGCAAGTTCGGCAAAGGTCACGGTCACGCTTTCCGATCCGAAGGGTGGCGTTTCCGCACGCAATACGCTGACCGTCAACAGCTTCATGCCATCCAGCAAGGGCCGCGACGCAGCACTCGGCGATGCCATCGCCAAGCGCGTGGCCATCGCCTACCACCTGTCGACGGTCGCGGCCGGCAAGCTCAATGAAGGCAAGCGCCCCTCGAAGGGCCGCAAATATGCCGGCGGCAAGCGCAAGCCGGCGGCTCGACAGGTTGTGACGTCGCGTTCGCGCACGCATGACCGTCCGCTGGTCATTCCGACCGAGGCGGCCCTGACGGTGCGCTCGCGTGCGCTCGCCGAAGGGTCGACCGGCAAGATCGCCCCGTGTGTGGTTACCCAGACGATCAGCTGCGATTGACGCCGCGCATCGTGAGGGACGATGTCTGGAAAATCTCCGGAAGAAACATGATACCATTCTCTCCCAAGTGAAACGGAGGGAGTGCCTGCCATGTTCGATCGCTTGTCCGTCTACCAGCCGCAGGCGCTCGCCGCCTTACGCATGATGTCCGCGCTGCTCTTCATCGAGCACGGCACACAGAAATTCTTCAATTTCCCGCCGGCCGAACAGCCGTTCGGCGACCTGATGAATATCATCGGTGTTGCGGGCGTGCTGGAAGTGGTCGGCGGGATCCTGCTTTTGATCGGGCTGTTCACGCGGCCGGTGGCCTTCGTGCTCTGCGGCTTTATGGCTGTCGCCTATTTCACGGCGCATGCGCCGCAGAGCTTTTTCCCGATCAACAATCGCGGCGACGCCGCGATCCTGTTCTGCTTCGTCTTCCTTTACCTGACGGTTGCGGGGCCGGGGGCTTTTGCCCTCGACAACAGCCGTAGACGTTAGGCGACGAACTTCAGGCCCAAAATGCCGGTGACGATCAGCGCGATGCAGCCGATGCGCATCGCCGTGACCGGTTCAGCGAAAAGCACGATGCCGAGAATGACCGTCCCGACCGTGCCGATGCCGGTCCAGATCGCATAGGCCGTGCCCATGGGCAGCGTTTTCACGGCAAGGCCGAGAAGCACGATGCTGACGACCATGGAGCCGGCGGTGAGGACGGTGGGAACCAGCTTGGTGAAGCCGTCGGTATATTTCAGACCGATGGCCCAGCCGATTTCGAAGATGCCTGCGAGGGTAAGAAGGATCCAGGGCATTTGCCTACTCCGTTTCAAGGGAGCGAGGCCGTCCCCGCGATCGTGACCGGGATGTTCCCGGCGGTAGCCGTCTACCGGGTGCTACTATTGCCCAGGAGGAGCACAAGGGCAAGGGCAGGGGCGGCATGTCAGCCATGCGCCCCCGCCATAGCATTGCAGTTACGCGCCGAGGCGTTCGGCATGCCACTTCAGGTGCTCGTCCATGAAGGTCGAGATGAAGTAGTAGGAATGATCGTACCGCTCGTGCATGCGCAGCGTCAGCTTGATGTCCGTGTCCTTGATCGCCTCTTCGAAAAGCCAGGGGCGCAGGCCGTTGTCCAGGAAGCCGTCGGCCTTGCCCTGGTCGATCAGGAATTCCGGAAAGCGGGCGCCATCCTCGACGAGCGCGCAGGCATCGTATTCGCGCCAGACCGCCTTGTCGGCGCCGAGATATTTCTCGAAGGCCGGCATCGACCAGTCGGCGCTGGAGGGCGCGACGATGGGGGCGAAGGCCGAGCAGCTCCTGAAACGGTCCGGGTGCTTCAGCGCGATGGTCATCGCGCCATGGCCGCCCATCGAATGGCCGAAAATGCCCTGACGGTCCATATCCATGCGGAAATGCTGGCGCAGGTAGTTCGGCAGCTCCTCGGTAACGTAGCTGTACATCTGGTAGTTTTCCGCCCAGGGCGCTTGCGTGGCGTCGAGGTAGAAGCCGGCGCCCTTGCCCATCTGCCAGTTGGTCAGCTCATCCGGCACGTCGTTGCCGCGCGGGCTGGTGTCGGGGCAGACGACGATCAGGCCGAGCTCGGCGGCCATGCGGCGGTACTCGCCCTTTTCCATCACGTTGGCATGGGTGCAGGTGAGGCCGGAGAGATACCAGAGCACGGGACGCGGCTCCTTGATCGCCTGCGGCGGCACGAAGACGGCGAAGGTCATCTCGGTCTTGCAGGCTTCGGAATCATGGGCGAACACACCCTGCATGCCGCCGAAGGCGGTGTTCTGGGAAAGCACTTTCATCAAAAACTCCGATTGTTTTCAGGATGCGAGCGACACCGCCACGTTGACCGCGGCGGCGACCAGCACCGTGTTGAAGAAGAAAGAAACCACGGCATGCAGCAGATTGACCTTGCGCATCGCCGTGGAGGTGATCGCGACGTCGGAGGTCTGCGCCGTCATGCCGATCACAAAGGCGAAATAGAGAAAGTCATAGGCGCCGGGCGGCGCCTTGCCGGGAAAATCGAGGCTGCGGCCGACGTCGTCGCTTTCCTCCGTGCTGCCAGGGCGCCAGTAGAGATGCGCATAGTGCAGCGCCGCCATAGTGTGAATGGTGAACCAGCCGAGGGCCACCGAGGCAACGGCGAGCACGAATTCGATGCCGGAGGCGGAGACTTCATTCAGCACGACGAAAAGCGAACCTGTCGCGACGGCGACTGCGAGGAAGGTGACGGCGAAGATGATCGCGACCGGTTCGTCGGAATCCGTCGCATAGTGCTCGAGATAGGTGGCCGTCAGGTGCGGCAGGCGTATCGCCATCAGCACGAGATAGATGAGAAAGAAGGCGATGGCCCCGATCTCGATGGCGAAATCCGGCTTCAGCCAGAGGGCTGCAACGCCAAGGAGTGCGGCCGTACCAATCCCGGCGTAGAAAGGCACATGTCGGCCATAGGCCTTGCGTTCCGGCGCGGCCGTCATGCGCCCGCCCGCGCGCTTTTTGCCCGGCGGCAGAGCCGGTCGAGCGTTTCGAGGAAGGCGGAGCGGTCGCGCGGCGAGAAGGCGGCATTGTAGCCCTTGCTTTCGCCGGTTTCGCGCAGATGCGCGCCGAGATCGCGCATGGCGCTCGCCATGCCGATATTCGCCTGGTCGAACAGCCGGCCTGTCGGCCCGGTCACATGCGCACCCTTGGCAACGCAGCGCACGGCCAGCGGCACATCGGCCGTTATGGCGATATCGCCCTCGAGGATGTTATCGGCGATCCAGTTGTCGGCAGCGTCGAAGGCGCCGGAGACGATGACATTCTTCACCATCGGGTCGCGCGAAGGACGAAGACCCGAATTGGCGACGAAGGTCACCGGCAGCCCATGGCGCTCGCCAACCTTCAGGATTTCCGGCTTCACCGGGCAGGCGTCGGCATCGACATAGATGGTTGGTGGCGTGTCAGTCATCGAAGTATCAGGAATAGTCCTCTCCGCGTTCCAAAGGATGTCTAGACCTTTTCGGCTGGCAAGAACATATCCCGGATGTCGTGCGGCAGCTGGCGTGTTGGCATTCAAGCCGACGCTCGATTGTTCTCGACAGGCCGCACCATGTCGATATGTGGAATGCCGTCCTCGACATATTCCTCGGAAATCGGCGTGAAGCCGAGCGCCTTGTAGAAGCGCTCCAGATAGCTCTGGGCCGAAAGTTCGATCGCCATACCCGGAAAATGGTTTTCGCAAGCGCGGATGGCTTCGCGCATGATCGTTTCGCCCAGTCCCTTGCCGCGATGGCCGGGTGCGACGAGCACGCGGCCTATGCGCGGCGCACTGCCAGCCTCCGGCGGCAACAGCCGCGCATAGGCAGCCGTTTCCCCGTCGATCAAAAGCCGCAGGTGCAGCGCATCGACATCCTTGCCGTCCAGCTCCGGATAGGCGCAGGCCTGCTCGACCACGAAGACCGAAACACGCAATGTCAGCAATGCATAAAGGTCGACGGCGGAGAAGGTTTCCATTCTCCGCACATCGATGCTGTAGGGCGTCTGCGTGCTCAATAGATGACCACGCCGCGGATCGATTCACCCTTGTGCATGAGGTCGAAGCCCTTGTTGATGTCCTCAAGCGGCATCGTATGCGTGATCATCGGGTCGATCTGGATCTTGCCGTCCATGTACCAGTCGACGATCTTGGGAACGTCGGTGCGGCCGCGCGCGCCGCCGAAGGCGGTGCCCATCCAGTTGCGGCCGGTGACGAGCTGGAACGGACGCGTCGAGATCTCCTGGCCCGCGCCGGCAACGCCGATGATGACCGATTTGCCCCAGCCGCGATGCGAGCTTTCCAGCGCTTGGCGCATCACCTTGGTGTTGCCCGTGCAGTCGAACGTGTAGTCCGCGCCGCCGATCAGGTCGTTGCCCCGCTTCGTCATGTTGACGAGATAGGGCACGATGTCCTCGCCCACTTCCTTGGGATTGACGAAATGCGTCATGCCGAACTTCTCGCCCCAGGCCTTGCGGTCGGGGTTGATATCGACGCCGATGATCATGTCCGCACCCGCAAGACGCAGGCCCTGCAGTACGTTGAGGCCGATGCCGCCGAGGCCGAAGACGATCGCCGTCGAGCCGATCTCGACCTTGGCCGTGTTGATGACGGCGCCGATGCCGGTCGTGACACCGCAGCCGATGTAGCAGACCTTGTCGAAGGGCGCGTCCGGGTTGATCTTGGCGAGCGCGATCTCCGGCAGAACGGTGAAGTTCGAGAAGGTCGAGCAGCCCATATAGTGGTGGATCTTGTCCTTGCCGATCGAGAAGCGCGAGGTGCCGTCGGGCATCAGGCCCTGGCCCTGGGTGGCGCGGATCGAGGTGCAGAGATTGGTCTTGCGGCTGGTGCAGGAATAACATTCGCGGCATTCCGGCGTGTAGAGCGGAATGACGTGGTCGCCTTTCTTGACCGAGGTGACGCCCGGACCGACATCGACGACGATGCCGGCACCCTCATGGCCGAGGATGGCCGGGAACAGGCCTTCCGGATCGGCGCCCGAAAGCGTGAAGTCGTCGGTGTGGCAGATGCCCGTCGCCTTCACCTCGACCAGCACTTCGCCGGCGCGCGGGCCTTCGAGCTGTACGGTCATGATTTCAAGCGGTTTTCCGGCCTGAACGGCAACGGCGGCGCGTACGTCCATTTTCGTCTCCCTATACGGATTCTGTGTTGGCCGGACCATTGCAGAGCCAGTCCGGCGCCTCAAGTGCGTGAAGCGGAAAAAATCAGCCCTGATCTGTTTTGATCAATTTCGCGACCTCAGCTTCGAGCGCGGCGATCGCCTTGCCCGTCTGGTCGTGCAACTGATGGATCTCGCGCAGCTGCCGCAGCAGCGGGTGCAGATACTCGTCGCCGGATGGATCGGTGGGGGCCTCGCCGATGCCGGCGATCAGCCAGGAGGGCGACACCGACAGCACGCCGGCCAGCATGAACAGAGCCTTGGTATCCGGCTCGGCATGGTCCCGTTCCCAGCCGCTGACGGTCTCTTCGGGAAGCCCGAGCCGGGAGGCGACACCGGCAAGGTCGAGACCGAGCGCGTCGCGGGCGCGCCAGATGCGCCCGCCGAGCGTATCGCCGTCGGCGCGGCCGGAGGGGAAGGGGATGGTGTTGCTCTCGCCGGGAAAGGTCATCGCGGCCTCCATTTCTTCTTGGCCCCAGTCTACAGGCAAGCCGGTGGCCGGTGCTACCTCAAATGCGCCGTGCCGCGCCGCCCGCACAGGGCAGATTTCCGGCATTGCCAGCCGGCGTAAAAGGACTATGCAGGGGCGAACGAAGGAAAAGCCCGATGAATGCCACGGCCAGCGCCACCGACAGCACCAGTGGAAACACGATGCAGGGCGTCGTGCTGATGGCCATCGCCATGCTGCTTCTGCCCTGCATGGATGCTATCGCCAAATACATGGCGAATTTCGTCGGCATGTCGCCGGGACAGGTGACGTTCTACCGCTTTTTCTTCCAGGTCCTCTGCACGGTTCCGCTGATCTTCACCGCCGGGGGCAGCGCCATGCTGCGGCCGAAGCGGCCATGGATGAACCTGCTGCGCGGCGCGATCCACGGCGCGGCGAGCCTGCTGTTTTTCGCGGCTGTCAAATACATGCCGCTTGCCGACGTCTTCGCGATCTATTTCGTCGAGCCGTTCATCCTCACCGCGATGTCCGCTGCTTTCCTCGGCGACAAGGTCGGTTGGAGGCGCTGGCTTGCCATCATGGTGGGTTTCGGCGGCGCGCTGATCGTCATCCAGCCGAGCTTCATTCTCTTCGGCTGGACGGCGCTGCTGCCGGTCGCCTGCGCCTTCCTCTATTCCATCTATCTCTTCATGAACCGCGCCATAGGTGAGGCCGACTCACCGCTGACCATGCAGACCATCGCCGGGTTCGGCGGGACGATCCTGATGGGGGCTGCGCTCTTTTTCGGAAACACGGCCGGCATTGCCGATTTCGCGCCCTCGCTGCCGCCGTCGCTCTTCACGCTTTTGCTCCTGGTCATCCTTGGGGCGCTTTCCGGCTATGCGCATATGCTCGTGGTGCGCGCCTTCCGCATGGCGCCGCTCTCGCTGCTTGCCCCATTCCAGTATTTCGAGATCATCTCGGCGACCGTGCTCGGCTACGCGATCTTCGGCGATTTCCCGACGCCATCGAAATGGCTCGGCATCGCCATTATCGTCGCCTCCGGCCTCTTCATCATCTGGCGCGAACACAAGGCCCGCAAGCTGATGGCAACCGCCGCCTTCGACTGACGATCCCGCTTGAAGCGCGATTCTTAATATTTGTTAGTATCTTGCCGGTAACCTTGTGCTTCCTGTCATGAAGACCGGGGAGGACGACATGTCGACATCGCTTTCGATGTTCCTGCTTGTGGCGATCAATCTCGGCCTGATCTGGCTCTTGATTGCTGCACCCGTTGGCCGCCGCACACTGCATCTGACCCGCGTCTTCAAAGCCCCGCCGAGCCGTATCGCCGCCCTTATCAGCCCGCTTGGTGCGGAGGCCAACTGGCATCCCTCCGTCGTCTCCAGCGAGCGGCTATCCGCCGGTCGCGTCCGGCAGACGCTCTCCCATCCGGATCGTCACGGCGTCCCGATCACGCGCACGCTGGAGGTTCATGAGGCGCAGGATGCGGACGACCTCGCCTGCGAGACGCGCGTGGTCGATGACAGCGCGCTCGATGCCTCCTTCTGGAAAAACTATGTCGAGCGGCGGTTCCTGCGTCCCGTGCCGGGTGGCACGGCGCTCACCGTCGAACAGACCGACCGCTATCGCGGCGTCGCCTTTCTGCTTTTCCGCTATATCCAGCTGCGCCGGGAAATGAAGGCGCTCGACCAGTGGCTGGCGACGGGCAAGGGCGACATGAGTGGCGTCCTCGAAAGCGGATGGACCCAGGCGGGTCTTGCTGTGCTGTCCACGCTGCTGCTCTGGCCGTTCTTCGGGCTCAGCACCCAGGGGCTGCTGCTGTCCACCATGTTGACGGTCGTCATTGTGCTGCACGAACTCGGGCACATGGCCGCCTATCGCGCCTTCGGCCACGGGCGGGTGCGCATGATTTTCGTACCGCTGCTCGGCGGTATCGCCGTGGGCGGCAGGCCCTACAACTCCCATTTCGAGGTCGCGGTCTGCGCGCTGATGGGGGCGGGCATGTCGGCCTTCCTCGTGCCGCCGCTGATTGCGCTTTATGACGGCGGCTTGATGGGGCGCGGCCTTCTTGTCTTCCTGCTCATTCTCGGCGCCTTCAACCTGCTGAACCTGCTGCCCATGCATCGATTCGACGGCGGCCAGGTGCTGCGGCAGGTCTTTTCAACACGCACCAGCCTGCTGGTGGCGAGTTTCCTGGTGACGCTGGTGATTCTTTGGGTCGGCTGGCGCGTCGGCCTGCCGGTGCGCATGCTGGTTGCCGGCCTTGCAATCTTCACCGTGCTCAGTCTTCTCGGCGCTGGTGGCGTCAAGCCTCGCATGGCGCTCGATCCGATGACCGCGCCGCAGCGGCTGCTGGCCGGGTTCGGCCTCTATTCCGCGCTGGTGCTGCACGGCTATGCGATCGTCTATGCCTGCGACAGGCTTCTGGGCTGACAGTCCGCGTCCGAAACCGTCGGGCCAAAGACCCGTTCGAACGAGTAGCGGATGCACATGTCCACGTCGCTCATCATGACGGGCAGGCCGAGATCGACGAGGCTGGTCACGCCGTAGCCGCGGATGCCGCAGGGCACGATGCCGGAAAAATGCTCGAGATCCGGATCGACGTTCAGCGAGAAGCCGTGAAAGCTTACCCAGCGGCGCAGGCGGATGCCGATCGCCGCGATCTTGTCCTCGGCCGGTGAGCCGTCCGGCAGCGGCGGCCGTTCCGGCCGGCGAACCCACACACCGACGCGGTCCTCGCGCCGCTCGCCGCGCACATTCATGGAATCGAGCGCGTCGATCACCACGGCTTCGAGGGCCGCCACGAAGGCGCGCACGTCCTGCCGGCGGCGTTTCAGGTCCAGCATGACATAGGCGACCCGCTGGCCGGGGCCGTGATAGGTGTATTCGCCGCCGCGGCCTGTGGAAAACACCGGGAAGCGATCCGGCGCCACGAGGTCGGCGGAATCCGCACTCGTGCCGGCCGTATAAAGCGGCGGATGTTCGACCAGCCAGACCAGTTCGTCGGCCTCGCCATTGGCGATCGCCGCGGCCTCCTTTTCCATGGTTTCGACGGCCTCGTCATAGGAAACGAGGTCCTGCGCGATGCGCCAGCGCACCGGGGGCGAGCCGTCGATCGCAAGAAGGGATGTGGAGATGTCCTGACGCTGCATGATGGCCGTCCTTTCGGATTTCTTGTGCCAGATATAGGCGCGATCATGCAAGGATTTCAGGGGTTTCAGGGCATTCGTGAAGGGGCTGTTGAAATTGTTTCGCTTTCCGTCACTTTTCTTGTCGCACGGCCTTGCACCCCCCAAATGCTTTTGCTACATGCACCTCCGTCGCCGCAAGGCAACGCCTACCACGATGCGGTCGTGGCGGAATTGGTAGACGCGCAGCGTTGAGGTCGCTGTGGGGCAACCCGTGGAAGTTCGAGTCTTCTCGACCGCACCAAAAAAGACCCGCCGAAAGGCGGGTCTTTTTGTTTCTGTACTTTTGTTCGCATCAAGACACGACCTGTACGCGTGCCTCCCGCGCCGCCGCGATGAAGGCGAGCCGGGCGCGGGTAGCACTCATCCGGCCCTCCAGCGCGCGGGCGCAGAAGGCCAGCGCCCGCTGATAGGCGCGGCCGTAGGTGACCGGCCACAATTCGGCGAGCAGGTGCATGGCGCCGGCCACGTCACGCACGAAGCGCGGGCGTGCGGAGCCCGGCAGCAGGATGCCCAAAGTCTTGTCCCAGGAAATGATTTTCATCGGTATCGTCCCTTGCATTCGCGCTCAAAAATGCGGGACGAGTCTGTTTGTTCCGGCTTCACGGAGATTTTTTCACGGTGATTCCGCTGTGTTCAGAAAGGCTTGCGCGAATCAGCCCCTGATCTTCCCGTATTTCTTGACGATGCGCTCGCGCTTAAGGCGCGAAAGCCGATCGATCCAGAAAATACCGTCGAGCTGGTCGATTTCGTGCTGCAGGCAGACGGAGAGCAGGCCGTCCGCTTCCTCCGCCTGCGGCGCGCCGGAAAGGTCCTGATAGCGAAGGCGGATGCGGGCAGGGCGCTCCACCTCGTCGGTGACGCCGGGCATCGAGACACTGCCCTCCGTGTTCCGCTGCATCTCCGGCGAGAACCACTCTATGACGGGGTTCACATAGATCCTGAGCGAGCCGGGACCGTCGAGTTCGATCACCGTCAGCTGCTCGAGAATACCGACATGCGCTGCGGTGATGCCGATGCCGGGGGCGGCACGCATCGTCGCCGCGAGATCGTCCGCGAGGCCCGCCAGCCGCGCATCAAAGGTCTCGATCGCTTTGCAAGGTTGGCGCAGGCGCAGGTCGGGATAGCGCACGATGGGCAGGAGGGCCATGGTTGCTCCGGTCGTCGGTTTTTTCCCCTTCCTAGCCTGTTTGCGGCGGTGGGAAAATGCCGGGCCTGTTTCGTGCGCCGCAAAACCTTCGATTTGCATGCTATTGCAACAGCTTGCGAAAAATTTTCGCGACGTCGGCTTTTGCCGCTTTCGGCGATGGACCGGGCGGGCACTTTGAGCTAGCACGATGAGCGTGAGACGTCCGTTTTCGGACGCCTGCGAGGAACCCTGCACTGAAATCCCTGTCATCTCCGCGCCGCCGACGTGGCCCTGCGGGACGATACCGACGCAAGGAGCGGCCCGATGGACAACACCGGCGACGACGACCGCATCGAGCAGCAGGGCAACACCGTAGAACACAGTACCTTCGACGGTGAGGATATCTATGCCGAGGACGGCTCGATCCGTTCGGATTTCCTCATGCATGTCGGTGCGGCGATCGCCGACCGCGATCTCCTGTTCCTGCGCCGCCACGTCGCGCGGCTGCACGAATCGGAAATGGGCGATCTTCTGGAGGCGATCCAGGCTGACCAGCGCCGCCAGCTCGTCTCGCTGCTCGGCGCCGATTTCGACCTTGCGGCGCTGACCGAGGTCGACGAGGCCATCCGCCTCGACATCGTCGATCACATGCCGAACGAACAGATCGCCGCAGCGCTCGGCGAGATGGATTCGGACGACGCCGTCTACATTCTGGAAGACCTCGATCAGGAAGATCAGGAGGAAATCCTCTCCAAGCTGCCGTTCACCGAACGGATCCGCCTGCGCCGCTCGCTGGATTATCCGGAAAGCACGGCCGGCCGCCGCATGCAGACGGAATTCGTCGCCGTGCCGCCGTTCTGGACGATCGGCCAGACGATCGACTATCTGCGCGAGGACGCCGACCTGCCGGAGAGCTTTTCGCAGATCTTCGTCATCGATCCGACCTTCCGCCTGCTTGGCGTCGTCGATCTCGACCGCATCCTGCGCACGGCGCGCGGCACGAAGATCGAAACGGTCATGCGCGAGACCAACCACCCGATCCCGGCCGACATGGACCAGGAAGAGGCGGCCCAGCTCTTCGAGCAGTACGATCTTCTCTCCGCCGCCGTCGTTGACGAGAACGGCCGCTTGGTCGGCGTGCTGACCATCGACGACGTGGTCGACGTCATTCAGGAGGAAGCCGAGGAGGACTTGATGCGCCTCGGCGGCGTCGGCGACGAAGAGCTTTCGGACACCGTCCTTACCACCTCTCGTTCGCGCGCGCCCTGGCTGCTCGTCAACCTGCTGACGGCGTTCATCTCCGCTTCGGTCATCTCGCTGTTCGAGGGAACGATCGAGCAGATCGTGGCGCTCGCCATCCTGATGCCGGCGGTGGCGGGCATGGGCGGCAATGCCGGCTCGCAGACCATGACGGTGACGGTGCGTGCACTTGCGACGCGCGACCTCGACATTCACAACGCCTGGCGCGTCGTGCGCCGCGAGGCGGGTGTCGGCCTGTTGCATGGCATCGCTTTCGGCCTGATGATTGGTGCGGTGGCCGGCTTGTGGTTTCAGGACATCAATATCGGCGGCGTCATCGCGGCAGCCATGCTGATCAATATGTGCGCGGCGGCTCTTGCAGGGATTATGATTCCCATGCTGCTCGACAAAGCCGGCGCCGACCCTGCGGTCTCCTCCAGCGTCTTCGTCACGGCAGTGACGGATATCGTTGGATTTTTTGCCTTTCTTGGCCTCGCCACATGGTGGTTTGCGATCCATTGAGGTGAAAAATTGACTTATACGTAAAAGTCAATAAAATGCCCGCTCAGAAATGATCGGAGCAGGCGTGGACAAGTTTTATACCATAACCGAGCTGACGCGCGAATTCGGCGTTTCCACACGCACCTTGCGCTTCTACGAGGATGAGGGGCTCATCAATCCCGAGCGCCGCGGCCGCACACGCCTTTTCCGACCGGCAGACCGTCGCCTGATCCTGGAAATCCTGCGCGGTCGGCGTATCGGCTTCACCATTGCCGAGATCCGCGACATCATCCGCGTCTACAAGGACCCGCCGGGCGAGGTGGGGCAGCTCGAAATGCTGATGACGAAGGTCAGCGAGAAGCGCGAGGAACTACGCCAGAAGCGGCGGGACATCGAGGAGACGCTGACCGAGCTCGACAATGTCGAGGAGGCCTGCCTCACCCGCCTCGCCGAAATCGGCGTCGGCACCTGAGCAATCCGGGTTTTGAATGTATCGTATGGCGCGGGATGGAAACATCCGGCGCCATCGTCGTTTTCAGATCCAGCGGGTCGTGCCGTTGCAATAGCGTTCGAAATCGATGCCGAAGCGCGAGAGGAGATGCAGTTCTTCCCGCTTGATGGCGACGATGCTGGTGAGGCCGGACGCGACGATGGCCGTCACCAGACACCAGGGATTGAGCATCACAAGGCCGATGCCGGCCGTCGCCAGCGTATAGCCGAGATAGATCGGGTTGCGGGTAAGCCTGTAAGGGCCGGAGGTGACCAGATGGGTGGAACAGCGGTTCGGCAGGATGGTCGTGTGGCAATCCAGAAGCGTGCGCATCGCCCAGACGTCCAGCACGATTGCCGTGAGGATCAGCGCGCTGCCGGCGACGGTAGCGATCAGGCTGTCGGTCTCCGATACCGCGAGCGGGAAATAGGCCTGGAGCAGGAAGGCGACCGCGAGTGCCGCGCCGTAGATCAGCGGAGGCCAGGGGAAGGCGAGTGGCTTCATGCGATAGGCGTTCATGATCCCTACTCCTTGAGGTCGGTCTTCGTCTCGGATTCCGTCGTGCATTGCGAGGAGATCGCGGCGATCCGCTCATCCGTCGTAACATCGATCGCGCCGCGGTTGAGGTCGGCGAAAAGGTTCTGCTTCTGCAATCCGTTCAGCGTGCAGCCGCAAAAGCTCTGGCAGAATCCGGCGCCGCGTTCGGGTTCGCAGGCGCGCATGCAGCTTTTGACATAGCCGACGGCCGGATCGGGCGCTGGGGCCGGCATGACCAGCGAGAAGCCATAGACCAGCGCAATCAGCACCGGCTGGTGGATAAGATAGATGGCGAGACTGTGGCGCCCTGCGGCCTCCAGCAGGGTTTTCCACCGGTCGTTCGTCCGCCCGCCAAGACCGGCGAGCCGTTCGGGAAGTGTGCTCGCTAGGAACAGCTTGGCAAAGACGATGCCTAGAAGCACCGGCGCGATCCAAGGCAACAGCGGCACGTAGTCGTTCGAGCGCGGGATGTTGACCGAGAGCCCGACCCACCAGAGTGCCGGATGATCGAAGAGCGGTGCCCGCAGATAGAGTGGTGCTGCGACCGCTGCCGCGGCGGCGACCAGTGTGACGATGACGGGCAGGCGCAGGAAGAGGAGCCCGATGACGCTTGCTGCTGCAATGGCATGCAGGATGCCGAAGAAGATGAATGTCTCGCGGAAGGCGAACCAGGTGGCGATGGTGATGATGAGAGCCGCACCGCCGATCTTCCCAAGCCGGATGAAGAAGGGCCTTGCGTGAAACCCTTTCCGCTGCCCGAGCACGAGACTGAAGCCGACGAGGAAGAGGAAGCTGCCGGCAATCACGCGGGCAAAGATGCGCCAGCCGCCGGTCGTGGCGGTTTCCGGCTCGATATAGCCGAAGAAGCCGAGGTCCCAGGTGAAATGGTAGATCGCCATGGCGATCAGGGCGACGCCGCGCAGCTGGTCGATCAGCGGGATACGGGCAAGTCGGCGCGTTTGCCCGCCGTCTGCTGCCTCATTGCCGTCAATCACCGTGGTCGTCATGGTTCGAGGTCGCCGCATTGCTTTGGTCCATAGAAAAGTGTCACGCCAAGCTTGCGCCGGGCGGATGGCCGAAAGGTGGCCGGTTGGAACGGATCGTTGGGAGAGGTCAGTCGAGGTTTTCGAGCACGGCGAGGCGTGCTTCCGAATAGAACTGACGGCGCACGAGCACGATGATGATGCCAATGGTCGTGGCGATGAACAGGAACGGGCTGACGAACCAGCCGAGATAACCGATCGACAGGAAGATGGCCCGCAGACCCTTGTTGAAGTGTTTTGCCGCAAGAATGTTCATGCGGATCACTTTGTCGGCGGCGAGATCCGCGCCGGCGGGATCCTTGTGAATGTCGCCGCTCATCGGCATGGCGCCGAGCAGGATGGTGCAATAGTTGAACAGCCGGTAGGACCAGCCGAACTTGAAGAAGGCATAGCCGAAGATGATGGCAAGGCCGCCGACCTTCATCTCGAAGCCGGCGCGGCTGCCATGGAAGAAATAGGGCAGGTCGCTGAAGATCGCGAAGACCTGCTCCGTCGCCCCGAGTAGCGCAAAGCAGCTGCCGAGCGCCAGAAGCGAGGTTGAGGCGAAGAAAGCCGTGCCGTTCTGCAGGCCGGCCATGATCTGTGTATCGATCATGCGCAGGTCGCGGTGCATGGCGTTGCGGATCCACACCGCGCGCTGCGAACTCATGGCGCGCGTGAGGCTCACCCGGTCGAACAGTTTTGCCCGGTCCGTAATCCAGGAATACCCCATCCACAGGGCGAGGAAGATAGCGAGTGCGATAAGGTCCGGGGTGTTCATGAGATGTCTTGTGCCACGGATTCGGCATTTTGCAAGCCGCGGGGCGACCGCGTTCGCGCGTTGTTCAGACCTGGGGCAAAACCAGGGCGGCGCTCGCCGTTCGCAAGAGTGCCTCCGGCGCGCGCAACTGTCTGATTCTGCGACAGGTCATGCGTTGAGCGCGGGGCTCCTATGCCGATGCCGCCTTGGTTTCGCCATTTTTCGCGATTGCGGTTTCATACATTCTTCATTAAACAGAGCCCCCATGCGGCGCCGATATCGGCGGCTCGCACGACACTTCCATTCGGGGAAATCATGGAAAGCACCGTTCAGAAATCCTGCTGGGGCGTTACTGCCCGTGCAGTCCTCGGTTTTGGCGCCGTTCTGGTCATCGCCTATCTCTTCGGCGGCATCTGAAAACATCAGGCCCCAATCCCTACATAAGCAGCGCGCTCTTCACCGAGACGCGCTGTTTTTGTTTTCGGCATGTCGCACTGGTAAAACCCGATGTCGGGAGATCGCCAAGAGCGCGTCGCGTGATAACGTAGCTTGAGCGATTAATGCACAGCCGGCTGCGGCGAGGAGAAGTCAGGGAATGTTCCTTTCGGTTTTTGATGTCTTCAAGATCGGTATCGGGCCGTCGAGCTCCCATACGATGGGGCCGATGTCGGCGGCGAACCGCTTTCTCGACCTGATCCTCTCCGACTACTGGCCGCGCCCGTCGAACGCCCATGTCGCGGGTATCCGCATGAGCCTGCACGGCTCGCTCGCCTATACCGGCGTCGGCCATGGCTCCGACCGCGCCGTCATTCTCGGCCTGATGGGCGAGCGGCCTGACGCGGTCGACCCTGACCAGATGGATGCGATCGTGGGCGAGGTCGAGCGCACCGGCCGCATCACGCCGCCGGGCCATCCCGGTTACACCTTCCAGCCGAAGACCGACCTGATCTTCGACAAGAAGAATCCGCTGCCCGGCCACGCCAACGGGATGACCTTCTCCGCCTATGACCGCGACGACCGCCTCCTCTTGAAGCGTATCTACTATTCCGTCGGCGGCGGTTTCGTCGTCACGGATACGGAACTCGAGCAGATGCGCGCCAGCAAGGCGAAGCCCGGCGGCACGAAAGTGCCGTTCCCCTTCTCATCGGCCAAGCAGATGCTCGAAATGGCGGAACGTTCGGGCATGACGATTGCCCAGATGAAGCGCGCCAACGAGGAAGCGACCATGTCGCGCGAGGAGCTGGATGCCGGCCTCGACCGAATCTGGGGCGCCATGAAGAGCTGCATCGATCGTGGCCTGAAGAACGAGGGCATCATGCCCGGTGGCCTGAAGGTGCGCCGCCGCGCCCGCTCGATCCATGACAAGCTGCAGGAGGAGTGGCGCTCCAACAAGGCGAACCCGCTGCTCGCCAATGACTGGCTCTCCGTCTACGCCATGGCCGTCAACGAGGAGAACGCCGCCGGCGGCCGCGTCGTGACCTCGCCGACCAATGGCGCGGCCGGCGTCGTGCCCGCCACGATCCGCTACTACCTGCATTTCCACGAGGACGCCGACCAGGACGGCATTCGCGATTACCTGCTGACGGCTGCGGCCGTCGGCGGCATCATCAAGCACAATGCCTCGATCTCCGGCGCCGAAGTCGGCTGTCAGGGCGAGGTGGGCTCCGCCTCCGCCATGGCCGCCGCCGGCCTTGCCGCCGTCATGGGCGGTTCGCCCGAGCAGGTGGAGAATGCTGCGGAAATCGCGCTGGAGCACCATCTCGGCATGACCTGCGACCCGATTGCCGGCCTCGTGCAGGTGCCGTGCATCGAGCGCAACGCGCTGGGCGCGGTCAAGGCGGTCACGGCGGCCTCGCTGTCCCTCAAGGGCGACGGCCAGCATTTCGTGCCGCTCGACGCCTGTATCGAGACGATGCGCCAGACCGGCGTCGACATGAACGAGAAGTACAAGGAAACCTCCACCGGCGGCCTCGCCGTCAATGTGGTGGAGTGCTGATCGTCCATTTGTTCCCTGTGGAGTGCGACGCGGCGGCCTCTTGACCCGGCCGCCGCAACGGCGTTCAAAGAGCCATGGCCCTACATCTCATCAAACTCTGTGTCGGCGCTGACAGCATCGATGACCTGCGTGAATGGGTGTCCGAACGCTCGCTGATCGCGATCGCCGCGGGCATGGAGCCGCATTCGAGCCATATCACCCGCATGATCCCGAAGCGCGATCAGGAACTGCTCGACGGCGGCTCGCTCTATTGGGTGATCAAGGGGCAGGTTCAGGCCCGCCAGCGCCTGCTCGGCCTGAAAAGCTTTACGGATGTCGACGGCATTTCGCGCTGTGAGCTGGTGCTTGGCCCGGAGGTGATCGAGACGGAATTCCAGCCGCGCCGCGCCTTCCAGGGCTGGCGTTATCTCACCGAGGACGACGCGCCGCGCGATCTCAAGAATATGGGTGAGGGGCTGGCCGATCTGCCGCTGGAGCTTCGGCGCGAACTCGCCGAACTCGGACTTCTCTAGGCGCTGAATTCAACGCAGGCGCATGCGCACCGGATAGCGCCGTTCGCTGATGCCGACATGGAGATGGATCCCGGCGGCCGGCTGGCCGGAGCGCCAAGCGCGGGCGCCATGCGCCAGCAGCATGCCGACGAGATCCTTCGTCTTGTTGCGCGAACGGCCCAATCCGATATCCGCGATCCGCATCGCTGCTTCGTGCAGCGGGTGGAGCGTGCCCTTCAGCGGCCGGCGCTTTTCGTCGCGCGCTGCGGTGGGAACATCGAAGATGTTTTCGTTCATCGCCATGATCTGCCTCGTACGCAATACCTGATCGAGGATGGCAGAGCCGCTACATACGGCATCCGCCTGTCTCTCCCCCGCAGCCATCGGTACGCAATACCTGGCCGATGCCGTTGCGGGTTGAAGACGGTAGTCCGGGAACCGCGCCGTCAAGCGCGGTCCAATCTCGTTACTGCTGGCTGGCCCAGCAGGCAAAGCCCTTGCGCTTCAGCACCTTGCAGGCCGCCGCCGCGCCGTTCTGGTTGTCGAAGCCGCCGAAGCGGGCGCGATAGAGCGCGCCGCTGCCGCTGTTGACGGCGACCGTGAAGGGCATCGCGCTGGAAAGAACCTTGCCGCCCGAATTCTTCGCCTTGGAGAGCAGCTCCTGTGCCTGGCCCTTGTCCGGCGTCGCGCCGATCTGGATAACCCAGCCCGAGGGCGTGGATTCCGAGGCCATGGTGGCGGTGGTGGTCGAAGAGGTGGTCAGCTTGTCGAGCGAGCCGCCGGTGTCGCCCTGTTCCGTCAGCTCTTCCGCCGGAACGGCGCTTTCACGCTGGAGCTTGAGGGTTGCAGCAAGCGCACGCTTGCCGACGATCTCGTTTTCACCCGATGTCGCGGCATAGGCCGTCTCGATGCGGGCTTCGTTGTAGCGATAGGTCGGGATAGGGCCGTTTTCCGGCAGTTCCATGCCGCGGTTGCTCAGCGTGCCGCTTGCCGATGCGGTGACGGTTTCGCTTGCCGATGCTGTGACCGCTTCGCTTGCAACATCCGCTGTCAGTGTCGGCGCATCCTTGGTTTCGGCGATCAGGTCGCCACCGCCGCGGCGGGACGCCTTCGGCATATAGGCGGCGATGAGCTTGCGCATCTGCTGGTCGCGGGCACCGCCCGAACGGCCGCCGAGCACGACGCCGACGACGCTCCGGCCATCGGCAACGGCCGAGGTCACGAGGTTGTAACCGGAAGCGCGCGTGTAGCCGGTCTTGATGCCGTCAACGCCGCGCACGCTGCCGAGCAGGCGGTTGTGGCCGTTGATGACCTGCTTGCCGAAGCGGAAGCTGCGAACTGAGAAATAGTCGTAGTACTGCGGAAAGTGCTGGCGCAGCGCGATGCCGAGGCGGGCCTGGTCACGGGCGGTGGTGACCTGTGCCGTGTTCGGAAGACCATTGGCGTTGCGGTAGGTGGTGCGCGTCATGCCGAGCGCGCGAGCCTTTTGCGTCATGATGCGGGCAAAGCGCTCTTCCGAGCCGCCAAGCATTTCGGCAAGCGCCGTGGAAGCGTCATTTGCCGAGCGGGTGATGAGGCCGAGCATGGCCTGTTCGACGGTGATCGAGTTGCCGGCGCGCACGCCGAGCTTGGTCGGCGGCTCGCTCGATGCATTTTTCGAGAAGGGAACGCGGGTGTCGAGACGGATTTTTCCAGCTTCGAGCGCTTCGAAGGTCAAATACAGCGTCATCATCTTGGTGAGAGATGCCGGGTAGCGCAGCGCGTCGGCATCCTCGCTGTAAAGCACCTTGCCCGTCTTGGCATCGATGACGATGCCGGCATATTTCGGAGAGGCTTCCGCAGGTGCCGCAAAGGCAACGGTACTGACCATTCCGACCATCACCAGACCTTGCGCCACGGTGGCAACTGCCTGACAGGAGCGGGGGAGGAAATCGAGGAATACGGAACGGGACACTACGTTACTCTTCATTCTCGGATTGCAGATGGTGTTCGGATGGGAGGTTCCGGAACGACCGTTGGCAGCACAGTAGCGAGACAGCGTTACCAATCGGTTTATGATGAATCATTGGTTTCTGAGATCGCCATTATTTTATCGGCTACGGTTGACGGCGAGCGGGCGGCCGTTCCGGATGAGGGACTGGCCGAGATAGTCGCGGACGCGCGCTTCCATGGCCTGCCACTGCGGCAAAAGTCTGCTCGAAAAGCGATAAAGCACGGAAAGATCGCCGCCGATGTGGATATCGCGCTGGCAATCCGCGCTGGTCGATTGCATGTCGTCTGCCGGCATCATGCAGCGTACCGCATAGTCCGCGCCATTGGGCAGCGTGCCGGTGAAGAACACCTCGTTGCCGTAGCCGGAATTGTCCTTGAGGTGGCGCAAGGTGAGGGCGGCCGGGCCGAGGTCTGTGTGGCCGTCGAAGAGGTGGCTGTAGATCGGCTCGAGCCGGCCCGACATGTCCTTCGACATGGTGCTTTGCGAAAGGCTGAGGAAAATCAGGCTTTCCGGGCGGTTCGCGTCGTTGAAGCGGCTGCGCTCGGCATTGGAGTAGCCCTGCATTTCCGGCCAGGTGAGATAGAGATCGACGCGCTCCGCAAGGCCGGTACGGCGCTGCTCTTCGAAACGGATGACATTTGCAGGGAGGCGGATCTGGTCCTGGCCGATCACGACATCGACCGGCTCGGCATTTTCCGTATGGCCGGCCAGCGCGATGCGTTCGCCGAGCATGCGGCCGGCAATGCTGATGCCGATGGTGAGACCGGCGAGGACGGCGACGCCGATGGTCAGTCGTGTCAACAGGCGGTTGGAGAGGAGCGGCGCGTGGCCGTCGTCACCTGTCGTCGCAATGGTCATCGCATTCCTCGCCCGCCGAGAGAAAATCGGGACTCAGGCTTGCCTGAATCTCTTGAGGCGAGGGTCTGCGAACGTGGTTAATTTTGAATGAATTTTATGAGGTTGGCGGGCTGCCCAAAAAGGGGGCGGCCGGTTCCGGGACAGCAGAACCGGCCGCAGGGCCATGGTCGGGACGGGGATTGGGGGACTGACCGGGCCCTTTTCTTGCCCGGCGGGGCAGCCGGGCAATTTCGTCATGCGGCGCTGGGATCAGCGCCAGCCTTGTTACTTGACGCTACCGACGGCGTCGGCACGACCGTCCTGAAGCTTGACCCACTTGCCGGCATTGGCCGAGGACTGGCGCTTCAGGTAGCGGTATTCGGTTTCGGACCACAGCAGGACCTTGTTGCGCATGTTGTCGAGCACGAAGTCGCCGCGATCGGTGCGTACGGTCAGCACGGCATGACCTTCGCCATTCGGCTGGAGCACGACCGTGATCAGCAGGTTCGAGGGCGAGATGCCGGATTCGATCAGGCGCTTGCGCTTGAGCAGCACATAGTCTTCGCAGTCACCCACCGCATCCGGATAGGCCCATTTTTCCTCGACGCCGTAGATTTCCATGTCGGTCATCGGCTGCACGTCGGTGTTGGCCGCGTAGTTGACATTGAGGATGGTCTTCCAGTTTTCCTGCGTCAGGACGAGCGGACCGGTATCCTTGCCGTTCGAGCGGCATTCATCGGCATATTGCTTGCAGAACTCGTAGTGGCCGATCGGCTGGTTGGTGGCGCCGGCGAGCGGAATGTTGGCCGGCAGCGCCATGGCGGCCTGCGCGGCGGCCAGAGAGAAGAGAAACGCGACTGCCCCTGTCTTGATTGTTTTTGTCATTGTTCTGTCCCCGTTTGATGATGGGACAATGACACGGACTTTTTGATCTTACGCGAAATTCGGAAGTATAAATTAGTTCAAATCAAGATTGCATAAGTATAAAATAAAAACAAAACTTGAATAGAATTTGATCTGTATTTGAGACGCTTTTGACTAAAATCTGAATAAAATTTGCACTATGGAAGCCAGGAGGTATGGCGGCAACCTTTTGATTCTGTGTTGGTATTTCCAGGGTTACGATCGAGGCATGGGTAAGCGCTCCGCCATCGTCTCAACGACATCCCCTTCAGGGGACAGTTTTATCGATAGCGGAAAGGTCTCGGATTGGCTTGTTCGGCCGGTTTCGTTGCTTTCGGGCGATTTCGGCGCGCAAAAAAAGATTCAAAATATTTTGCGGAATTTCGATGTGTCAGGTTGAAACAGCAAAGGGCCCCGCAGGGCCCTTGTGACACAGTCTGGCGTTTGCGCCGTCCCGAAATGCTACAGGAACGAGGTGAGTGCTTCCTTGGACTGCACCGACGAGAATTCGATGGCCACGCCTTCCTGGAAGTGACGCACGACGCGGCCCTTCATGTTGCCGAGCTGGACGGGTGTGCCGAGCGCCGGGCGTACGTCGATATCGACGGCGGCGCCCGAGAGAGAAAGGTCGATGATGCGGCAGGGATAGCGCCGACCGTCGTCAAGGGTGATTTCGGTGCGCGTGTTGCGCGGCGTCAGGCGGTTATGGCGACGGTCTTCCGGCAGGCCGAGTTCGTGTTTGTTGGCGATCCAGGTCAGCTGCGCCGCGAGCTTCTCGCGCTTGCGGTCCGTGGCGGTCAGGGTGATCGCAAAGCCCTCGTCGTTGAGAACGGCGACATTGCCTTCGATGCGGCCGAGATGGTCGACATAGGCGATGATGCGTTCGCCGACGCGCGGGCGGGCGGAGCAGACGAAGCTGGCGTCGCCCGGAGACATGTCGATGACCGAGCAGTCGTATTCATCGTGATTGGGCAGCATCAGCCGGCCTGGCAGGTTCACCGAAACGCGCTGAAAGCTCCGCTGGTCGGGCTGCGGTTTGCGGGCGGCGGGCGATGCTTGCTGAAATGAATACATGTGCGCGCGGGCCTGATGATCTTATGTCTTTCCAAGTCTTAAGCTTTCGCGGTTAACAGAAGGTTTGCCGCGCCCTTGAAAAGTGATGGCTTCCTTACGCTACGGCAATTTTCACTTGCCGCAAGTTGTGGTGCTCTTAATGTTCGCGCGCATCCTCCGCCTGCCGACCGCCTTCGAAGATCCGTAGATGCAGAACGCGGCTGACCGTCTGGCCGAGCGCCGGCGGGCGCATCGCCATGATCGAGGCCGGCATGGGGATTGCCGGCCGGTTGCCGGCGGCAGCATGCGCGCGGCGCGGATCGATCACCGAGAGGGAGCCAAGCGTGGCGTAGCGGAAGGCGGAGAGCGGCGGGCGCTGGCCGGGCAGGGGCGCGAAGGCACCGATGATGCGGTCCGCCACGCGGCCCTTGGAGGCGAGGGGCAGAAGTACGATCTCGGCCTCGGTCGTTTCCAGCGTGCCGTCGACGAGCTGGACCTGCATGATGGCGGGCGCTCCGTGTGCCATGACGTTTTCCGCGATGCGGGCGACCCGATTGCGCTGGTCGGGGGCAAAGAGCGCGTCAAAGGCGGTGCCCTTCAACTCGCGGCCGAACTGCGCGCAGAAGCGGGTACCGGCGAGACGAAAGCGCGGATCGGCAAACCTGATGTGCTCGAGAATGAAGACATCCGGCAGGATGGCGGCGATATCCGCGGGCTCGATTGCGCTGCGCAGTGGAAGAGGGCGCTCGCCACGCTTGCGCGTCCAATAATCGTAAAGCGCCGTTACGGCTTTCGTCTGCATGCTCATATCCATTCGATTCTGTACCGTTCCGGCACGCGAAAGCGGGCAAAACGGGCATTCAGGAGGAGCGGTGCGAGTTTCGTGCCACTCCGATATTAAGGTTAACAATTGGTTTCGATTGCGCGGTTCGGCGGTTTTGGCCAAACATCCGGGCATCCCTCCACGAGGGAATGGTTTACTGCACATCGATTTCAGCCCCGGGGATTGGGGGCACCGGCCGTGAGCGAAAGCTGCACGGCCTTTCTTTTGTCTATATAAGCGCGATTCGTATTTTGTGAGTTTGGTGGATCGGCCATGAGCAGCGACGGCGTAGAGATGCAGGGTGATAGCGCGGATATCCGCAAGCGGGAGCCCGCGTTCAACCTGCCGGGCGGGCTCGTCTTCATGCTGGCGGTGCTGATCGTCATCCATGTCGTGCGCACCTATCTCCTGTCGTCGGTGACCGACGAAAACGTCCTCCTGCAGTTCGCCTTCATTCCCGGTCGCTACACGATCCCCTTCGCGGAGCAGGATCTGGGCTGGCTGTGGAGCCCGATCACCTATTCGCTGCTGCACGGCAGCTGGGAGCATCTGATCTTCAACGCCTTCTGGATGGTCGCCTTCGGTGCGCCCGTCGTGCGGCGCATCGGGCTCACGCGCTTCTTCATCTTCTGGTGCCTTTCGGCCATCGCCGCCGTGGCTTTCCACACGGCGCTGCATTGGGGCGCGATGATTCTCGTCGTTGGCGCCTCCGGCGTCGTCTCCGGTCTGATGGGGGCGGCCGCCCGCTTCGTCTTTTCGCCGAGCGGCCGCATCAGCCGGCAGTTCGCCCATCTAAACCGGCGCCTGACGATCGCCGAGGCGCTGTCGAATCGCTCGGTCCTGGTCTTCTCCGGCATCTGGTTTTTGACCAACTTCCTGATCGGTTTCGGCCAGATCTTCGGCTCCGTCGCCGGTGGCGCTGTGGCCTGGGAAGCGCATATCGGCGGCTTCCTGTTCGGTTTCTTCTTCTTTCCGCTGTTCGACGTCGCGACCGCCGAGACCCGCCGGGATTAACGATAGTCCATTAGCGGTCTTGCAATCGCCTCCTTCGTAGCGCACCATGACATTGTTCCGGTTCGCACATGCACACCGGAACGAGGAACATCCAAGGAGGAAAGGATGTTCCTGGTACAGGCAGGGCATCCCTGCACGGGTGTCCCGCCTCTCTGCGTCATGATGCACACGGGAGGTACGCATGTATGTAAAGACGATACTGGACGAAAAAGGCCGCAACGTCGTGACCGGCGGCCCGCAGCTCACAGTCAGGCAGGCTGCCGTCTATCTCCATGAAAACCATATCGGCGCCATCGTGGTCGTCGATCGCACCGATCGTATCGCCGGCATCGTGACCGAGCGGGACATCGTGGCGGCCGTTGCCCGCAACGGCGCGGACTGCATGGACAAGCCCATTTCCTCCATCATGTGGGGCAACGTCTATCGTTGCGGCGAAACCGAGACCGTCGACGAGCTCATGGAACGCATGAGCAAGTTGCGCGCTCGTCATATCCCGGTGGAAAAGGACGGACGGCTTGTCGGCATCATCTCAATCGGCGACGTGGTGAAATCCCACATCCGCGCGATCAAGCACGAGGCCGACGCCATCAAGGCCTATATCGCCAGCTGACATCTTCATTGAACGGTTTCGGGCGGAACGATTTCCCATCGTCCCGCCCGCCGTGTCTTTAAGGTTGACGTTGGCGTCAGCGCGCCATCACGACTTCCTGCATGCGCTTGATTTCGAAAATCCGCGCCTTGGCTTCCAGATAGCCGCGGTCGATCGATTCGCCGGCGCGGTGGAATTCCGACAGGCCGATATCCGACAGTTTCGGATGCAACGAGAGGTCCGGTGGGTCGCCGGCAAGGCGGGCGCGGGAAATGCGGTCCTGGATGATGTTGAAGGACTGCACCATGACGCCGGTGAGGCCGAGCCGCGCAGCGCTGTCTTCCTGGCGGTTCTCGTCGATCTTCTGGGGGCTCGCGCTGTGCTTGATCACGGCGGAGCGGCCATAGAGATCGTAGTTGAGGTTGACGGCAACGACGAGCGGCTCCTCATGCGCCCGGCAGACCGAGACCGGCACCGGATTGACCAGCGCGCCATCGACCAGTGTGCGGTTGTTGCACTTGATCGGCTCGAAAATGCCCGGGAGGGCGTAGGACGCGCGCAGCGCCGTGATCAGCGAGCCGCTGTTGATCCACACCTCATGGCCGCTGTTGACTTCCGTCGCGACGGCGACGAAGGGGCGATCGAGGTCCTCGATCGAAAGATTTTCCAGATGCTCCTGCATGCGCTTGGTCAGTCGCATGCCGCCGAACAGGCCGGAGCCGCGAATGGTGAAGTCGAGCAGGCTGGCGATGCGGCGCATGGTGAGCGAGCGGGCAAAGGTCTCCAGCTCGTCCAGCTTGCCGGCGAGATAACAGCCGCCGACGAGGGCGCCGATCGAGGTGCCCGCGATCATGCCGATCTCGATGCCTTCCTCCTCCAGCGCCCTGAGCACACCGATATGGGCCCAGCCACGGGCAGCACCGCCGCCCAGCGCCAGCGCGATCTTGGGTTTGCGCGGCGGGGCCGGCGCGGGAATGTGAGACATATCGTTCATGGAAGGGCCGCCCGGATCTGAAGCATCCGCCGTTACGAGACTACGATTAAAACTCCAGTTCAACATGCAGACCTCCGTACCCGAAAGGAATTCGCGGTGAGGCAATCAGTTCCAGTGCCTCGGCGTCCTTGGGAACACAATAAGTGACAGGATATAGGCAGTCTGTGACGCGGGGAACTTTCGCGGTGAAAACCGGCCTGAAAGCCCTGCGAATTGCGTCCGGTCGAGGCTGGAGGAGGGCGCTTGCCCGCGGGATCGTCACCCCCTTCGGGGTGGTCCTGGAAACCGGCCGTGACGCATACGAGCGATGGTGTTCCATGTCCTGATCCGTATGGCGGGGATAACAGCCGCCATGGAGAAGATTAGGCGTCCGGACCGGTTGCCAAAGGGTGAATTTGCGCGGAAAGCCGGCCGGAACCGGCTTGAAATTATGCAGATGATTAATTTTTGCTGTAAACGGCTGCCGGGTCGAATTGCGGGGCGCTGCCGGTAACGGTCAGCACCGCGCCGTCGTCTCCGTTGGTTACAGTGCGATAGAAGCAGGAGCGGCGGCCGGTGTGGCAGGTCGCATCGTGGCCGGCGACGGAAACCTTCAGCCAGACGGCATCCTGGTCGCAATCGGTGCGCAGTTCCACGACGGTCTGGAGGTTCCCTGAGGTTTCGCCCTTCTTCCAGAGCGATTGGCGCGAGCGGCTCCAGTAGTGGGCGATGCCGGTCTCGATCGTCAGCGCCAGCGACTGGGCATTCATGTGGGCGACCATCAGCAGTTCGCCATCCTTCGCATCCGTCACCACGGCCGTCACTAGGCCGTGCTCGTCGAAGCGCGGTGTAAAGGCCGGACCCGTTTCGAGTTCGGCCTTGTCCTTGGAGGGGGCGTCGAAGGTGATCGTCATGGCCGCTGGGCTCCGTCAGGCGGAGCCGTTTTGCCTAGCTCCGGATCATCGTCATGAACCGGACCTGTTCGGTCGGTTCGGTCTTGAAGGCACCGGTAAAGGTGGTGGTAAGCGTTGTCGAGCCCTGTTTCTGGATGCCGCGCATCGCCATGCACATATGCTCGGCCTCGATCATCACGGCCACGCCGCGCGGGTTCAGCGTCTCGTCGATCGATTTCGCGATCTGCGCCGTCATGGTTTCCTGCGTCTGCAGGCGGCGGCCGAAAATCTCGACGACGCGCGCGATCTTGGAGAGACCCAGAACGCGGCCGTTCGGCAGATAGGCGACATGCGCCTTGCCGATGATCGGCACCATATGGTGTTCGCAATGGGAGAAGAACGGAATGTCCTTTACCAGCACCATGTCGTCATAGCCGGCGACTTCCTCGAAGGTGCGGCCAAGCACATCCTCAGCGGCGAGGTCATAACCGGAGAACAGTTCGCGGTAAGCCTTTGCGACGCGCTTGGGCGTATCGAGCAGGCCTTCGCGCTGCGGGTCATCGCCCGCCCAGCGCAGCAATACGCGAACGGCATCCTCGGCTTCCTTCTGCGAAGGACGGTCGGACTGGTCGTCGACACGCGGAAAATTGGTGACTATGGCGTCCATGGACCCATGACCTTTCTGCAGGTTACCTGACGTGTTTATCGGACTCGCCACTGGCCATTCGCCTAACCCTGCAGGCTTGGGTTCCGTTGGCGGGCTCCGGGGCTCTCGGGTCTCGGCTTATCAGTGCGCTCGACCGTCCGGCACGGTTTCCCAAACAACAGGCGAATGCCTTGCCTTCTGCCTATCGCAATTCCAGACAGAAAACCGCTTCGCGCTTTCCCCTGGAACTGCGTTGCTTCTTGCAAAACGCTCACCCCAATACGAGTTATCATATAGTATGGATCACCAAGTGCGAAAGAGGCGGGAGGCGACACGCCGTGCTTTTTTCCCGACGAGACCGGAATAATCTCCTCGGAACATTGAAGATTCCGCAAAAAGCGCGAAAACAGGGATATGATGGACGATATTTATAACAGCCGTATCCTGGAATTCGCCGGCAACATTCCCCGCATCGGCACGCTGCCGGACGCGGATGCCGAGGCCGGCGCTCATTCCAAGCTCTGCGGATCACGAGTGAAGGTGTATCTCAAGCTTGAGGGCGACGCGGTCAGCGACTTCGCGCATGAGGTGAAGGCCTGTGCGCTGGGCCAGGCGTCGTCCTCGGTGATGGCACGCCATGTGATCGGCGCGACGGTCTCGGAAATCCGCCAGGCACGGGAAGACATGCTCGCCATGCTGAAGGCCGACGGCGAGGGGCCGGCCGGGCGTTTCGAGGACATGCGTTTTCTGAAACCCGTCAAGGACTACAAGGCTCGTCACGCCTCGACCATGCTGACCTTCGATGCCGTGGTGGACGCCATCGGCCAGATCGAGGCGAAGCGGCTCGTCAAGGTTGGGTGAGGGGCCGGGTGAGGGATAATGTGTGATGCCCCGGATTGCCGGCACGACGCTTCGCGCCTTGCCCACAAGGGCCGCAACTGGCGGGGACCGTTCCGCAAGACGCCGGGCCGGCTTCTCGGCATGGGCTTCATCCGCTTCTACCAACTGACGCTTTCCGGCTTCATCGGCAATTCCTGCCGGCATTTGCCGACCTGCTCGGAGTACGGATATGAGGCCATCGCACGGCACGGGCTGTGGCAGGGCGGTTTCATGACGTTGTTTCGCGTCGTGCGGTGCGGCCCCGGCGGCACGCACGGGTTCGATCCCGTGCCCGAGAACCTGGAAAGCCGTTTTTCCCCATGGGCGCCCTGGCGGCTGTGGGGCATTTCCCGAGCTGAAAAGGCTGAATCGTGACGACCTATGTCGCCCTTCTGCACTCCATCATTCTGGCCCCTGGAAAACGGCTCGTCATGACGGATCTTCGGGCTATGGCCGAAGAGCTTGGTTTTCGCCAACCGCGCACGCTCGTTGCTACGGGCAACCTGATCTTCGACGCCGAGGATGCGCCGCTTTCCGAAATCGAGATGCGGCTTGAGGCTGCTTTTCAGGCGCGCTTCGGAAAACATGTCGATATTCTCCTGCGCACGGCCGATGCATGGAGGCGCGTCGCCGCCCAAAATCCCTTTCCGCATGACAACGCGCAGGATGTCGGTATCCGGGTGATGCGAAAACCGCTTGGCCGGGATGTGTTGCCGAAACTCGAAGCGCTTGCCACGCCGTACATCCGGCTCGCGATCGTCGATGGCGACCTGTGGATCGATTTCGGCGGCAAGCCGAGTGAGACGCGACTTTTATCGCACCTGACGACGAAGAAGCTCGGCATCGGCACACTGCGCAACGCCAACACCGTCAACGGCCTCGCGAAGATGCTGGGTTGATACCGCGGGTCGCGTCTCCTGGTTGTTCGTCTTCCATCCGCTTTTGCTCCGATTATGCGGCGAGCCGTTTTGGCGGGAAAAAAGCGCGCGAAGCTCCTATTTGTGGGCGTTGCCCGCTGTGCATTGCCATGCTCAAAAAGACATACCGTTTTTGTCCAAGGGCAGGTTCGGAGGCTTGAGGAGGAGTGCGGGCATGACAGCGAGAACGTTCGGCAAGTCGTCGGCGGAAGCGATCAAGCGCGAGAAGGATCGCCTTGCCGCGCTCGACAATCTCGATCTTCTCAATAGCCCGCGCGACGAAGGGTTCGACCGTTTTGTCCGACTGATCCAGCAGATTTTCACCGTCGAGATCGGTCTCGTGTCGCTGATCGACGGCCATCGGCAATGGTACCAGGCCTGCTCGGGGCTTTCCGCCGACGAGGTGCCGCTGGAAGATACGTTCTGCCGTTATGTGCTGAACGACGAGCAGCCGATGGTGGTGCAGGACGCGACCAAGGACCCACGCTTCGTCACCCATCCTGCCGTCACCGGTCCAGACCATGTCCGCTTCTATGCCGGCGTGCCGCTGAGGACCAAGGCCGGGCATGCGATCGGCACCGTCTGCGCCATCGATCGCACGGCACGCTCCTTCGGCCGCAGGGATCTCGATATCCTGCAGGAACTCGCCGGGGCTGCGATGGACCGGATCGAACTGATGCAGACCGCCTCCACCGACAGCCTGACCGAGGCCCTGACCCGTCGGGCCTTTAAGCGCGAGGCGGAGCAATTGATCGCGGCGGCGCTGCGCCATAAACATGATTTGGCCTGTGTGGTGCTTGATGTTGATCACTTCAAGAAGGTCAACGATACCTACGGCCATGCGGCTGGAGACGAGGTGCTGAAGGCGGTGGCCGCGACCTGCCGGTCGAAACTGCGCGTGAGCGATCTGTTCGGGCGGCTGGGCGGCGAGGAATTTGCCATCCTGCTCTCTCATGTCGGTGCCGAAGACGCGATGAGCGCTGCCGAAAAGCTCCGGGCGGAAATTGCTGCACGGGAGATTTCGGGCGAATTCGGCACGCTGAACGTCACCGCCAGCTTTGGCGCGTCCGCGCTCTCCATTGTCGGGCGCGATATCGAGACGCTGCTCGCGCAGGCGGATGCGGCCATGTACCAGGCGAAGGGGGCCGGTCGCAATCGCTGCGTCGCCTTCACCTCCATGCAGGGCGCGGACGGGATGAGCGCGCGCCGCCGTGTCCTCAAGGCCGGCAATATCGTCTTCAACCACCGCCGCTCGACGATCGATTGTACCGTGAAAAGCCTTGGCGTTGACGGTGCCGGCATCACGGTCAGCAATACCGCGGGCATTCCGCCGGAGTTCATGCTGGCCATCAAGGCCGACGGGTTCGAGACGAACTGCTCGGTCATCTCCCGCGACCGGCAGAACCTCGAAGTCGCCTTCCGCTAGCCGCGGCGAGTGAGGCGGCGCAAATCCTTCATCTCCGCTTCGGAAAGCGCGCGCACGGCGCCTTTTTCCAGATCGCCGAGCTGGAGATTGCCGATGGAGACGCGCATGAGGCGCAGGCAGTCGATGCCGAGCGCTTCCAGCATGCGGCGGATCTGGCGGTTGCGGCCCTCGTCGAGGGTGATTTCCAGCCAGGAGGTCTTCTCGCCCTCGCGCAGCTTGCGCACCGTTTTCGCGCGTAAAAATTCGCCGTCGTGATGCACGCCGGCTTCGAGCGCCGCGAACACCGCCTCGTCGGCGATGCGGTCCATCTGGACGTGGTAGGTCTTGGCGACATGGGTCGCGGGGTCGAGCAGGGCGTTGGCGAATTCCGTGTCGTTGGTGAAGAGCAGCAGGCCTTCGCTGGCCTTGTCGAGACGGCCGACGGGGGAAAGATGGGCGCCGGAGAAACCCTTGAGGCAGTCGAACACCGTCGGGCGTCCCTCTGGGTCGTGGCGGGTGGTGACGAGGCCGCGCGGCTTGTTCAGCATCAGGTAAAGGCGCGCTTCGGCGACGACGGGTTTACCGTCGACGGTGATGACGGCGTCTGTGAGGTCGATCCAGGTTTCCGTGTCGGTGACGGTGCGGCCGGAAAGGGCGACGCGGCCCTCGGCGATCAGCGCCTCGGCCTGCGTGCGCGAGCAGAAGCCGAGTTTGGAGAGCGCGCGGGGCAGGGTGACGCGTTTGCCGTCCGGCGCCGGCTTCTGCTTTGCGGCCGGGTGGCCGGCAGGTGCGCGCACTGTCCCGCCTGCCTTGCGGGCGGTGGCCGGCTTGTGCCTGTTGCGCGTATCCTTTGCCATGCTGTCGCGGAAAGCCTCTATGGTTATGATTGACCGCTCCGCCCTTGCCATTCTAAAGCCGGGTCCGTCCAGCTAATATTGTATCGCACACGAGGCCACCGTTGACACAGCAAGACATCACAACCGAACTCGTGACGCTGCGCGACTACTGGCGCTATGCGATCTCGCGCTTCAATGCCGCCGATCTGAGCTACGGCCACGGCACGACGACGGCGAGCGACGATGCGGCCTATCTGCTGCTCGACAGTCTGGAACTGCCGATCGACGCGCTCGATCCCTTCCTCGATGCCCGCCTGCTGCCCGAGGAACGGCGCCTGCTGGCCGAGCGCATCGAGACGCGCGTGACGACCCGCAAGCCGTCGTCCTACATCACCGGCCGTGCTTATATCCAGGGCGTGCGCTTCCATGTCGACGAGCGGGTGATCGTGCCGCGCTCGCATATCGGCGAAATCCTGTTTGCCGAATATCTCGGCGAAAACGGCTCGTCCTTCCTGCCCGATCCGATGGCGGTCACAAGCGCCGTCGATATCTGCACCGGCTCCGGCTGCCTTGCCGTGATCGCCGCAAAATTCTTCCCGCAGGCGACGGTGGATGCGGTGGACCTCTCGGCCGATGCGCTGGAAGTGGCGAAGATCAATCTCGACGAACACGATGTCGAGGACCAGGTGACGCTCTATGAGGGCGACCTCTTCGCCCCGCTCGAAGGCCGCACCTACGACCTCATCATCACCAATCCGCCCTATGTCGACCATGAGGCGCTGGAAGGCTATCCGCCGGAATTCCGCGCCGAGCCGGAAATGGCCCATGACGGCGGTGTCGACGGGCTCGATCTCGTGCGCCGCATTCTGGAGGCAGCGCCCGCCTACCTCAATCCCGAGGGCGGCATGATCTGCGAGATCGGCTCGGGCCGGGAAATCCTCGAGGAGGAATTCCCGCATCTCGATTTCGTCTGGCTGGAAACGGCCGAATCGCAGGATGCGGTGTTCTGGATCTCGGCGGAATCGCTCGGCGTCTCCTGATCCTTCTCCGCGGCTTTGCCGCGCCTTCCGCGCCGGCCGCCATGGCGTCCGCATTTGCGGCGGCGCGGCAGGCCTTCGGGCAAAGGCCACACGAAGGGCTCTTCCTCCCCGTCGTCGCTTTCGTCCTCGTCCGGCATCGGCTGCGCGAGGATCGCATCCATCTCGTGGCGCACCTCGTCCATGGCCTTGAACAGGCGCCGCATGTCTTCGCCGGTCGCGATGCAGGGCGGATAGGTCTCGGCATCCGGTATGTCACCGGCGTCGCTGCCCGGCCATCGGCATCCCGCGCAGCGGCGCGCCCGCCGGCAGCGCGGCAGGCGGCAGGTGCGGAAGAAGCCGGCCCGGCTTGCCGCGTATTGAGCGACGGCGAGGCCACCGTCGTCATCGTCGTCGTCGCCGCACTCTGCCGGTGAAACCGCGCCCTGACTGTCGAATGTCATCGAAGCTTTCCCAAGATTGCGCGCAGCCGGAAACGGCCCGCAGGGTTTCCCATCGGGTTGAAGGCCTGCGAAACCGGAGAACCGCGCGAAAGCGTTGCCTCTGGAGTGGGTGGTATGGGTGGCTTCGCTTTCGCGCGGCCCAGGCGTTCTTCGGAGGCGGTCTTGTCCTCCTTCAGGCATGGCAAGGCTTCGCTGCGCATCGTGCTGGCGCCTATGCCTTTCCGAAAACCGCTACGCGCTTTTCGGGGACATGCGCCGTCACGCTGCTTGCATGGCGGACCCAAACCGACCCCGCGACCCGGGGAAGGGGGAAGCCTCGCCCGCCGCAATTCCCGCCGGCCCGATCCCATGAAGACACGGAAATAGGCTTTCGGTCACCACGGCGCTCCACGCCTCTTTCGCCCTTGCCGTACGTTTCGGCAGGAAACGAAAGCGCCTCCTCCCGCCCGCATCGACACGTTACGCGATCCGTCCGGCGGCGGAAGGAGGTTTAGGATAGGGTGAGTTTTGGGGGGCGGGGAAAATTACATCTTGCGCGTTTAATATTTTTCCCCTCTAATGAGGGGGCGAATCTTAAACGGAGTTATGTATGGCCATTTTTCGCACGGCAGTAATCGATAACGTACCCGAGGCTGAGCGCAGGTTGGCAGACTTCGGTCTTACGCTTCTTCAGATATTGGCCGTCCGAGATGCTGCGCGAGCGGCCGCTGACGATGCTAGCCCCTTGATGCCGCTGAACGCTCCTGGAACTCTGGCTTATATTCATGGCGTATCAACGTTACGTCAGCAGCTTGTCGAGGGGGATTGGATTATCGACCGGACCCTAGGGGTTGAGGCGGTGATCAATCATAATCTCGGTCTCCGTATCGGCTATCAGAATGTAGATCAGGCATGTGATTCGATCTTCAAACCGATGCCACGCTCTGCTAAAGGCCCCGGATCTGAACAGATGTGCAGCCTCCCGCTTTTTGAATTTTACGGGATGACACTTCAGGCAGATAAGGACCGCTTGCCGAACGAGAGCTTAAAAGATCCGCATTCCGATCGGATAACCACATATTTCGTGATGGTTGGGGAAGATGGGAGCGTTGAGTTGTCCAGCCCAATCATTAGCAATCAACGTTATTCGGATTTTCGCGAGCGGATATTCATTGACCGCCCCGGCGAAGATTGGTCTGAGCAAATTGAATCTGATACTGGCCCCATGGATGATTTTGATGTGCCCGTTTCCTTCAAAGAAACTCCGTGATGTTTAGTGCAGAGCGAATGAAGCTTGCTCGGTCAAGGCGGAAGCTTTCTGGCAAGGAGCTAGCAGAAAATGCCGGATTGACGGCGGTTACTATCTCAAAGACAGAGAACGGACATCAGCCCGACGAGGCCACGGTCGAAAAAATCGCAAGCGCACTTAATTATCCAGTCGAGTTCTTTTATATGGAAGAACCTGCGACATTGGATACGCGCGCTGTTTCATTCCGCAGCTTAAAAAAGATGAGCGCTGCTGAACGTGACGCTGCTTTGGCGGCAGGTTCGATCGGTATCGCATTTTATGACTGGATTGATGGACGCTTCAATTTACCGACACCAGATCTAATTGATCTGAGTAAGGAGCGAGAGCGTCCAGAAGTTGCCGCACGGCTTTTGCGACAACATTGGGGGCTTGGTGACAGGCCCATTGGTAGCCTGCTTAAGCTTTATGAATCGAAAGGAATTCGCGTTCTTAGTCTTTCTGAGAACACTCAGAATGTAGATGCATACTCTTTTTGGCATTCTGACCGTCCTTATATGTTTCTGAACCAGAAGAAGACGGCTGAAAGGTCTAATTTTGACTCCGCTCATGAATTGGCGCATTTGGTATTGCATTTTCATGCCGGAAGAGATTCTGCAATGATTTCCGATGCGGAGAGGCAGGCGGATCAATTCGCATCTGCTTTTCTTATGCCTGAGGCGGACGTTAAGAATTACATGAGTGGGGTTTATAGCGCGTCACAGATAATTAAATCTAAGGCGCGTTGGAAAGTCTCGGCAATGGCGCTAGCAACTCGTTTGCATGGGCTTAACATGCTTAGTGATTGGAGTTATCGATCAATTGTTATTGATCTTGGCCAGAAGGGGTTTCGTAAAGGGGAACCGCTTGGGATTGAGCGCGAGGCGTCAACGGTTTTAGCAAAAGTACTATTTGCCCTTTGGAAAAAAGGGGTTACGAGGTCTCAAATCGCGACAGATTTGAACCTGCCTTGGGAAGAGGTAGAGACATTGATATTTGATCTGGCCGGTCAAATATCTGTTCGTCCGACCGCGCCACATCTAAAGCTGGTTGAGTAGTGCTCTGAAGGGGCAGATGTAAGCCCCTTCCAATCCCCCCAAAATCGCCGTATACCGCCCCCCGCAACGCGCCGGCGCATCCGGCCTTTTACCCTCGCATACCACCCGCATTCGTTGGCGGGACTGGATAGGAGATTTTTTGATGTCTGCACCTGTTTCCCTGACCTTTCCCGATGGCTCCGTCCGCGAATATCCCGCGGGCTCGACGGGGCGTGATGTCGCCGAGGCGATTTCCAAGTCTTTGGCCAAGAAGGCGATTGCGATTGCGCTCGATGGCGAGCTGCGCGATCTCTCCGAGACCGTTTCCAACGGGCGGATCGAGATTGTCACGCGTGAGGACGATCGTGCGCTGGAGCTGATCCGGCACGATGCCGCGCATGTGATGGCCGAGGCCGTGCAGGAGCTTTGGCCCGGCACGCAGGTGACCATCGGTCCGGTCATCGACAACGGCTTCTATTACGACTTCGCCAAGAACGAGCCCTTCACGCCGGATGATCTTCCCAAGATCGAAAAGCGCATGAAGGAGATCATTCAGCGTAACAAGCCGTTCACGCGGGAAGTGTGGTCGCGCGACAAGGCGAAAGAGGTCTTTGCCGCCAAGGGCGAGGCCTACAAGGTCGAGCTGGTCGATGCGATCCCGGCGGGGCAGGACCTGAAGATCTATTACCAGGGCGACTGGTTCGACCTGTGTCGCGGCCCGCATATGGCTTCGACCGGCCAGATCGGCACGGCCTTCAAGCTGATGAAGGTCGCGGGCGCCTATTGGCGCGGCGATTCGAACAATCCGATGCTGACGCGCATCTACGGCACCGCCTGGCGCACGCAGGAGGAGCTCGACACCTATCTCAACATCCTCGCCGAGGCCGAGAAGCGCGACCACCGTCGCCTCGGCCGCGAAATGGACCTGTTCCATTTCCAGGAGGAAGGGCCGGGCGTCGTCTTCTGGCATGGCAAAGGCTGGCGCATGTTCCAGACGCTCGTCGCCTATATGCGCCGCCGTCTTTCCGGCACCTATGAAGAGGTGAACGCGCCGCAGGTGCTCGACAAGTCGCTGTGGGAAACGTCTGGCCACTGGGGCTGGTATCGCGACAACATGTTCAAGGTGACCGTTGCCGGCGACGAGACCGACGACGAGCGCGTCTTCGCGCTGAAGCCGATGAACTGCCCGGGCCATGTGCAGATCTTTAAGCATGGCCTGAAGTCTTATCGCGAACTGCCTGTTCGCCTTGCAGAATTCGGCAATGTACATCGCTATGAGCCTTCGGGTGCGCTGCACGGGCTGATGCGCGTGCGCGGCTTCACGCAGGACGATGCGCATGTCTTCTGCACCGACGAGCAGATGGCGGCGGAATGCCTGCGCATCAACGACCTGATCCTCTCGGTTTATAAGGACTTCGGGTTCGACGAGGTCGTCGTGAAGCTCTCGACCCGTCCGGAAAAGCGCGTCGGTTCCGATGCGCTTTGGGACCGGGCGGAAAGCGTCATGATGGATGTCTTGAAGCAGATCGAGGCGCAGTCCGGCGGGCGCATAAAGACCGGCATCCTGCCGGGCGAGGGTGCGTTCTACGGGCCGAAGTTCGAATATACGCTGAAGGACGCCATCGGCCGCGAATGGCAGTGCGGCACCACGCAGGTCGACTTCAACCTGCCGGAACGCTTCGGCGCCTTCTACATCGACCAGAACTCCGACAAGAAGCAGCCGGTGATGATCCACCGCGCCATCTGCGGCTCGATGGAACGCTTCCTCGGCATCCTGATCGAGAACTTTGCCGGCCATATGCCGCTGTGGATTGCCCCGCAGCAGGTGGTGGTGGCGACCATCACCTCGGAGGCGGACGACTATGGCCGCGAGGTGGCGGAGAAGCTGCGCGACGCCGGCATGACCGTCGAGACCGACTTCCGCAACGAGAAGATCAACTACAAGGTCCGCGAGCATTCCGTGACAAAGGTTCCGGTCATCGTCGTCTGCGGCAAGCGGGAGGCGGAGGAGCGCACCGTCAACATCCGCCGTCTCGGTTCGCAGAACCAGACGTCGATGACGCTGGACGAGGCGATTGCCTCGCTGTCGCTGGAAGCCACGCCGCCCGACGTCAAGCGCAAGCTCGGCAAGGCGTGATGGCGACAAGGCCTGTCTGAAAAGGTTCATGATCCCGTGCTATCTGGCGCGGGATCATTTTTTTGGGGAATGCCGTGCGGTTCAAGGAACTGTCTTACGCCAACGAGAACGATCCGCGCCTCAAACGTTGGTTCATCCGCTCCATGGAAGGTCTGGCCGGGCGCAACCGCTATGCGCGGCTCTACAACATCTGGCGCACCTCCATCGTTGGCACCAGCGCGCGCGTCTTCGGCGATATGCTTGATCTCATCAATGTGCGGCTCAACGTGCAGGGCGCCTGGCCGCCGGCGAACCTGCCGGACGGGCCTGTCGTCATCGTCGCGAACCATCCCTTCGGCATCGGCGACGGTATTGCCGTTCTGGCGCTGGCGGAGCAGCTCGGGCGTCCCTTCAAAGTTATGATCCATAACGATCTTCTGAAGGTGCCGGAAATGCAGCCCTATGCGCTGCCGGTCTCCTTCGAGGAGACGAAGGAAGCGCTCGCGCTCAACATGAAGACGCGGGCGGAAGCCGTGCGGCTCCTGAAGGAGGGCACGACTGTCATCGTGTTCCCGGCGGGCGGTGTGGCGACGGCGAAGAAGGTTTTCGGGCGCGCGGAAGATCTGCCATGGAAGATGTTTCCGGCAAAGCTCATCCAGGCGGCGCAGGCCAATGTCATTCCGGTCTATTTCGAGGGGCAGAACGGGCGGCTCTTCCATCTCGCCAGTAAGGTTTCGCTGACGCTGCGGCTGTCGCTGCTCATCCGCGAGTTCCGCCGGCTCTCGGGCTCGACGATTGCCGCACGAATCGGCGGCGTCTTGTCCTGGGCGGAGCTTGATTCGGAGGACCGGAAGACGCTGACGGCGCGGCTCTATGAGGCAGTGTTTGCGATGGCGCCGCAGCCTAAGCCTTTTTTGCGACGTGCCAGTTAGTCGACGACATCCTCGGCGGCGGCCTTCTGGTCGTTCGCCTTTTCGTCGAGCAGCACCTCGACATCCGTGTTGACGCCGGCCTGCACGGTGAAATCACGCTGGTAGATCTTGTTCTTGTTCCGCGCGACCGCGATGTAGCTGCCTTCGGCGAGCACGACGGTCGGGAAGGCGCCGACGCTTTCGGAGACGGTGTCGCCCGAGGACGTCAGGATCGACCAGGCGGTATCGGCGATCGCCTCACCGCCGGCTTCGGAGACGAGTTTCAGCGTGAGTTTGGCGGCGCGGTGCTGGATGGTGGCACGTGTAAGCTTGCCGGCTTCCACCTGGATATCCGCGCGGATGACGGCATTGACCGTGCCGTAGTCTGAAACGACATGGTAGGTGCCGGCGTTGAGGCGGACTACGGAGTTCGGCTTCACGTCGTCGACGACGAGGTTGCGCTCGCCGTCCTCGCGTATTTCGGCGGCGTAGATGGCAAAGCTCAATTCTTTCGGCGGAATGCGGACGTCCGAGCCGGAAACGGCGTTCAGCATGATGCCGCCGGCATCGAGCACCATGACCTGCTTGTCGACGTCGCCGCTGTCGGGCACGACGAGCTTCTTCGTCGCACCGGCGCGGCCGAAGGCGACATTGACGAAATATTCGCCGGGCACCAGCTGGAAGGCCGCCGTGCCGCCTTCGGAGGTGGCGAGCAGCGGCAGTTTTCCGTCAGAGCCGGGGATGGGCGAGAAGACGCGCCAGGTCAGGCCATGCTGCATGGGGCTGCCGTCCTTGGTCAGCAGTGCCTCGCAGGTGATGTCGCGCAGGTTCTTCTGGGTGGCTTCACCCGTGATGATCGGATTGAATGAGGTGAGCTTGCCACCCTTCACCGGCGGGGTGGTGATCTGCGAAAAGCTCTCTACCGAATCCTGCGCGCGCACGGGAACGAGCGACGCGACAAGGCTCGCGACGGTAAGGCCCACGACGACGAGGGGATGGAGAGGCATGCGCATGGATGTGGTTGACTTCCTGACTGTAAGGCTCCACTTGAAGACGCGTCTAATGGCATTTTCAAGGCCGGCCCGCCGGCACGATATTGGAACTCCCGCCCGATGAAAACCGAAATCAAGCTGATCGATTATCTTTCGACCCGCCGGTCTATCCCTGCCTTCCAGATGAGCGAACCCGGCCCCTCGAAGGGTGAGGTGGAGGAGATGCTGACGCTCGCCTCGCGCGTGCCCGACCACGGCAAGCTCGCGCCCTGGCGCTTCATCGTCTATCGCGGCGAAGAACGCCGCCGCATCAGCGAGGAACTGGCCAAGATCGCGATGGGCGACAAGCCTGATCTTTCGGACGAGATGGTGAAAGTGGAGAACACGCGGCTGACGCGCGCGCCCGTCGTCGTCGCCGTTGTCAGCCGTGCCGCCCCGCATTTCAAGATCCCGGAATGGGAGCAGGTCATGTCGGCTGGCGCCGTCTGCCTCAACCTGGTCATGGCCGCCAATGCGCATGGCTTTGCCTCGAACTGGCTGACGGAATGGTACGCCTTCGACAGCCGCGCCTATGCAATCCTCGGCGTCAACGAGGGTGAGAAGATCGCCGGCTTCATCCATATCGGCACGCCGGCCGTGCCGCCGACCGAGCGCCCGCGCCCGGAACTGGCCGATATCGTCACATGGGTCGGCGATGACGCGTGACACGCTGTTTTACGAAACGGCGGAAAATGCGCATGGCCTGAAGCACGATCCCTTCAAGGCCATCGTCGCTCCACGCCCGATCGGCTGGATCGGAACGAAGGCGGCGGACGGCCGGCGCAACCTGTCGCCTTACTCGTTTTTCAACGCGGTGAGCGATACGCCCAAGCTGGTGATGTTTTCCTCCAGCGGGCACAAGGATAGCGTGACGAATATCGAGGAGACGGGTGTCTTCACCTGCTCGCTGGCGAGCCGGCATCTCGCGGAGCAGATGAATGCGAGTTCGATCGTCGTGCCGCGCGGCATCGATGAGTTCGAGCTCGCCGGGCTGACGCCGTTGACGGGGCGGCTTGTCGATGCGCCCTATGTCGGCGAGGCCTATGCGGTGCTGGAATGCCGGATGACGCAGATCCTGCGGCCGGTGGATATCGAGGGACGGGAATCCGACAACTGGATCGTGTTCGGCCAGGTGCTCGGAATTCATATCAGCCCGGAAATTCTTCGGGATGGCCGCATCGACATGGCCGTCGCGCGCCCGCTCGGGCGCATGGGCTATATGGACTATGCCGATGGCGGGGCGGAGGTCTTTGCCATGATGCGGCCGAAGGCTGGGTGAAAACCGTTATTCGGTGGTCAGAAGCAGCGGCCGGTGATCGGACACCTCCGGCGTCTCGATGACGGTGAACGTTTCGACGCCTACCGCCTCGTTTATCAGCATGTAATCGGCATAACGCCCCGGCTTCGTGTAGAGCGAGGTCCGCGTGTCGGTGAAGCCGCGTGTGGTGACGAGGTCGGTTAGCCCGAGACGACCGAGCGTCGTGAAGGTGTTGCTCTCGGGCAGCACGTTGAAATCGCCACACAACACGAGGCCTTCACCGTCGCGATGTACGCGACCGATGAGCGAGACGAGGGCTGCTGCTTGTTTGTCGCGCGTCGGCGTGTCGCCCTTGCCGTCGAGTTCGCGCAGGCCGTGGAACTGCGCGACCGTCATCGCGCGGTCCACCTTGTAATCGTAGAGGCGGAAGACGTGGGCGTTTCGGGCGCGCGGATGGGCGCCGAAACCGTGCGGGGAAAACGTGCCGTGCACGAAATCCAGCGCCTGGCCGATGATGGCGATATCCTGCCGAATGAATGTGGCGAGGCCGAATTCCTGATGGCAGGGGCGGTCGCCGTCCATCAGTTCGCCACGCGCGGTCGGGGCGAAGAAGCCATCGTGATCGGGCAGACCTGCGGCGATCTCACGATAGAGATTGGCACGCTGTTGAAGCTCGACCGGACCGTCGCGGTAGGTCAGCCAATCCGAGCGCGCGCCAACGGCGCGCGGTACCTCCTGCAGGCAGTAGACGTCTGCATCAACGGCGGCGAGGTAGTCGAGAAGCGGCGCATGCAACATGCCGCCCCAGACATTCAGCGACAGGATTCTCATACGCTGCTCCTTCGACGGGCGGTTCAGCCCGTCTGCGAGAGGTCGCCCATGCGGTTCCAGGCATCGAGGCCGGCGATCTTGTAGGCTTCGGCGAGTGTCGGATAGTTGAAGGTGTTTTCGACGAAATATTCGACGGTGCCCTTCAGGTTCAGAACGGCCTGGCCGATATGGACGAGTTCGGTGGCACCTTCGCCGACGATGTGCACGCCGAGCAGGCGGCGGGTCTTCAGCGAGAAGATCATTTTCAGGAGGCCGGAATTGAGGCCCATGATGTGGCCGCGCGAGGTTTCGCGGAAACGCGCCATGCCGCATTCATAGGGAATGCCGCGCTCCTTGACCTCTTCCTCGGTGAGGCCGCAGGTCGAAATTTCCGGCACGGCATAAATGCCGTAGGGGAAATATTTCGGCGGCTCCTTGGCGATGGCGCCGACGGCGACGCGCGCGGCGATGCGGCCCTGTTCCATCGAGGTGGAGGCAAGCGCCGGGAAGCCGACGACGTCGCCGGCGGCGTAGATATGCGGCACTTCCGTCTGGAAGGTTTCCGGGTTCACGCTGAGGCGGCCGCGCTGGTCGGCGGTGAGGCCTGCGGCGGCGAGGTTGAGGCTATCCGTCGCGCCGACGCGGCCGGCGGCATAGAGCACCATGTCGCAGGTGACATGGCGGCCGTTGTCCAGTGTGATCTCGCATTTGCCGTTTTCGAGCTTCTCCACCTTGTCGGCCTTCTGGCCGAGGATCAGCTTCATGTTGCGGTCACGCAGATCGTGGATGAATTCCTCGATGATCTCCTTGTCGATGAAATCGAGGATGGTCGCCTTGGGATCGATGACCGTGACCTGCGTGTCGAGCGCCGAGAAGATCGTGGCATATTCGATGCCGATGACGCCGGCGCCGATGACGGCCATCGAGCGCGGCAGTTCCTTGATGTCGAGCAGTTCGTCGCTGTCCAGCACGCTGACGCCATCGAACGGAATGTTGTCGGGGCGATAGGGTTTCGTGCCGACGGCGAGCATGATGCTTTTCGCCTGGACATGGATGGTCTCGCCGTCGTCCTTGGCGATCTCCATCGTATCCGCCGTCACGAATTTCGCCTTGCCACGGATGTGCTGCACGCGGTTGCGGGCGAACTGGTGCTCCAGCACCTCCACCTCGTGATCGAGCGTGATGAGCAGGCGGCGGCGCAGGTCGTCGGCGCTGATCTCCTGCTTGACGCGGTAGGCGCGGCCGTAGAAACCGCGCTCGCGCCAGCCGGAAAGGTTCAGCGCGGTCTCGCGCAGCGTCTTCGACGGGATGGTGCCGGTGTGCACCGAAACGCCGCCGACGCGCTTGCCCTGTTCGATGACCAGAACCTTGCGTCCAAGCTTGGCCGCCTGGATGGCGCCGCGGCGGCCTGCCGGGCCGCTGCCTACGACGACGAGATCATATTCCTGCATGTGAGATGGCCCCAAGTCCTGTGCGGGAAGAATCGTATTGCATTGCAGCAATTGTCTTCGCCGGGCAAATTTCGTCAACCTGATGTGGCAGAAAACCGTTTCAATCGGATGAAGGATCGGTCATCCGACTCCATTGTTTCTTAACGCAATTCCGGACGCAAAACCGTATGACACTTTTGCTGGAATTGCTTGGAATTCACATAAGTCTCAAGCCTTTGAGGCTCGCATGTCCGTCCTTGCCGATGATGATGTGATCATGCACCGTAATACCAAGCGGACGGGCGGTTTCCACGATCGTCTTCGTCATGTCTATGTCCGCCCGCGACGGGGTGGGATCGCCGGAGGGGTGATTGTGGACGAGGATGATGGCGGTGGAGGAGAGTTCGAGTGCGCGGCGCACCACCTCGCGCGGATAGACCGGCGTGTGATCCACCGTGCCGCGTCCCTGCACCTCGTCGGCGATCAGGGCGTTGCGCTTGTCGAGGAAGAGAATGCGGAACTGTTCGCGCGGTTCATGCGCCATCGCGGCATGGCAATACTGGATGACCGACGACCAGGAGGCGAGCACCGTCTTGTTGCGGATCTCGCTTTTCAGCGTGCGTTGCGCGACGGCGGAGATGAGCTTCAGGTCGAGTGCGACGGCCTCGCCGATGCCTTTCACCTCCTGCAGGAGCGCCGGCGTGGCGCCGAAGACGCCTGACAGCGTGCCGAAACGGTCGAGCAGGGCCTTCGCCACCGGCTTGGTGTCGCGGCGGGGAATGAGGCGGAAGAGCAGGAGTTCGAGGATTTCGTAATCGGCAAGGGCTGTGTCGCCGGCATCGCGGAAGCGGGTGCGCAGACGGTCGCGGTGGCCGTGGTAGTGTTTGTCTTCCGGAGGCGGAACCGCCTTTGCGGAAGACGTACGGGCCGGGCGCTCGAAGAAATGGCCGCGCTCGTCGTCTTCGTCGAAGAGATCGTCGGCGGGCGGGGCGGCGTCCTCCAGCGTGGAGGAGGAGGATTTGCCCGAGCGTCCGCGCGATCCCGTCATGGGCGGCCTATGAAGACAGGCCGGGACGGTCGAGACCGCCGGGCGACAGGGTGAAGATTTCGCAGCCATCGGCGGTGACGCCGACAGTGTGCTCGTATTGTGCGGAGAGCGAGCGGTCGCGGGTGACCGCGGTCCAGCCATCGGACAGCACCTTCACATGCGGTCGGCCGAGATTGATCATCGGCTCGATGGTGAAGATCATGCCCTCCTTCATTTCCGGGCCTTCGTTTGCCCGGCCGTAATGCAGGATGTTCGGCGCATCGTGGAACAGCCGCCCGACGCCGTGGCCGCAGAAATCGCGCACGACGGAGCAGCGCTCGGCTTCCGCATAGGTCTGGATGGCTTCGCCGATGGCGCCGGTGCGCGCGCCGGGCCTGACGGCGGCGATGCCGCGCATCAGGCATTCATGGGTGACTTCGAGCAGACGCTCGGCGGCGCGCTTCACTTCGCCCACGGGATACATGCGGCTCGAATCGCCGTGCCAGCCGTCGAGGATGAAGGTGACGTCGATATTGACGACATCGCCGTCGCGCAGCGGCTTGTCATTGGGAATGCCGTGGCAGACGACGTGGTTGATCGAGGTGCAGCTCGACTTGGTGTAGCCGCGATAGTTCAGCGTGGCGGGTAGGGCGCCGTTGTCCATGCCGAATTCGAAGACGAAGCGGTCGATGACATCGGTCGCAACGCCGGGCTTCACCAGCGGGTAGAGCTCATCGAGGCAGCGTGCCGTCAGCTGGCAGGCCTTGCGCATGCCGTCGAAGGCCTCCGCGTCGTAGAGGCGAATCACGCCCGTGTTCTTCAGCGGCGCGGAGGTCGCGTCGATATAGGTCACCATGGTCCAACTTTCGCTCGTCTTTCCTGACCGTCATAAAACAGCGGCACCGGGTTCGTCCATGGCGATCGCGGCCACGGGGCGGATTTGCTTGGATGTAACGGCACATTTCACCGCATAGGCCTCGACGCCGCGCGCCATGGCGCGCTGAAAACCCTTTGCATAGGTCGGGTCGAGATCGGCGCAGATGCGGAATCGCTCGCAATCCTCGCGCTGGATCAGGTAGAGCATGACGGCGCGAAACCCGGCCTCGGCCATGTCGCCCAGCTCTTCCAGATGTTTTGCGCCGCGTTCCGTCACTGTATCCGGGAACTCGGCGAGGTTGGGCGTGCGACGGAAATGCACGTTCTTGACCTCGACATAGGCCGGCGGTCGCGCGTCTCCCGAGAGCAGAATGTCGATGCGGGAGTTGCGGCCGTATTTCCTTTCGCGCTCCAGCACAGGATAGGTGGCGAGATCGGCAACGAGGCCCGCAAGGATCGCTTCCTCCGCCAGCCGGTTCGGCAGGCCGGTATTGATGCCGACCACCGTGTCGTCGGCCTCAACCAGTTCCAGGCGGTGGCGGTGCTTTCGCGTCGGGCTGTCGCTTGTCGACATCCAGATACGCGAGCCCGGCGCGGTCAGGCCGCGCATCGAGCCGGTATTGGGGCAGGAACCGGTGATCGCCGAGCCGTCGTCGAGGATGGCGTCGAACAGGAAGCGCTTGTAGCGCTGCACGAGGGTGCCGGACACGAGCGGCGGATCGAAGATCATGTCTGCTCAGGCACGCACGCGCACATAGGAGCCGGGGGCCTCCTCGATGGAATTCATCGTGCCACCGGTCTTGCGGGCGGGCACCATGCGGTCGTCCTCGGCCTTGATCCATTCATGCCAGTTCGGCCACCAGGAGCCGGCGGTTTCCGTTGCCTTCGCCGCCCAGTCCTCGAACTCGCCCGTCACCGGGCCGCCGGTCCAGTACTGGTACTTCTTCTTGTCCGGCGGGTTGACGACGCCGGCGATATGGCCGGAGCCGGCCATGACATAGGTGACCTTGCCGCCGAAGAACTTGCTGCCTACGAAGACCGATTTCGCCGGCGCGATATGGTCCTCCTTGGTGGCGAGATTGTAGATCGGGATTTTCACGTCCTTCAGCGACAGCGTCTTGCCGGCAAGCTTCATCTCACCCTTTGTGAGCGTATTCTTGAGATAACAATTTCTCAAATAAAACGAATGGTTGGCGGCGGGCATTCGTGTGGAATCCGAATTCCAGTAGAGCAGGTCGAAGGGCATCGGATCTTGGCCCTTCAGGTAGTTGTTGACGAAATAGGGCCAGATGAGCTCGGAGGCGCGCAGCATGTTGAAGGCGGTCGCCATCTTGGAACCGTCGAGATAGCCGGTCGCCTTCATGCCGCGCTCGATGACGTCGATCTGGTCCTCGTCGGCGAAGACCTTGAGATCGCCGGCATAGGTGAAATCGACCTGCGTGGTGAAGAGCGTCGCGGTGCGGATTCGCTTGTCGCCTTCCTGGCCATGCAAAGCGAGCGTGGCGGCCAGCAGCGTGCCCCCGACGCAATAGCCGATGGCGTTGACCTCTTCCTCGCCCGTCGCCTGCTTGATCGTGTCGAGCGCGAAACCGATGCCTTCTCGGGCGTAGGATTCCCAGTCCTTGTCGGCGTGGCGCTCGTCCGGGTTGACCCAGGAGATGACAAAGACGGTGTGACCCTGATCGACTGCCCATTTGATGAAGGATTTTGCCGGGTTGAGATCGAGGATGTAGAATTTGTTGATCCAGGGCGGGCAGATGAGGAGCGGGCGCTTGAGCACCTTTTCCGTCGTCGCGTCATATTGGAGGACCTGGCAGACATCGCTCTGGGCGAGCACCTTGCCCGGCGTCAGCGCCATGTTCTCGCCGATGGCGAACTTGCTGGTGTCGGTCTGGCGCAGCTTCAGGTCGCCCTTGCCGGCGGCGATGTCCTCCGCCAGCATCTTCATGCCGCGCACCAGGTTTGCGCCGTTCGAGGCGACGGTCTCGCGGTAGAGCTGCGGGTTCGTCGTGACGAAATTGGTCGGCGAGATCGCGCTGGCGATTTGCTTCACATAGAAGCCGGCCTTGTGGCGGGTGTGCTCGTCGAGCCCGTCGGCATCGGCGACGAGCTTTTCGGCCCAGTCGGACGTCACGAAATAGGCCTGGCGCAGGAAATCGAAGAAGGGGTTTTTCACCCAGTCCTCGTCGGCAAAGCGCTTGTCCTTGGCATGCGGATCAGGGGCGGCCTCGGCCTCCTGGCCGCCGAGCTTGTTCAAGGTGCGCGACCAGATGTTGAAATAGCTGCCGAGCAGCATGGTCTGGGCTTCCAGCGTGCGACGCGGATCAGCCAGCCAGTATTCGGAGACCTTGGAGAGCGTCTTGACCATGTCGACCATCGGCTCCGAGACCGTATCGACCTTCTCGCCGCTTTCGCGCGGGGCGAGCCAGGCGGAAGCAGCCTTGCCGAGCTGTTCGACCGTGCGCGCCATGTTGACCGTCAGCGCTTCGGGATCCTTGACGATATAAGGTTCGATCGCTGCGGGATCGAAAGCCTGAAAACCGGGCTTGTCCGCTGTCGCATCGCGTTCGCCCGCTTTGCTGTCCTCGGCCATCTTTCCCTCCCGATTTTATTGTCTCTTTTGTATTTTTACATTCTCTACGAAACAGATTACAAGGGCCTGACAGCCTTTCCAGGCAATATCCGGAACCGGTCGTTTCGACAGGAGCATACAGCCACATGGCGTTCGAAATCAGGCGCTTGAGCGCCGTCTTTCTCATGGCCGCCGTGCCGGTCGTTCTCGCGGCCTGCGCCTCTTCGACCTCGACGCAGTCGGCCGCGACGGTCAATGCCGGTGCCAACCGCTCCGAAGCCTATCCTGACATCACCGCCATCGTCAGCGCCGAGACGCAGCAGATGGGCGACGAGGAGGCCTCCGCCATTAGTGCGCGCCTGACATCGCTGACCAGCCGCCGCCGTTCCGGCGCGATTTCCGAGGCCGAATACCGTCGCCAGCTCGCCGAACTGCAGGCCCTGCGCGATGGCCATGGCCGAGAGACGCTTTCGGAAATCCAGAAGACGAATTAGCACTTGCCTTTCTTGCCGTTTGGCAGCAAAGCGGAAGGCGGCCAATGGCCGCCGGTCTAGGGCGGAGCGCCTTCATTTTGAACGCTTTTGCCCTTAATCGAGGACTTGATTCGCGCGGAGTTTTGCGCCGTCCGGCAGGGCCGCCGGAGGGGCTTCGCGCCTAACGGGGTTAAAGATGGAAGAGTTTCACAAGGTCCGGCGTCTGCCGCCGTATGTTTTCGAACAGGTCAACCGTTTGAAAGCAAGCGCGCGAGCGGGTGGTGCCGATATCATCGACCTTGGCATGGGCAACCCCGATCTGCCGACGCCCAAGGCGATCGTCGACAAGCTGTGCGAAGTGGTGCAGGATCCGCGCACGCACCGTTATTCCTCCTCCAAGGGCATTCCGGGCCTGCGCCGCGCCCAGGCCGCCTATTATGCCCGCCGTTTCGGCGTGAAGCTGAACCCGGAGACGCAGGTCGTCGCGACGCTGGGCTCCAAGGAAGGCTTTGCCAATATGGCGCAGGCGATCACCGCGCCCGGTGACGTCATCCTCTGCCCGAACCCGACCTATCCGATCCACGCCTTCGGCTTCCTGATGGCGGGCGGCGTGATCCGCTCCATGTCCGTCGAGCCGGACGAGAGCTTCTTCCCGCCGCTCGAGCGCGCCGTTCGCCACTCGATCCCGAAGCCGCTGGCGCTGATCATCAACTATCCGTCGAACCCGACGGCGCATGTCGCCTCGCTCGATTTCTACAAGGACGTCATCGCGTTCGCGAAGAAGCACGACATCATCGTGCTCTCCGACCTTGCCTATTCGGAAATCTACTTCGACGAAAGTGCTCCGCCGCCGTCCGTTCTGGAAGTTCCCGGCGCCATCGACGTGGCGGTGGAATTCACCTCCATGTCGAAAACCTTCTCCATGCCCGGCTGGCGCATGGGCTTTGCCGTCGGCAACGAGCGCCTGATCGCCGCGCTGACGCGCGTGAAATCCTACCTCGACTACGGCGCGTTCACGCCGATCCAGGTGGCGGCGACCCATGCGCTGAACGGCGACGGCTCTGATATCGCGGAAGTGCGCAATGTGTATAAGCGCCGCCGCGACGTGATGGTCGACACCTTCGGCAAGGCGGGCTTCGAGGTTCCGCCGCCGGCCGCGACCATGTTCGCCTGGGCAAAGATCCCGGAAAAGTTCCGTCACCTCGGCTCGCTGGAGTTTTCCAAGCTGCTCGTCGAGAAGGCGGATGTGGCGGTTGCGCCCGGCATCGGCTTCGGCGAAATGGGCGACGATTACGTCCGCCTCGCGCTCGTCGAGAACGAGCACCGCATCCGCCAGGCGGCGCGCAATATCAAGAAGTTCCTTTCCACGGCCGACGAGACGATGCACAACGTCATCTCGCTGAACGCCCATCGCTAAAACAATCCGCCCTCCGCGTTTCCAGCGGAGGGCTTTTATCCAAACATAGGACATGACCATGGCTGATGCCCTGAAGATCGGCATTGCGGGCTTGGGGACCGTTGGTGCCTCGCTCGCGAAGATTCTCGTCGAACGCAGGGACATGCTAACGACGACCTGCGGCCGGCCGATCGAGATCGTCGCGATTACCGCGCGCTCCAAGGGGCGCGATCGTGGCGTCGACCTGTCCGCCGCCGAATGGTTCGATGATTCCGTCGCACTTGCCCGCGATGCGAAGATCGATGTCTTCGTCGAACTGATGGGCGGATCGGGCGATCCGGCCTATTCGGCCGTCAAGGCGGCACTGTCGCGCGGCGTGCATGTCGTGACCGCCAACAAGGCGCTGCTGGCTGCCCACGGCGTCGAGCTGGCCGGTATTGCCGAACAGAACGGCTGCATCCTCAACTACGAGGCGGCGGTCGCCGGCGGCATCCCGGTTATCAAGGCACTGCGAGAGTCCCTGACGGGCAACACGATTTCGCGCGTCTATGGCATCATGAACGGCACCTGCAATTACATCCTGACCAAGATGGAGAAGGAAGGCCTATCCTTCGAGGCCTGCCTGAAGGAAGCCCAGCGTCTCGGCTATGCCGAAGCGGACCCTGCCTTCGACATCGAGGGCAACGACACCGCGCACAAGCTGTCGATCCTGACGACGCTCGCCTTCGGCACGAAGATTTCGGCCGATGACATCTATCTCGAGGGCATCACCAACATCTCGATCGACGACATCCGGGCGGCGGCCGATCTTGGCTACCGTATCAAGCTGCTCGGCGTGGCGCAGAAGACCGATACCGGCGTCGAACAGCGCGTGCACCCGACCATGGTGCCGCTCGACAGCGTGATCGCGCAGGTCGATGGTGTGACGAATGCGGTTGCGATCGAATCGGACATTCTCGGCGAGTTGCTGATGGTCGGCCCCGGCGCTGGCGGCAATGCCACGGCATCCGCCGTGCTCGGCGATATTGCCGACATCGCGAAGAGCCGGCCGGGTGCGCAGACCGTGCCGGTGCTCGGCCGTCCGGCGGCGGCGCTTCAGCCCTACAAGCGTGCTCAGATCCGCAAGCATCACGGCGGCTACTTCATCCGCCTCTCCGTGGAAGACCGCACGGGCGTCTTCGCCAGCATCGCCAAGCATATGGCGGAAAACGGCATCTCGCTCGAATCGATCGTGCAGCGCGCGCAGTCGACCACCGAATCGACCGATCCCAAGACCATCATCCTCGTCACCCACGCGACGATGGAAGATTCCGTCCGCAAGGCCGTCGCCTCCATCAAGGGCGAGGGATACCTCGTCGGCGAACCGCAGGTGATCCGCATCGAGCGTCCGAAGACGGCTTGATTGCCGTCTTTTCGCCGTCAACAAATCCGTGCCCGCCTCCGGACTTGCGCCGGAGCGCGGGCACTGGTCTTTTAGGGCCTAGCAGGAGCGGCCAATGAGCATGTTGGAAAACGCAGACCCCGTCAGCCGCGCGTTTCTCGGCGTGGAGCGCTCGGTGACCGGGCAGCGCTGGGTGGCGCGACTCGACCAGGCGGGGGAAAACCGGGCGCTGGCGATGAGCCAGAGCCATGGCCTGCCGGACCTGATTTCCCGCGTGCTGGCGGGCCGAGGCGTGCCGTTCGACAATGCGCTCGAATTCCTCGACCCGACGCTGCGCCGGCTGATGCCGGAACCCTATAGCCTAATGGACTGCCAAGCCGCGGCGGAGCGGCTGGCGCGCGCCATCGAGCGGCGCGAACGCGTGGCGATTTTTGGCGATTACGACGTGGACGGCGCGTCGTCCTCGGCGCTGCTCTACCGCTTCCTGGCGCATTTCGGTGTCGAAGCGGAAATCTACATTCCCGACCGCATTTTCGAAGGCTACGGGCCGAACCCGAATGCCATCGGGCAGCTGATCGAGCGCGGCGCGCAACTGATCGTCACGGTGGATTGCGGCTCGACGAGCCACGAATCGCTCGCCGTCGCCCGCGAGCGCGGCATCGACGTCGTTGTCATCGACCACCACCAGGTCGGCGAGAACCTGCCGCCGGCGCTTGCGCTGGTCAATCCCAACCGCGAGGACGATCTGTCGGGGCAGGGCCATCTTTCCGCCGCCGGTGTCGTCTTCCTCGTGCTGGTGGCGTTGCAGCGGCTGTTGCGCGACCGTGGTGATATCAGGGCCAAAACCCTCGACCTGCTCTCCATGCTCGATCTCGTGGCGCTGTCCACGGTCTGCGACGTCGTTCCGCTGAAGGGACTGAACCGCGCCTATGTGGTCAAGGGTCTCGTCGCGGCGCGCCATCTCGGCAATGCCGGGCTTACCGCGCTCCTGAAACAGGCGGGCATCGGCGGGCCGGTAACGCCCTATCATCTCGGCTTTCTCGTCGGCCCGCGCATCAATGCCGGCGGGCGCATCGGCGATGCCGCGCTTGGTAGCCGGTTGCTGACCATCGATGAGCCGGTCGAGGCCGAGCGCATCGCCAAGCAGCTCGACGATCTCAACCGCGAGCGCCAGGTCATGGAGGCCGCCATGCTGGCGGAGGCGGAAGCCGAGGCGCAGGCGGAATATGGCACAGGCGAAGGCGCTTCAGTGATCCTGACGGCCCGCGAGGGCTGGCATCCGGGCGTCGTCGGCCTGCTCGCCTCGCGTCTCAAGGATCGCTTCCGCCGACCGGCCTTCGCCATCGCCTTCGACCCCTCCGGCAAGGGCACCGGCTCGGGCCGCTCGATCAGCGGTTTCGACATGGGCCGCATGGTGCGCGCCGCCGTGGATGAGGGCATTCTGGTCAAGGGTGGCGGCCATGCCATGGCGGCGGGCCTGACGGTGGAGCGCGAAAAGCTCGGGCGCCTGCGCGCGTTCTTCGAGGAGAAGGCCGAGCGCACGGTGCGTGATCTCGTGGCGGTGGAAACGCTGAAGATCGACGGTGCGCTGAGCGCCACCGGTGCGACGCTTGCGCTTGCCGACCAACTCGAACAGGCCGGCCCCTACGGCTCCGGCCATCCGCAGCCGATCTTCGCGCTGCCGGCGCACCGTATCCGCGACGTGCGCCCCGTCGGCGTCAATCACCTGCGCGTCAGCCTGGAAGGCCCCGATGGCGGGCGCATTGACGCCATGGCTTTCCGGGCCGCCGATGCGGATCTGGGCATCTTCCTGATGAAGGAGCGTGGTCAGGCCGTGCACGTCGCCGGCACGCTTTCCGCTGACAGCTGGCAGGGCAGCCGGCGCATACAATTCCGCATGCTGGACACGGCAAAAGCGTTTTGAGCGGGCTGATTTCAGCGATGAATGGGAGAGAACCGTGGCACGCCCTAGGGGAGTCGAACCCCTCTTTCCAGGATGAAAACCTGGCGTCCTAACCGATAGACGAAGGGCGCGTGCGGTGGGCGTTATCTAGTCGGGCCGATGGATTCGCGCAAGCCCTAAATGCAGGATTTTTCGAGTTTTTTCATGCGAAAAACCAAGCGATGCCGCCGGCGGCGAAAACAGGCAAATCAAGTGGTTTGGGAAAAAACCGTGGCACGCCCTAGGGGAGTCGAACCCCTCTTTCCAGGATGAAAACCTGGCGTCCTAACCGATAGACGAAGGGCGCGTGCGGTGGGCGTCTTCTAGTCGGGCGCGGGCGGATGCGCAAGCCGAAAAATCGCGTTGGACGCAACTTTTTCAAAGGTGCGAATGCGGACGCTTTGCGTTGAAAGACAAGGGTTTCAAGGGGAGGGAACCGTGGCACGCCCTAGGGGAGTCGAACCCCTCTTTCCAGGATGAAAACCTGGCGTCCTAACCGATAGACGAAGGGCGCGTGCGGTGGGCGTCTTATAGAAGGGCGTTTTGCCTTCCGCAAGCGGGAAAAGGTGCTTGTGACAAAAAAATGAAAAGCCGCCCGAAGGCGGCTTCAAGAGGCGGGAAAACCGCTCGTTTCCAGAGGCTTAGGGCCTGTGGATCACTTGCGCCGGCGGCAGCGCCAGTTCCAGTCGCGCTCCTCGCCGATATCGATATGCACGGATTCGGTATGGCAATAGGTGCCGACGCCGCCGCGGCCGGGCATGCTGCGCAGATATTCCGCAAGCTCCCATTTCGAGACGCCGGCAATCTGGATATCCGCCGCTTCGCACCGTGTGTGCAGCGATTGTTTGGCGCGGTTGACCTTCAGGTCGCGCAGGCCTGATGTGACGATGATCGGCTTGTCGTAGTGCTTCTCGATGGTCTTCAGCACCTGCAGCAGTTCCGGCTTGAAACAGCCGGTCTTCACCTTTTCGGTCTGCAGCCAGAGGCCGTTCGGCGCAAGGCGTGCGAGACCGGCAAGCGAGGCGACTTCCTTGAACTGTGGCGCATCGTCCTCGACCTCGTCAGCCTCGGAATGATGGGTCGAGAACATCGCATTGGCGGTGGAAACGCCGGGCAGGGTGCCGAGCGAAGCCTTCTGCGTGGTGCCGGCAGTATCGCGGTTGAGAACGCGGCGCGGCTGTTCGGAGAAACGCTCGCCGTCGAACTGCGCCTTGGCATCGCGCTTGCCGCTGAACAGCGAGGCGAGCGTCAGCGTCTTGCGCGGCTGGCTCTTCGCCTGCGTTTGGCCGAGCGCGGCCTGGCGCATTGCGCCATCGTCTGCTTCCCTGGCAAGGGCCATGTCGGCCGCGTTGCCGCTTGCCGCCTCGTTGACGAGCGCCATGCGCGCCGTCTTGGGGATCGGCACGTTTTCCGGCAGCACGGCGGACTGTTCGTCGCCCAGTGTTTCGAGCTTCTGCTGTTGCGTGGCCGAGTCGACCGGAGGCATGTCCTCGACGGGCAGGCGGCCGGATTGATCGGCAGTTTGCGCGCCACCGGCATAGAGGCTGTTGACGGCGGCATTCGTGCCGCCCGTTGTGGAATAGGCATTGCTGGTGGCAACCGCCTGCGTGCCGTTGGAATAGATGCTCGACCGGCCGGCATTCAGCGTGGTCGATTGCATGACAATATCAGCCCGGTCGCCGGTCATTTCGGCCTGCTGGGCGTTCATGGCAGCGGCATCGCCGGCATTCGCAGTCGCATAGGCGCCCTGCGACGTGCCGTTTGCGGCCGAGGCGGTCGTGACCGGCGTCGTGGTCTCGTCCGTGCCGGCATCCGCGACGGTTTCATCGCTTTCCTGCGCGGGCTTCATATCCGCACGCATATCGTTCGAGACTGCGGAAACGCAGCCCGAGAGTGTGGCAACCGAAACGGCCAGCAGCAATCCATACCGCAGCGTTTTCAGGCCGAGCCACTTTCCTTGCATATCCTGCAAAGGCTTTCCCCCGCTTTCGACGTTCGAGCCCCCGGTCTTGCCGCCGGTCGGGCCATTTCTTCAAACAGTCGCAACCGCACGCACGAAGAGCCCAAGACGGGACAAGGGGATACAGGCTGCGGTTGCCGCGATGTTACCGGTCCGGCCCCTCATGTAAAGGCCGGAGCGTGTGAAGCCGTGAAACGCAAAACGGAAGACAATCCGGCTTGAAAACGGCCAGGACGCCCCCTCACGCTGGCGATTGACCGGAATGGCTAAGAATTTTCCGGTCAAATACGGCGAAACGATGGTTCGTACGGCTGAATATAGGACTCAAGCTTTGCCCGGGGCTTGCGTCCACGGCCGCTTACCAGACGCCGGTATTGCCCATGGAGGCCCAGGGCTCGGCGGCGGGCAGGTTTTCGCCCTTCTGCAGAATCTCGATGGAGATGCCATCCGGCGAGCGCACGAAGGCCATGTGACCGTCGCGCGGCGGGCGGTTGATCGTCACGCCATTGTCCATCAGCTTCTGGCACAGCGCATAGATATCGTCGACCTCGTAGGCGAGGTGGCCGAAATTGCGACCGCCGGCATAGTCCTCGGTGTCCCAGTTATAGGTGAGCTCCAGGCAAGGCGTCGCTTTTTCGCGGGCGGTGGCGACATCCTCGGCCGCGGCAAGAAAGATCAGCGTGAATCGACCTTTTTCATTCTCGTAACGGCGGACTTCCTCGAGCCCGAAAAGCGTGCAGTAGAAATGTAGGGACTGGTCGACGTCTTTGACGCGAACCATCGTGTGGAGATAACGCATTGGAATATCCTCAAAATGTGGAATCGCCGGAAAGATGAGGTTTTTGTCAGCTTGAGGCAAGCCTTGCGGCCTACCAATGCAGCCAGCAAAACTTTCAAAGGGGCTTGCGCATTCGCATCGGGACAATGTTATTCTGAACCTCAAGAATCAGTTAACCGTAACTCAATGTGAAGCGTAATCGAGGGGCTGGTAGGTCATGGTGGACAGGGTGTCTTCAACGGAAATCACAGAGCGTGATGACCAGAGCAATGACGCCGTCGATTTGATCGAGATCACCGGTGTCATCAAGTGGTTCGACGTCGCCAAGGGTTTCGGTTTCATCGTCCCGGACAACGGCATGCAGGATGTGCTGCTGCACGTCACCTGCCTGCGCCGCGATGGCTACCAGACGGTGCTTGAAGGAACGCGCGTCGTCGCGATCATTCAGAAGCGCGACCGCGGTTATCAGGCCTTCCGCATTCTTTCCATGGACCAGTCGACGGCCGTGCATCCCTCGCAGATGCCGCCGGTCAAGACCCATGTGCAGGTCACGCCGTCCAGCGGGCTCGAGCGCGTTCTCGTCAAATGGTTCAACCGCACCAAAGGCTTCGGCTTCCTGACGCGCGGCGAGGGCACCGAGGACATCTTCATTCATATGGAAACCCTGCGCCGCTTCGGCCTGACGGAGCTTCGCCCCGGCCAGGTCGTTCTCGTGCGCTTCGGCGATGGCGACAAGGGGCTGATGGCCGCCGAGATCCATCCCGACATGCCGCTTCCCGGCAACAGGGCGCACTGATGCGGCGTATTGCGCGGGATTTCTCTATCGCGCGTCTTGTAAGCGCCGTTCTGGCGCTTTTTCTCTGCCTGTCGTTCGGCGCCCTTGCCGAAGAAAAATTCGATACCCAGCCGCTGACCATCGTCACCAAGGGCGGCAAGAGCCACGCCTTCACGGTGGAGCTCGCCTTGACACCGCGCCAGCGCGAACAGGGCTTGATGAACCGTCAGGAAATGGCTGACGACAAGGGCATGCTCTTCGCCTTCGGCGAGACGCGCCAGGTCTTCATGTGGATGAAGAACACCTATATCCCGCTCGACATGCTGTTCATTGCCAGGGACGGCAAGGTGCGCGCGATCAAGGAGAACGCCGAGCCGCTCTCCGAGGCGATCATCGATTCGCAGGGACCGATCGACTACGTGCTCGAGCTGAATGGCGGCACGGTGAAGCGCCTCGGCATTCGTGCGGGCAACCGCATCGAAAACCAGTTGGTGGATGAGCTGCGCAAAGCGCCGTAAAAAGCTGCACACATCCTTATAGTCATGGAAAATCCGTCCTTAGCTGTTGCGGCAGCAGGCGGATGCGTGTATCTCCCCATCGCCGGGACGGACGGAGTGTAGCGCAGTCTGGTAGCGCATCTGGTTTGGGACCAGAGGGTCGGGAGTTCGAATCTCTCCACTCCGACCATCGGCGGGCGTTTCGATGCCAAATGCTTTTCCGGTCATTCCCCCTTTACGGAATCTGGGTTATGCATTCTCGGACGCGCGCCGGCTAAACGGCGTGCCTTTATGCGAGAATTCTGGAGCCGCTTCGATGACCGCAAAGATCTATCGTCCCGCCAAGACCGCCATGCAGTCCGGCAAGGCCAAGTCCAACCTTTGGGTTCTGGAGTTCGATGCCGAAAAGCCGCGGACGATCGACCCGATCATGGGTTACACGAGCTCCGGCGACATGTACCAGCAGGTCAAGCTGACCTTCGAGACCAGCGAAGAGGCGATCGACTATGCCGAGCGTAACGGCATTGAATTCCGCCTGATCGAGCCGAAGGATGCGACCCGCAAGCGTTGCGCCTATCCCGATAATTTCCGCTTCAACCGCATGCAGCCCTGGACCCATTGAGGGCCCATCCGGCCCCTTAGCTCAGCTGGATAGAGCATCTGCCTTCTAAGCAGAATGTCGCAGGTTCGAGCCCTGCAGGGGTCGCCATGAAATAAAGAAAGGGCAGCCGATTGGCTGCCCTTTGTGTTTCTGCATTCCGTTGGCTCAGTAGGGTGAAACGCACTGCTTGCGCGGGCCGTAGTTCGGCTGGAACGTATTGTCATAGGCGCGGTAAGAACGATAGCGGTTTGCACACCACTGCGCATGCGAGCCACCGGCCGAAGGCTGGTTGGCGATCGCGCCGCCGATAGCTGCACCCAGGCCAAACGCTGCGAGCGGGTACCAGAAACCATCCGAATGGCGGCGATAACCTGGGCGGCGGTCACGATAGCCGTGATGCCCATGCCAGCGGCGTTCGGCGCGACGCTCGCGACGGTCACGGCGTTCATAACGATACTGCACCTTTTCGACAGAGGTCACCTCCGGAACGGGCACGCGGGCAAAGGTAATCGCCTGCGCCGGGATGGCCGACGTCACGGCCATCATGAGGGAGAGAGCGCCGGCGACAAGGCCTGTCTTGAGCTTCAACATGGGAGAACCTTTCGTGTTGTTCGGAGATACAACGCCCGAAGCAGAACTGTGTTCCCACGCCTTCGTAAAATGTTTGATTTTAAAACGGAAAGAGCAAAAAAAACGGGTTGGTCCGCCTTGTCGGCTCGCCAACCCGTTCCGGTAAATTGCGGATCAGGGTGTTCGGGGTACAGGGGCTCTCACCACAATCCGGCTGCATCTCCAGATCTCCTGTAAGGCCGATCATGCCCGAACGGCATTTTGCCGATTGACATAAGGCGCATCTTTTTTGACTATTTCCACATGAAAAAAGAAGCGACGCGTCACGGGCCGCTCGACGTTACGATCGTGCTTTTGCCGGAGTCATCAATCATGTCGCTCGCCTCGGTGCTCGACCCGATGCGCGCGGCCAACCGCGTCGTGCCGGAGCCGGTTTTTCGCTGGCAGATCCTTTCGCCACAGGGCCGGCCGGTGCTTCTCACCTGCGGCGTGCAGATCCGTGTCGATGGGGATTTTGCCGATGTGACCAGCGGCGATGCGCTGATGCTGATCGCCGGTTTCAATCAGGACCGCCATGCGGACCGCAGCTTTGTCGCCCGGCTGAAAAAGATCGCCCGCCGCTTCGGCGTCGTCGCCGGCATCGAATCAGGATGCTGGCTTCTGGCGCGCTCCGGCCTGCTCGACGGGCGGGATGCGACGGCGCATTGGGAGGAGCTGGAGGATTTCGCCGCAGCCTTTCCCGCACTCAATGTGCGCGCCGACCGTTTCGTCACGGACGGGCCGCTCTGGACCTCCGGCGGCGCGTCGCCGACCTTCGACATGATGCTGCATTTGGTGCGCGAGCGTTTCGGGTCTGCCGTGGCGCTCGATGTGGCGAGTGTCTTCGTTTACGACCAGACCCATGCGGCGACTGATGCGCAGCCGCTCGTCTCACTCGGCCGGCTTGGCGAACATCAGCCGGAGCTTGCCTCAGCCATCCGACTGATGGAGCGCACGATCGACCGGCCGCTGACCATCGCGGCGCTTGCCCGCCGTCTCGGTTTTTCGACGCGCAAGCTGGAGACGCTGTTTACGGGCGGGATTGGGACGGCGCCGGGCAAATATTATCTGCGCCTCAGGCTGACGGCGGCACAGCGCATGGTGCGTGACACGCCGCTCTCCATTCAGGAGGTGGCGCTGCGCAGCGGCTTCGACAGTCTTTCGGCCTTTTCCCGAGCCTTCCGCAATCATTTTGGCGCAAGCCCGCTGAAGCTTAGGGCCGAACTGCGCGCGAAATGAAGGTGATGCTTTTCTCGCCGAGCGGATGCGTGTCCCCCGTTGAGGCGCGTCGAACACGACCGGCGTCGTAGCTATCCTGCATATAACGTTTCGACCGCTTCCATCTGCGCCGCCCTGATCGCAAAGGAGCCGAAGAAGCCATCAGCGCGGGATTGATTGCAGATCGGAACGAAGGCGTCGTCATTCATATCCGGGAACGAATCGTAGGCGGGCACGTCGGCTGTTGCGGCGGTTAAAAGCGTGGCGGCGCGGGCGGTGGCGAAAGGAGCGGTCCATTCGCCGGATCGCGTTCTTGTCCGTGTGGCGCCGAGGGTCAGTGCGAGCGCCCTCTGGTTCCAGGCCAAGCCTGCGAGGCGCCGCGATTTTCCCGCGAGGCTTTCCCGTGCGGCGGGGGCGGGAAGGATGCCGTCGGTCATGGCTAGGATCGGAGTGCTGCCCTCGGGGTGGCCAATCTCTGCCTCGGTGACTGATAGCAATGTGGCGAGGCGCTGGAGATCAGCGCCTGTGCGGCAGCCGTTGAGGGCGATCATCGCGGCGCCGGCGATGAGGGCATTTTGAAGCGTGGCGATATCCGAGTCGGTCTCGACCACGACGATGGCGCCGCGGATGTCCGTTTCATCGATCCGCGCGGCGGGGATCAGCACGCCGTGCCGGTTGGCAGGGATCGGCTGATCGAAGGCGAGGCAGAGCAGGGCACGGGGAAGCGGTGTCATGGCTTTTCATAGGGCTTTGAGGCCGCTTCTGGCAATGACCGGTCCGTTAATGGATATGGTGAACCAATCTTAAACACTTTGGCGCTAACGTGGTGTCAGTAGCTTAGTGCAGGCGTTTGGGGCGTCCATTGATCGTTCATGCTTTTCTTCGTTGGGTCGAGACAGCGCGGGCAGCCGATAGGGCGAAGGCTGCCAGTGTGTTGGCGAAGGCTTACGCAAAGGCGCGTATCGCGCCCGATGATCGCCGCGCCGCCGAAATGGCGATGATATTCCTTCTTGACGATCCCGCGCCGAAAGTGCGGCTGGCGCTGGCAGAGGCACTGGCCGAATGCGAGGATGCGCCGCGCGCCGTCATCCTGCCGCTGGCCGAAGACCAACCGGAAATCGCCGCGCGAATCATTCTGTGTTCGTCGCTGCTGACGGATGCGGATCTCGTCGATCTCGCTGCAAAAGGCAGCGATGTGACGCGCATGCTGATCGCGCATCGCAGCTATGTTTCGCGCGCCGTTTGCGCCGCCATGGCCGAAGTCGGCGACGCGCCGGATGTGCTGGCGCTCATGGAAAACGAAGGCGCGGTGCTGTCGCGCCGCAGCCTTTGCCGCATTGCCGAGCGTCTCGGCGACGATGCGGAGATCCGCGCGCTGCTGCTCGATCGCGACGACCTGCCGAGCGATGCCCGCCAGGCGCTGGTCGAAAAAATCGGCACGGCGCTGGCCGGCTTCGGGCTCATCCAGGCGGCGATCGGTGAAAACCGTGTCGAGCGCATCACGCGCGAGGCCTGTGATGTCGCGACGATCGGTATGGTCGCAGATGTGGCTGCGGTTGAAATGCCCGATCTTGTCGAGCACCTGCGCCTGACGGGACGCCTGACGCCGGTTTTCCTGATGCATGCTCTGTGTACCGGCCGCGCGGAGTTTTTCGCGGCTGCCATTACCAACCTTTCAGGGCAGGCGGAGCGGCGGGTCCGCTCCATCCTCTCCGACGGCCGCGAGGCTGCGGTGCGCGCGCTCTACGAAACGGCAGGGCTCGGCCGGGATATCAGCACGCTCTTCACCGAAGCGACCATGCTTTGGCGGCGCGACGCAAAGGGCGAGGAGAGCGATTTCTCCGTCTCCGAATTGCTCCTGTCGCGGGCGCGCGCTGCCGGCAATGCGGCCTGCCAGTCCATGCTGGAACTGGTCGAGCGACTGGCGATCGCCGAACAGCGGCAGACGGCGCGCAGCTATGCGCTGATTGCTTCCAGAGAAGCCGCCTAGTCGGCGAAGCGCTTGACGACCCAGCTATAACCGTCTTCGGCGTAACGCACTGGCTTGACGACCGCGGCCTTCAGGGAGGCAGCGTCCGGAATGGCCTTCTTCACGAAATTCAGCGTGCGGGTCGCAAGGCCCTGCCGTGCCTCGGCCGTTTCGGCGGGCACGGGGATTTCGGCCTGCGTAGCGGTTTCCGCCGGCTTTGCCTCTGTTTCAGGTTTGGCGACATCCGCGGTCATGCGGTCGCTGTTGCTTTCGCAGACGGCGACGATGACGGGGTAGTTCTTGTCCTGATGCCGGTTGATATAGGTCTCGGCCTGGGCATCGCACAGCGCCACGGTCTGCCAGCTCTTCGGCACCGTATCGATATAGTGGCACTGGGTCGCGCTGTCGTCGCAGCCCATGATCGTCATGACGATGAGTGCAGCTTTCATGGCTGTCCTTTCCGCGTTGAACGCTGCCGGTTAGAGGCGGGTATTGCCGCGAAAATAAGGCGCCAGGCCCGACCGCAACCCCGTCAGATATCGAGGTTGTCGGCGAAAACGGCGCGTTCCTGGATAAAGCGGAAGCGGGCCTCCGGCTTCGTGCCCATCAGGTCGTCGACGGCCGTGCGCGTGCCCTCGAAATCGACGTCGTCGATCATGACGTTGAGGATCGTGCGTTTTGACGGATCCATCGTCGTTTCCTTAAGCTGCGCCGGCAGCATTTCGCCAAGGCCTTTGAAGCGGCCGATTTCCACCTTGCCGCGCCCATTGAATTCGGTGCGCATCAGTTCTTCGCGATGGCCGTCGTCGCGCGCATAGAGCGTCTTGCCACCCTGGCTGAGGCGGTAGAGCGGCGGCACGGCGAGATAGAGATGGCCGCCGCGGATGAGATCGGGCATCTCCTGGTAGAAGAAGGTGATGAGCAGCGAGGCGATATGCGCGCCATCGACGTCGGCATCGGTCATGATGATGACGCGCTCGTAACGAAGGTCCTCCTCGCGATATTTCGTGCGCGTGCCGCAGCCGAGCGCCTGCACAAGGTCGGAGATCAACTGGTTGGCGCCGAGCTTTTCCCGGCCGGCGCTGGCGACGTTGAGAATTTTCCCGCGCAGGGGCAAAATGGCCTGATTGGCGCGGTTGCGCGCCTGCTTGGCAGAGCCGCCGGCCGAATCGCCCTCGACGATGAAAAGTTCGGCGCCCTCGGCGGAATTCTGCGAGCAGTCGGCGAGCTTGCCGGGCAGGCGCAGCTTGCGCACCGCCGTCTTGCGGGAGACTTCCTTCTCCTTGCGGCGGCGCATGCGCTCTTCCGCGCGCTCGATCACCCATTCGAGCAGCTTTGCCGCTTCGGCCGGGTTGTCGGCGAGGTAGTGGTCGAAGGGGTCGCGCAGCGCGTTTTCGACGATGCGCTGCGCCTCGACCGAGGCGAGCTTGTCCTTGGTCTGGCCGACGAATTCCGGCTCGCGGATGAAAACCGAGAGCATGCCGACCGCCGAGATCATCACGTCGTCGGTGGTGATATCCTTGGCGCGCTTGTTCTGCGTCAGCTCGGCGTAGTTCTTCAGGCCCTTGGTGAGCGCGATGCGCAGGCCCGCCTCATGCGTGCCGCCGTCGGCCGTCGGGATGGTGTTGCAATAGGAATGGATGAGCGAATCGCCGCCATACCAGGTGACGGCCCATTCCAGCGAGCCGTGGCCGCCGGACTTCTCGCTCTTGCCGGCGAAGATCTCGCGGGTGACGGTATAGTCCTTGCCGAGCGTCGCCTGCAGGTAATCCTTCAGGCCGCCGGGGAAGTGGAAGACGGCCTTTTCCGGCGTTTCCGACCCCTCGGGCAGGAGCGACGGATCGCAGCTCCAGCGGATTTCGACGCCGCCGAACAGATAGGCCTTCGAACGGGCCATGCGGAAGACACGGCCGGGATCGAATCGTGCATGGGCGCCAAAGATTTCCGGGTCCGGATGGAAACGCACTTTCGTGCCGCGACGGTTGTGCACATCGCCGAGTTCTTCGAGCCCGCCGACCGGCTTGCCGCGCGAAAAGCGCTGGCGGTAAAGCTTCTTGTTGCGCGCGACCTCAACTTCGAGCTGGTCGGACAGCGCGTTGACGACGGAGACGCCGACGCCGTGCAGACCGCCCGAGGTCTCATAGGCCTTGCCGTCGAACTTGCCGCCGGCATGCAGCACCGTGAGGATGACTTCGAGGGTGGACTTGCCCGGCATCTGCGGGTGGTTTTCCACCGGGATGCCGCGGCCGTTGTCGGTGACCGTCAGAAAACCCTCGGCATCGAGATTGACGTCGATGAAATTGGCGTGGCCGGCCACGGCCTCGTCCATCGAGTTGTCGATGACTTCGGCAAAGAGGTGGTGCAGCGCCTTCTCGTCCGTGCCGCCGATATACATGCCGGGGCGCATGCGCACCGGCTCGAGGCCTTCCAGAACGCGGATCGCCGAGGCGTCATAGCCACCGGACCCTTCGCTCAGCGGCGGGCGGGCCTCGCGGGCCGGTTCGGGCGCGGCTGCAACGGGCTTTTCAACCGGCTTTGCCGGCTGGCGCTCGGGCTCGGAAGGCATGTTGGCGAAGAGATCGTTGTTGTCGTCTTGCATGGGCTGTTCAGAGTTTGTTCCGTTTGCCAGCTTACCCCGCCGATCCCTGGGGGATCGGCGTCTGGCGCAAAAGGGATGGTCGGCGAATCACTCGCGACTCTGCCAGATTTAGGGAAATTTCGCGATGGCAGAGGGCAACGCCGGGCTTTCGCCGGACAGCCGTCATGTATCGTCTTTTACCGCTTTAATGCAGCGTCCCCGTGTCCGTCGATCGTCAAGCCGCGCCAACCGCTGTGCCAAGGATTGCGTTGCGGGCGGGTGGATGGCAAGTATCGCGGGCCCCAAGGAGCCTCCGTTCATGCGTCAGTCCACAGTTCATTGCCTGAAAAGGCTGGTTTTCGCCGCGCTCTTTGCCGGCATGGCCGTTCAGGATGCGGCGGCGGTGACGCTCCAGGCATGGAAGGACGAATTGTTTTCCTATGGCACAGTGGTCGAGACGACGGATGACGGTGCGCTGAGCGTCGTCGATTATCAGGAAATGCGCGACATAAACGGCCGCGACCAGGTGCCTGAACGCCGGGTGAAATCCTCTTATGTCTCGACGGCGGTGAAGAAGGCGCAGCAGAATGCGACGATCGACACACCGGCCGGGCCGATCGACGTGACGATGACCGGCAAGGGCGAGGGGGCGGCCTTCACGGTCATCTTCATCCATGGCCGCGGCGGCGACCGGCGGCTCGGCAGCAACGACTGGAGTTTCGGCGGCAATTTCAACCGGCTGAAGAACCTCGCGGTGCGGGGGAGCGGTGTCTATTATGCGCCGAGCGTGCCGTCCTTCGACGATGCTGGCGCTGCGCGCATTTCCGGGCTGATCCTGCGCGCCAAGGCGCTGTCGCCGGATGCGCCGGTCATTCTGGCCTGCGCCTCGATGGGCAGCTTCATCTGCGCCCGCGTCGTGCGCGATCCCGATGCGGTCAAAAGCCTCTCCGGCATGGTGCTGATGGGCGGGGCGGCGGATGGCGACTATGCCAAGACGCCGGCCTTCAAGGCCAAGCTGCCGGTTTTCTTCACCCATGGCGACAGCGACAGCGTCTATGCGGCGAACGACCAGATCGCGGTGTTTCGCAAGTTGCGCAAGGCCGGCATACCCACGCGCTTCGTGCTGTTCCAAACAGGCGGCCACGGCACGCCGGTGCGCATGACCGACTGGCGGGAAACGCTGAACTGGCTGTTTGCCCAGTAAGATTTTTACGAGCGCAGAAGCACCTTCGTCGAATCGAGCGCGGCGGCGATCTGCTGATAGTGGCTGGCGCGTTTCTCCGAGTTTTCGGCGGCGCGCAGCAATTGCGTTGACGCTTCGTCGATCACCTGCCGTGCCTGCTCCATCGCCTTGCTCAATTTTTCCCGCTTGACCGCGGCATAGGTCTTCGTCTGCTTGAGCCTCGGATTGGCTCGAGAACGCTGGCGCGGTGCCTTCGCGTCCGTGATGCCCGACTGGATGCGACCGAGCTTGCTGGAGGCACGGCTGATGATCTGGCGCGCTTCGGCATAGGCGGGGCCGGACGGGATGCGATGGGCGATATCTGCAAGACGCTGGCGTAGACAGTCGATGCGATAGACGGGATCGTAGCGGGCGCATTCGTCGCGTGCGCCGTTGATATTCTTGACGATGGAGGATGTGAGATAGTCGGTTGGCACGGCAACGGCGGTCGAAGTGGCGTCGCTGCTGGTGTGGGAGGCCGTCGAGCCACGGCCCGGACTCGTCTGTCCCTGGACGTCGGGAATGGCCGTGAGGGTGAGTGCGCCCGCCAGCAGCGCGGCGTGGATCGAACGCAGATAAGCCGATTTGATCATGCCTTCCTTCTCTTGTTATTCCGGATCGCCGAAGGCCATGCGCATGCTGCGCTGGGTGCCCGCGCCGATGTCGCCGTCGATGGTGCCCTTGTAGAATTTGTTGCGGCTGAGTTCTGCTTGCAGCGCCTTGCGCGTTTCCGGCTTGAACATGGTTGGACGCGTGGAGAGCTGCTGGAGAACGTCGTCCACGCCGGAGCGCAGCGCCTGATAGAGATAGTTGGCCGCATCCTCTGGCGTCTTGCCCGGCACCAGCCCGTCGTCGATCAACGCCGCGACGTTGAACATCGCCTGCGGGTGGCGCAGGTCCGCGGCGCGGATGAAGAGCTCGACGGCCTTTTTCGGATTGCGCGGCAGACCCTCTGCGCCCTGATAGTAGAGGAAGCCGAGATCGTTGATCGCGTCGGCGAAACCGAGATCGGCGGCCTGCTGGTAGAGTTTGATCGCCTCCGGCACGTTCTGCGCCGTGCCGATGCCCTTTTCATGCAGTTTGCCGAGTTCGAACATGGCTTCGGCATCGCCAGCGGCGGCCGCCTTGCTGAAGAATTCGAAGGCTTTTTCGGGCTGGAATTTTTTCGTGTCCGGTGTCAGCGCCATATAGCCGAGGCCGAGCATGGCGCGCGTATTGCCCTCGCCCGCCAGGGCGGCGAGCTGCACCTCCTGGTCGGGCTTCAGCGCCTGCCATTGCGAGGCCTTGTCGCCGCCATCGGCGACGGCGGCGTCCTCGCCGGCGAGGAAATAGGGGGCACCCGACAGGGAGCCGTAGAAATGCGGCTGCTGGCGATTGGCGGTGAGCGCCATGACGCGATCACGCACCTGGCGGAAGACGAGGCCGATCTCGACATTCGGCCTGGGCAGGTTTTCGAGGATCGCGGTGGCGAAGGGACTGTGCTCGCCGTCCCCATCCAGCGCCACCTTGCCGCCTTCGGCGGCATAGATCACCAGCATGCCGCGTGACGGATCCGGCGCGGCGAGCCCGTCGCCGCCGAGCGTCGCGCCATTGGCCGCCACCACGCCGGGCAGTGTCGGAAAGGGATTGTTGCGGCATGAATCGAGAATGACGACGCGCAGTTTGCGCGCCCGCTCGACGCTGCGCAGAACCGACGACAGGCTGACGGCCTGATCGGGGATCTTCGCGGGGTCATCGACCTTGATATCAATGGGCACGAGATAGTTTTCGCCCGCCGCCTCAACGCCATGGCCGGCATAATAGACGAGCGCGATGTCGGCGGTCTCCACCTTGCGCGAAAAGGCCGTGACCGTATCCTGCATCTGCACGAGCGGAACATCGACGGCGAGGTCCACCGTGAAGCCGAGGCGTTGCAGCATGTCGGCAACGGCGCGGGCATCGGAGGCGGTGTTCTTCAGTGGCGAGATCGAGGTGTAGGCGGACATGCCGATGACCAGCGCCATGCGCTTGAAGGAGGCGGCGGGTACCGTCAGGGTATTGCCGGCCGTGATCTTTTCCACCCCGGTCTTGATGGGCATCAGACCGCGCGTCTGGCCGCCGGCATTGGCCGAGTCCTGTGCGCCGGCGCTGCCGGCCGAAAGCAGCACCGCCAGGAAGAGGAGGATGACCAGTCTCGAGGGAAGCATGTGCCCCTTTCGCCTTCCTCATGCGCCGATCGCGATATGAGCAGGAACGGATCATATCCTATGCATATTCGAATTCGCTTGGCCATGGGACGGCTTTTCTTGGGGGCTTCGATTTGCTACGCCGCAAGCCGACGGAATTTTAGGGATAGGGAGGCCTCATGACACCGGACGTAACCCCGCTTGTTGCCGGAAACTGGAAGATGAACGGCACGCGCGCATCGCTCGACCAGATCAAGGCGATGGCCGAAGGCGTGATGGGACCGCTTTCCGACAAGGTCGAGACACTGATCTGCCCCCCGGCAACTTTGCTCTATGTGGCGACGGCGCTCTCTACCGACAGCCCTTTGCAGATCGGCGCACAGGATTGCCATGAAAAGGCCTCCGGCGCCCACACCGGCGACATCTCGGCCGAAATGATCGCCGATTGCTTCGGCACCCATGTCATCGTTGGCCATTCCGAGCGCCGCACCGACCACAAGGAAAGCGATGCGCTCGTGCGCGCCAAGGCGGAGATCGCCTATGCGAGCGACCTCGTCGCCATCATCTGCATCGGCGAGACCGGCGACGAGCGCAAGGCCGGCAAGACGCTGGACGTTCTGAAGACGCAGCTCGCAGGCTCCGTGCCGGATGGTGCGACGGCGGAAAACACGGTCATCGCCTATGAGCCCGTCTGGGCGATCGGCACCGGTCTTACGCCAACAGCAACCGACGTGGAGGAGGCGCACGCCTTTATGCGCGCCGAACTCAAGAGCCGGTTTGCAGGTGAAGGCGCGAAGATGCGCATCCTCTATGGCGGCTCGGTCAAGCCCGGCAACGCGAAAGAATTGATGGGTGTCGCCAATGTCGACGGCGCACTGATCGGCGGTGCGAGCTTGAAATCCGACGACTTCCTTGCCATCTACCGCGCATACGAAGCGCTGACGGCCTGAGTCCTGTGCTGATCGTTTGCCTGCCCGGAAAAGGGCGGGCAGACGCCGGCTGGGGCTTGGAATGGCGCACGGCTTGGTATATTGAGCCGCAAACCTGAATTTTGGGCCGTCTGGCCGGGATCCTTAAACATGCAGACCATCTTGCTCGTCATCTATCTCATGGTCGTCGTCGCGCTGATCGGCGTCGTGCTGATCCAGCGCTCGGAAGGCGGCGGCCTCGGCATCGGCGGCGGCTCCGGCTTCATGTCGGCGCGCGGCACGGCCAATGCCCTGACGCGCACGACCGCGATCCTCGCCACGCTGTTCTTCGTTCTGGCGCTCGGCATGGGCATCATCGCCCGCTGGGAATCGCAGCCGACCGACATTCTCGACCGTATCCCCGGCACGACGGGCACGGGCGGCGTTCTCGATTCCCTCGGCGGCGAAAAGAAGCCGGAGCAGGGCACCCAGAACAACACGACCAATCAGACACCCGCGACGACCGGCACCGACGCCGTTCCGACCGAAGGCGGCGCCGCAACCGGCACCGGCAACACCACCACGACGACGGGCACCGGTACTACGGGTGGCGCCACGACGGGCACGGGCGGCAATGCCGGCGTTCCCAGCGGCCAGTAAGCCGCAAACGTAAAAAACAAACCGGCCGGTTGGGTCACACCAACCGGCCTTCTTCTGTGTAAAACGCCGATTGCGACTTCCGAAATCACGGGCAAAGTGATTTTTCGGTGGCGTGGTTGATTTTGAAAAGGTATGCGGTGACTCCCATGGCGCGATATGTATTCATCACAGGCGGCGTGGTTTCTTCCCTCGGAAAAGGCATCGCAGCCGCTGCACTCGGAGCTCTCCTTCAGGCCCGCGGTTACCGCGTTCGCCTGCGGAAGCTGGACCCCTATCTCAATGTCGACCCGGGCACCATGAGCCCGACGCAGCACGGCGAGGTGTTCGTCACCGACGACGGCGCGGAAACCGACCTCGACCTCGGCCATTACGAGCGCTTCACCGGCCGCTCGGCCACCAAGACCGATAACATCACCACCGGTCGCATCTACAAGAACATCATCGACAAGGAACGCCGCGGTGACTATCTCGGCGCGACCGTGCAGGTCATTCCGCACGTCACCAACGAGATCAAGAACTTCGTCACCGAAGGCAATGACGACTACGATTTCGTCATTTGCGAGATCGGCGGCACGGTGGGCGACATCGAGGCGATGCCGTTCATGGAAGCGATCCGCCAGCTCGGCAATGATCTGCCGCGCGGCACCGCCGTCTATGTTCACCTGACGCTGATGCCCTATATTCCGGCCGCCGGCGAGCTGAAGACCAAGCCGACGCAGCACTCCGTCAAGGAGCTGCAGGCCATGGGCATCCACCCGGACATCCTTCTGGTGCGCGCCGACCGTGAAATCCCGGAAGCCGAGCGCAAGAAGCTGTCGCTGTTCTGCAACGTGCGCGCAACGGCCGTGATCCAGGCGCTCGACGTGTCCTCGATCTACGACGTGCCGCTCGCCTATCACAAGGAAGGCCTCGACGACGAGGTGCTGGCCGCCTTCGGCATAGAGCCGGCGCCGAAGCCGCGCCTGGAAGCCTGGCAGGACGTGTCCGATCGCATCAAGACGCCCGAGGGCGAGGTGACGATCGCCATCGTCGGCAAATATACCGGCCTCAAGGACGCCTACAAGTCGCTGATCGAGGCGCTCTATCACGGCGGCATCGCCAACCACGTCAAGGTCAAGCTCGAATGGATCGAGTCGGAAGTCTTCGAGAAGGAGGACCCGGCGCCCTATCTGGAGAAGGTGCACGGCATTCTCGTTCCCGGCGGTTTCGGCGAGCGTGGTTCCGAGGGCAAGATCAACGCGGCGCGCTTTGCCCGCGAGCGTAAGGTGCCGTATTTCGGCATCTGCTTCGGCATGCAGATGGCGGTCGTCGAAGCGGCCCGCAACCTCGCCGGCATCGAGAAGGCCTCGTCCACCGAATTCGGCAAGACGGCCGAGCCGGTCGTTGGCCTGATGACGGAATGGGTGAAGGGTAACGACCTGGAGAAGCGTTCGGCTTCGGGCGATCTCGGCGGCACGATGCGCCTCGGCGCCTACCGCGCGGCGCTCAAGGGCGGCACGAAGATCGCCGACATCTATGGTTCGACGGATATTTCCGAGCGCCATCGCCATCGCTACGAGGTGAATGTCGACTACAAGCAGAAGCTCGAAAACTGCGGCCTCGTCTTCTCCGGCATGTCGCCGGATGGCGTGCTGCCGGAGACGGTGGAATATCCGGATCATCCGTGGTTCATCGGCGTCCAATACCACCCGGAACTGAAGAGCCGTCCGCTCGATCCGCACCCGCTCTTCGCGAGCTTCGTCGAGGCGGCGCTGGAACAGAGCCGCCTCGTCTGAGTGTAGAAATCCCGTTTTAAGAACCGCCCGGTGCAGCAAGCGCCGGGCGGTTTTTTATTGGCTGGCAGTGCGTGCCGTCGCTTGCCGTAACGTGATGGCCGTAAGGGCAAGCATTAGCCCGTCCGCCGCCGGCATGGCGAACCAGATGCCGCTTTCTCCGAACAGCGTGGTTAGGGCAAGCACCAGCGGCATGGTGAAGAGATAGGGCTTTGCGAGGCTCAGCAGGGCCGCGCGTTTGGCATCGCCGATCGCCTGGAAAGAACCGGCGACGACCATGAGCGGTCCGGAGACGATATAGAGCGCCGCCATGATGGGCATGATGCGGGTGACGGCGGCGATGACGGACGCATCCGAGACGAACAGGCTGGCGATCTGGCCAGGCAGTGCGACGAGCAGCATCTCGATGCCGAGGCAATAAATGAGGACGGCGGCGAGGCCGAGGCGCAGCACCGCATTGGCGCGCTGCGTCAGGCCGGCGCCATGATTGTTGCCGAGGATCGTCTGCACGGCCTGGCTCATGCCGAGCAGCGGGAGATAGGCGAAGGTCAGGATGCGGGTGACGATGCCGTAGGCCGTGACCAGGGTTTCGTATGCGCTACCTGCCGAGATTTGCAGGGCGGCGATGACCGCGGAGGAGACGAGCGCAAGACCGATGAAGCCGAGGCTTTGCGCCGCGCCGAGCGCCAGGATGTCTCGTGTCTGTTCGGACAGGCGGGATGGTTTGCCCATGATATCCGTAAGGCGCAGGTTCGTTTTCCCGACAGTCCTGAACAGCACGAGAATGCCGAGCGCCAACAGTTGCGCCAGCACGGTCCCGAGCGCGGAGCCGGTGACGCTGAGATCGAGCCCCACGATCAGGATATAGTTGAAGGCGAGGTTGGCGAGCGAGACGAAGAGGCTCGCCAGCGCCATCAGCCCGACGCGCCCTTCGCAGCGAAGCGCATCAACATTGACCGCCAGCAGCAGTTGGAACGGGGAGAAGAACACGACGATCGCGATATAGCGATAGGCCAAGGTTTCGAGCACCGGCGCGCCATTGCCGATGGCGGCGATGAGGGCGGGACCAACGGCAAGGAAGGCCAGGATGAAAGCTGCACCGAGGGCCAGCGCCAGCCAGTGGGCGGCAGAGAAGACGGTGCGGGCCGCCGGCAGATCGCCTGCGCCGAGACGGCGGGCCAGCAGGCTCGCCATGCCGCTGCCGACGAGGGTGGCGAGAGCCACCAGCAGCATGAAGATGGGAAAGACCGCCGTGACGGCGGCGACGGCCTCCGGCCCGGCATAGAGGCCGAGCATCACGGCATCCATGACAGTCAGAAGCCCGTTCATGCTCATGACGAAGACGATGGGGGCTGCCGTCCTGGCGAAAAGCGCGCCGAGCGGCGCGGTCAGAAATAGGTTGGAATGGTCTTGCGACATCCCGCTCTCCTCATATGCATTCCGATAAGAGGGAGGGGCTCGCATTACCTGCCGCACGAAATGCTTCGAGGGTCGGGGTCGTCGAAGATCAGATTTCACCGGGACTTACGTCTGCGAGCGGCAGGTATCTGAAACCTTGGAATGCTCGTTACCGGTGCGGCGCGATGGCGTCAAGCCGTGGGCGTGAAGGCCCGGCGCGGTGGCCGGGCCTTGCTGTCCTATTCCGCGGCCTGCGGCAGCGGGCAGATGCCGCTGGCGCAATCCTCGCCGGCCAGCGATCGTTGGCCGAGCGCGATGGTGAGCGCGGCACTGAGGCCGGCTGCGACGGAGACCCAAAAGCCGTTGTGCGGACCAAAGGTATCGACGGCCCAGCCGGCGACGAAGGCACCGAGCGCCATGCCGATCCCGATGCCGGTCGTGACCCAGGTGACGCCTTCCGTCAGCATGGCCTCGGGCACACGGCGTTCGACGATGCCGAAGGCGGTGATGAAGGTGGGCGAGATGGCGATGCCGCTGACGAAGACGGCGATGGCCAGCAGCGGCACCGTGCCGGCGAAGGGCAGCGGCAGTGCCGTGAGCGCCAGAATGGTGACGGCGATCATCAGCTGCTTCGGCAAGGCCAGTTTCGGGTTCAGAGCACCGAGCACGAGGCCGACGACGAAGGAGCCGATGGCATAGACGCCGATGACGAGGCTTGCGGCATTCGGCTGGCCGAGATCCTTGGTGATGGCGACCGCGCTGACTTCGGCCGTGGCGAAAGTGGCGCCGACGAAGACGAGAGCGAGCGTGATGATCTGGATCGGGCGCAGGCGAATAGCCGACTTCTGCGGCGCGCTGCCGGCGACGTGGCGAACAGCGGGTTCTGTGCTCCGCTGGAGCACGAAGGCGAGGGTGCCGAGCGCCAGGAAGGCGGTGCTGATCAGCATGCCGGCTTCCGGGAAGAGCGCGACGGCGAGGCCGACCGAGAGCGACGCGCCGGCAATATAGACCAGCTCGTCGGCCGCCGATTCGAAGGCGAAGGCGGTGTTGAGTTCCGGGCGGTCGCGGAAGAGTTCGGTCCAGCGGGCGCGCAGCATGGCGGGCATGCTGGGCATGGCGGCGGCAAGCAGCGCGGACGCAAACAGCGTCCAGACCGGCCAACCCTGGTTTGCGGCGGCAATCAGCGTGAGGAAGGCGATGACGGAGACGATGGTCGTCGGCATCAGCACCGCCGACTGGCCGTAGCGGTCGACGGCGCGGGAGATTTGCGGGGCGATGAGGGCGTTGGTCAGCGCATAGGTCGCCGAGACGGCGCCGGCGAGCCAATATTCACCATGGGTCTGCGACAGCATGGCGACGATGCCGATCGGCGCCATGGCAATGGGAAGGCGGGCGAGAAAGCCGGCGGCGGAGAACCCCTTGGTTCCCGGCACGCTGAAAATTTCCTTGTACGGGTTGGACATGGCCTGCTCCTGTAAACGGGCGGTTCCACCACTTACATACGTGGCGTATATCCAGGAAATAGTTGCATACGAGGCGTATGTCAAATAAAATACGCGACGTATGTGAATAGGAGGCGCCATGCGCAAGCCGCGCGAGGAAATGATTGCCGAAACAAGGGCAAAGCTGATTGCCGCCGGCCGCAAGGCCTTTGGCACCGTCGGCTATGCCGATGCGTCCATGGATGATTTTACGGCAAGCGCAGGGCTGACGCGCGGCGCGCTCTACCATCATTTCGGCGACAAGAAGGGGTTGCTTCAAGCCGTGATGCGTGAAATCGACGCGGAGATGACGGTGCGGCTCAACCGTATTTCGGCGGCTGCGCCGAACCGCTGGCAGGGCTTTGTCGATGAATGCGTCGCCTATATCGAGATGGCGCTGGAGCCGGAAATCCAGCGCATCATGTTCCGCGATGGGCCGGCGGTGCTGGGCGACGTCTCGCAATGGCCGACCAGCCGCGGCTGTATCGCCGCACTCAGCCGCAGCATAGATCATCTGAAGGCGGAGGGAACGATGGCCGAGATCGACACCGAAGCCGCCGCCCGCCTGATCAATGGCGCCAGCAGCCATGCGGCGTTGTGGATCGCCAATTCGGACGATCCGGAGGATACCTCGAAACGCGCTGTGCGCGGCTTCCGTACCGTGCTGGATGGCTTGCGCGCGAAGGCCTGACGGGCGGGTCAGGATCCCGCCGGGGCTTCCTTCAGTTCGGATGCGTTGGTGCCGATCGTCATCGTGTTGCCGCGCCAGTCGATGGTGCCACCGATCCAGGCGCGCAGCCAGATGGCGGGCATCATGATATCGCGCGCCATCATCGCCGGCACGGACCAGCGCGAGAGATGCCAGCCCTTGAACCGTGCAAGGGCGAGTTCCGGCAGGTAGATGCCGGCGAGCACCATCAGGACGGTGGGCAGGAGCGCCAGGTCGCCCAGCGCGACGGCGACGAGTGCGAGCAGCAATGGCGGCAGCACGCCCAGAAGAATTTCCGGCGCAAAGAAGCTCGGGAAGGTGACGCGGCGCAGGCGCGACCAGCGGGCCTGGCGTGACCAGATCTCCTGCTCGGTGCGGCGGCCGAGCGGTTGCTCGAACGGAGCGGATACCAGGTGGACCTTCAGGCCAAGCCGGTTCACCAGCTTGGTGGAGGCGGCATCCTCGGCGATTTCGGCATTGAGAGCATGGATGCTGCCATTCGCATCGAGCATCGGCTTGTACCAGAGCATGCTCTTGCCCTGCGCGAAGCCCAGGCCGACAGCCTCGCCGGCATATTGCCAGCGCGCCTGCTGGGTGTTGAGGAACATGCATTCCACCTCCGCCCAGAAACCCTCCGGCCGCGAGCCGAGCGGCGTGGAGCAGACGAGGCCAGAATCGCTGCGCCAGCTGCCCATGAGATGCTGGATGTAGTCCGCGGGCATCAGCACATTGGAATCGGCAAGGATCACCCAGTGGTGCCGGGCGGCCTGCCAGCCCTTCACGCAATTGTTCAGCTTCGGGTTGGCGCTGATCCGGTCATCGCCGACGAGGATGCGCATTTCGATTTCGGGATGGGCGGCGGCGGTCTTTTCGATGAGCGGGATGATCGGATCGTTGCCGTGGGCGACGCAGAACAGCAATTCGTAGCGCGGCCAGGAGAGGCGGAAGGCGCGCTCCAGCGTTTCGCCGGTAAAATTTTCGATGCCGCGAACGGGGATGACGATGGAGACCGGCGGCTTCTTGCGCAGGTCCGGCGTTGCGCCCGTGGCATCCAGCCGCCTGCCGGCGATGAGGATGCTCGCGAGATTGGTCGCGACGAGAGCGCCCGAGGCAAGGGCGAAGGCCTGAGCCATGTCCATTCACGCAGTCTCCGAAAGGCGCCACGCTTTCAGGCGGCGGCCGGGGTGCATTCACGCGCGAAGGAACACCATTGTCACATGACAGGGGAATGACGGGCATAGTTCATCCCCTTCGCAATGCGGCGAAGGGGATGAAAGGAAAGCGCTTTATGACAGGTATTCCGCCGTCGTAGTAACCTTGCCGTAGCCGAATTCCAGCGCTGACATGATGGTGGCGTGGACCTGGGCGGCCGGCACGACCGAATCGCCGAAAGCCTTGTCGCGCGTGGCGCAGGCATCGTGCACCACCGTCAGATCATAACCGAGGTCGGCGGCGGCGCGGGCGGTGGCGTCGATGCAGACGTCGCTCATGGCGCCTACGACGACGACCTCCTCGATGCCGCCGGCCTTCAGCGTGTCCTGAAGAACGGTGTCGCGGAAGGAGTTGGGGTAGTTCTTGATGACGACGGTATCGCCGGCTTCCGGCGTCACGGCGGCGATCGGGTTGATGCCATCGGTGTTGGGCGCAAAGAGCGGCGAATCGGCTTCCAGCGAGACGTGATGGACGTGGACGATCTTATCGCCGCGGCTGCGGGCGGCCGCGACGACGCGGGCGGCATTGTCGGCGGCGGCGTCGATGCCATCAAGCGCGAAGCTGCCGGTGGCGAGATAATCCTTCTGGAGATCGACGATGATGACGGCGCGTTTGCTCATGGGAAATCCTTCCTCGGTTGATGTCATGGACATTCTTCCTCCATCCTGCCATCTCTCGCCATTGGCGATACCGACATAATCAAGGGTGAAAGTGACATGGTCTCCTCGGCCGAAATCGGACTGGTGATCTATCCCGGCGCGCAGATGGCGGCGGTGCTTGGCATGACCGACCTCTTCAATTCAGCAACCCATATGGCGCAGGCGAAATGCGGGGCGGGGGCAAAGATCCGGGTCAGCCACTGGCGGCTTGAGGACGGCACTCCGGTGCGGACCGATGCCAGCGATACCCCGGATGCGGCAGAGCGCCCGGCCGTGCTGGTGCTGCCGCCGGCCCTTGGCGACCCGATCCTGCGCGAGGAGGCGGCGCCCTTCGCGGCCTGGCTGCGCGAATGCCATGCCTCCGGTATCCAGCTCGCCTCGATCTGCGCCGGTGCCTTCCTGCTCGGAGAGACGGGGCTGCTCGCCGGCCGCACCATCACCACCAACTGGGTGATCGCCGAAACCTTCGAACTGCGTTTTCCCGACGTGACCGTCGATACGGACCGGTTGCTCAGTGAGGACGGCGATATCGTCACGGCCGGCGGCGTGATGGCCTGGGTGGATCTGGGGCTGAAACTGATCGACCGCTTTCTTGGGCCGACGATCATGCTGGAGGTCGCGCGGCAGTTCGTCGTCGATCCGCCCGGCCGTGAGCAGCGCTACTACAGCACCTTCTCGCCGCGCCTGTTGCATGGCGATGCGGCGATCCTAAAGGTGCAGCATTTCCTTCAGGCGAACGAGGCGCGGGAAACCGCGATCGATATGCTGGCCGCGCAGGCGGGGCTGGAGGAGCGGACGTTTCTGCGGCGTTTCCGCAAGGCGACGGGGCTGACGACCTCGGATTATTGCCAGCGGCTGCGCGTCGCCAAGGCGCAGGAGCTGTTGCAGTTCACCATCCGCTCGGTGGACAGCGTGGCCGTCGATGTCGGCTACAATGACCCCGGCGCCTTCCGGAAGGTTTTTGGCCGCATCGTCGGACTGACGCCGGGCGATTATCGCAAGCGATTCCGGTCCTAGTCTTCCGGCCGCGTGCGGTTGCGTACCACGGTGACGGTGCAGGGCGCATGCGCTGCCACCTCGCCGGAGACGCTGCCGAGCATCGAGCGCATGGCCGATTCGGCGCGCGCACCCATCACGATGTGATCGACGTAGTTTTCGCGGGCATAGGCGAGGATGGCGTCGGCCGGCGAGACGGCTTCCAGCACATGGAAGGTGATGCCGCCGCCGGGTGTCGGCAGGCCGGTCGACCAGGTGCGCAGTTCCACGAGCCGCATGACATGCTTGTTGCGGCCCTCCTCGTCGAGCGAGGTGTCGAGCGCGATGCGGTTGATCTTCAGCACGTTGAGGCAGGCGATGCGGGCATCCGGCGTGTTCTCGATGATGCGTGCGACCGTCCGGCGCTTCGCCTCGTCCAGCTCCGGCGTGCTGCCCGAAAGATTGATCGCCACCGCGACGATCGGCGCATTGGCAAGCTGCGCTTCCGCCGTCTGCGGCTTCACCGTCTCGATCGGCACCGGATTGAAGCGGCGGCGCAGCACGGTGCCGAAGGTGTCGCGCTTCATCTTCTCCGCCCGCGCGGTGAGCTTGACGGCGGACAGGTCCTGCAGATCGAGTGCAAGCTGTGCCGCACTCGGATAACGCCAGGCGGGGTTTACCTCCAGGCAGCGCAGGATGATTTCCTGTAGCGCCAGCGGTATCGCGCCATTGCGGGCGCGCGGCGGCAGAGGATCGCGCCAGAGCCGGCGTTTCAGACCCTTCAGCCGCTGCGGATCGCCGAAGGGGCGCTCGCCGGTGGCGAAGAAATAGAGCATGACGCCGAGCGCAAAAAGGTCGCTGCGGAAATCGCTGCGCGTGCCGAGCACCTGTTCGGGCGCCATATAGGGGGCGGTGCCATAGGGCAGGCGGAACTGCTCGTCCATCAGGTCCGGCAGATGGATGTGGCGGGCAAGGCCATAGTCGATCAGCACCGCCTCGCCGCTCTCGCGGAACATCACATTGGAGGGCTTAAGGTCAAGATGCACGACATTCTGCCGGTGCAGCGAATCGAGCGCGACCGCGACCTTGGCGCCGATGGCGGCGACTTCGTCCGGCGGCAGCGGCAGGCGTTCGAGCAGCGGATAGAGCGAGGTGCCGGGCAGGCGCTCCATAACGATATAGGGCAGGGTGGCAAAATCGCCGTTGGCGACGAAGCGCGGCACATACGGGCCAGTGAGGCGCGGGAGGATCATCTGCTCCATCTCGAAACCGACGATGGCAGCGGAATCGTCGCCTTCGCCGATGACCGGCACCTTCATAAGGATAGGGCAGTCGATATCCGGCCGGGAAACCTGCCAGATCCGCGCCATGCCGCCATTGTGCGCGATGTCCTCGATGATGAAGCCGTCGATCTCGTCGCCGGGTTTCAGGCGTCCCTTTACCATCAGCGGCCCTCGAACAGTCGCTCGGCCAGCGAGACGGGCAGGCCGGCGGCGCGAATCTTGTTGGCAGCCGTCGCGATATCATAGGCGGCGCGCAGGAAACGCAGTTCGGCGCTCCCGGTGTCGTAGAGCGCGAAGGCGGCGCACGGATTACCGTCACGCGGCTGGCCGACGGCGCCCATGACGGCAAGCCAGCGGCGCTGCGGCAGAAGTGGCACCGGTGTAGCGGCGACGGGGCGGAAATGCGTGACCTTGCCGCCGGGCGCCGTGCAGTAGAGCGCCGGCTTATGCACATGGCCGCAGAAACTGACGCGTGCCTCGCAGGCGCCGAGATGCTGGCCGGCATCGCTGGCATCGAGCACATAGTTCCAGTCGGAGGGTGCGCTGGCATCGGCATGCACGAAGAGGCAATCGCCCTCGCGCGCCTTCAAGGGCAGGGCGGCGAGGAAGGCGCGGGCATCGCTGCCAAGCTGCCGGCGCGTCCATTCGAGCGCCATGGTCGCCGTCGGGTTCATCGTGACGGAGGCATTGCCGATGGCATCGTCATGGTTGCCGCGCAGGATGATCGCGCCTGATTCCGCCAGAGATATTGCCGTCTCGACGCACCATTCGGGATCGGCGCCATAGCCGACGATATCGCCGAGCACAACGAAGCGCTCCGCACCCGCCGCCTGCGCCGCCGCCAGCACAGCCTCGAAGGCTTCGCGATTGCCGTGGATATCGGAGAGAATGGCGAGCAGCATGACCGTCCGGATCGTTGCGGGTGCCGGAGCATAGCGTGCCTTGTTGCATGCTGCCATTCAACGGAAGGGGAATATCACGCCGCCGAATCGCGCTCCGTCACGATTTTTCGAATGCGAAAAGATCCGCATCGGCATCGTTGTGGCCGGCAATGTCGGCAGAGACGATCTCGGCGGCGATCTGGCTGAAGGTGATGCCGTTACCGCCGAAGCCCATGACGGCGAAGACATTGGGGAGTTTCGGAACGCGCCCGATCAGCGGCAGACCGGTGCGGGTAATGCCGAAGGGCGCTGCCCAGACATGATCCGGTTCCGGCAGCGTGACGCCCAGCAAAGCTTCCGCCTTGCGGCGGATGATCTCTGCCTTCTGCTTCAGCTTTGTCCGCGAGCCGTAGGCATCTTCGCTGTCCTCGTCTTCGCCGCCGGCAATGAGCCGGCCGTCGCGGGAGCGGCGGAGATAGAGATAGGGATCGGCGCCTTCCCAGACGATGCAGTCCTTTAGCCACGCCGGCAATTTTATACCGGGCGGCGTGGCGAGCGCCCAGGTGGAGACGATGGCGTGGTTCTCGTTCGCGACGGTTTCCAGAAATTCGTAGCCGGAGCAGAAGACGGCGTGCCCGGCGGAGAGAATCCTCCCGTCCGACGTCGCAAGAAAGACCTCGCCGGTCGTGGCGCGCACATCGGTGATTTCGAGCGGGCTGACCACTTCGACGCCGCGCGTCATCGCCGCACGCAAAATACCCGCCGCCATCTGGGCGGGATTGGCGGAGGCGGAGATATCGCTGAGGATGGCGCCGGTGCGATCTATGGCGAAACGCTCGGCCAGCGCCGCGGCATCGAGAAAATCGGCCTCTATACCGGCGATTTGGCGGTTTTCGACCTCCTTGCGCAGCGCCCGCTGGCCGTAGGTGTCGCCCGTCAGGAAGAGGGTCTTCTTGCGTTCGAAACCGCAGGAAAGGTCAAGATCGGCAACGATCCGCGTGAGCTGCTCGACGGCGCGGGCGGATCGCCGCCAGGCGCGCTGGGCGTTCGACGCACCGATCATTTCCGTAAGCCTGTGCAGGGGGATATCGATCTCGTGCTGGATCATGGCGGTGCTGGCAAGCGTACTGCCGTGCACGGGCTTGCGCCTGTCCACGACCAGCACGCGACGCTTTCCGTCTGCCAGCGCATGGGCCATCAGTGCTCCGGAAATGCCGGCGCCGATGATGATGACGTCATAGTCCCGGGCAGCGGGCGTTTGGTGCAGGCGAACGGAGAGGCGCGGTGTGTCTGCCCATAAAGGGCGGGATTCGTGCAGGGCGCGCTGGCGGGTGAGGTCTGGGGAGGAAGAGATGGCTGAACTCCGGGTGAGACGATGCGCAGCAATGGCCGGCGACCGGAAAAGTTCCTCCCGTTCCTTATGGGCGCCTTGCATGCTTGCATTGCAGGCGCAAAGCATGCAAAGCACGGGGCGCCTGAAACACGACCGGATTTTTCGCCATGACCGTGAGTTCGAGAACGCCCCGCCCGATCGATCATCTGGTGCTGCCGGTGTCCGATCTCGGTGTTGCCCGTGACCGGCTGACGGCACTCGGCTTCACCGTCGCCAAGGACGCTCGCCACCCCTTCGGCACGGAAAACTGTTGCGTCTTTCTTTCCGACGGCAGCTATCTGGAGCCGCTCGGCATCGCCAATCGCGAGGAATGCGAGGAAGCCGCGCGCGAGGGCAATGCCTTCATCGCCCGCGACCAGGCTTTCCGTTTCCGCCGCGGCATCGAGGGTTTCTCCGGCGTCGCCATGGCGACGAACGATGCCTTGGACGATGATAGGCGCTATGCGGCGGCCGGTCTGTCCGGCGGTTCGGTGCTCGAATTTTCCCGCGACATGCTGCTGCCCGACGGCACCTCGGCGACCGGAAGCTTTCGGCTCGCCTTTGCTGCCGACCTGCGCAGCCCCGATTTCTTCTTCTTCGCCTCGCAACGCGTCCAGCCGCTGCCATCAGACCGCAAGGCGCTGGAAACGCACGAGAACGGTGTGGTAGCGCTCGCCGAGGTCGTGCTGTCGGAGCAGAACCCCACGGATTTCCAGTATCTCGTGCAGGAAGCGGCGGATGAACGCGAGGTCGAGGCCCTGTCCTTCGGCATGTCCGTCGATACGCCGCGCGGCCGCATCACCGTGCTGAACGATGCCGGCCTGGAAGGCTTTTACGGTATTCCGCCGGTCGCCGGCGCGGATCGCGGCCTCAAGGGACGGGCGGTCGTTTTCAAGGTGGCCAGCCTGACGGCATGTCAGCATGCGCTTACCCAACGTGGTGTCATGTTACAGATACGCGACAACCGTATCGTGGTGCCGCCGGCGCCCGGTCAGGGCGTCCACTTTATCTTCGGAGAATAAGATGCAGACAAATTCGACCGTCATCGTCGGCGAAGGGCCGAAGAAGGTCACCTTCTCGCAAACCGCCCGCTTCTCGCTGATTGCCGGCCCCTGCCAGATGGAAAGCCGCGACCATGCCTATATGATGGCCGGCGCGCTCGTCGAAATGACCGACAAGCTCGGCATCGGCCTCGTTTACAAGTCGTCCTTCGACAAGGCGAACCGCACCTCGCTCTCCGGCAAGCGCGGCATCGGGCTTGAGAAGGCCTTGGAAATCTTCGCCGACCTCAAGAAGGATTTCGGCTTTCCCGTCGTGACGGATATTCATACGGAAGAGCAGTGCGCCATCGTCGCCAAGACCGTCGACATGCTGCAGATCCCGGCATTCCTGTCGCGCCAGACCGACCTGCTGGTCGCCGCCGCCAAGACCGGCCGCGTCATCAACGTGAAGAAGGGCCAGTTCCTCGCCCCCTGGGACATGAAGAACGTGCTCGCCAAGTTTACCGACAGCGGCAACCCGAATGTCATGCTCTGCGAGCGCGGTGCCTCCTTCGGCTACAACACGCTGGTCTCCGACATGCGCTCGCTGCCGATCATGGCTTCGCTCGGGGCTCCTGTGGTCTTCGATGCGACCCATTCGGTGCAGCAACCAGGCGGGCAGGGCGGTTCGTCCGGTGGCGACCGCAAATTCGTTGAGACGCTGTCTCGTGCGGCCATCGCTGTCGGCATTGCCGGTCTCTTCGTCGAGACGCATGAGGATCCGGACAACGCACCTTCCGACGGTCCCAACATGGTGTACCTCAAGGATATGCCGCGGCTTCTGGAAAAGCTGGTGGCCTTCGACGACATCGCCAAGGCGTAAGACAGTTCAAACGGATGACATGATCGCATGTCATCCGTTTTTTCTTGGGCGTAAACGCCATTGTAATTTCCGCATCGTCGATTAAAAGTGGATTTTAATCGATTAATAAACCCCGAACCAGGACGATATCCATGACTGCTATCATCGACATCATCGGCCGCGAGATTCTCGACAGCCGCGGCAACCCCACCGTCGAAGTGGACGTGCACCTCGAGGATGGCAGCTTCGGCCGCGCGGCCGTTCCGTCGGGCGCCTCGACCGGCGCGCACGAAGCCGTCGAACTGCGCGACGGTGGCAAGCGCTACCTCGGCAAGGGTGTCGAAAACGCCGTCGCCGCCGTCAACGGCGAAATCTTCGAAGCCATCGGTGGCCTTGAGGCTGAAGACCAGATCGCCGTCGACCAGACGATGATCGAACTCGACGGCACGCCGAACAAGGCCCGTCTCGGCGCAAACGCCATCCTCGGCGTTTCGCTCGCCGTCGCCAAGGCTGCCGCCGAAGCCGCCAATCTGCCGCTCTACCGCTATGTCGGCGGCCCGAACGCCCGCATCCTGCCGGTGCCGATGATGAACATCATCAATGGCGGCGCCCATGCCGACAACCCGATCGACTTCCAGGAATTTATGATCGTTCCCGTCGGCGCCGACAATATCCGTGACGCCGTGCGCATGGGTTCGGAAGTGTTCCACACGCTGAAGAAGCAGCTCGCCGCCGACGGCCACAACACCAACGTTGGTGACGAAGGCGGCTTCGCACCGGGCCTCGCTTCGGCGCCCGCCGCACTCGACTTCATCATGAAGTCGATCGAGAAGGCCGGCTACCGTCCGGGCGAAGACATGCATATCGCGCTCGACTGCGCCTCGACCGAGTTCTTCAAGGACGGCAAGTACGTTCTGGAAGGCGAAGGCCGCACGCTGGAGCCGGAAGCCATGGCCGAATACCTGGCCGAGCTCGCTGCCAAGTACCCGATCTTCTCGATCGAAGACGGCATGGCCGAAGACGACTGGGACGGCTGGAAGTCGCTGACCGACAAGATCGGCAAGAAGGTGCAGCTGGTCGGCGACGACCTGTTCGTCACCAACTCGGCCCGCCTGCGCGATGGCATCAAGATGGGCGTCGCCAACTCGATCCTCGTCAAGGTCAACCAGATCGGCTCGCTGTCGGAAACGCTCGACGCCGTCGAGACCGCGCACAAGGCGAGCTACACCGCCGTCATGTCGCACCGCTCGGGCGAGACCGAGGATTCGACGATCGCTGACCTCGCCGTCGCCACCAACTGCGGCCAGATCAAGACCGGCTCGCTTGCCCGCTCTGACCGTACCGCCAAGTACAACCAGCTGATCCGCATCGAGGAACTGCTCGGCGCTCAGGCCAAGTATGCCGGCCGCGGCATCCTGCGCGGCTGATCGAAAAACAGTTTTTCCAAAATGGCGAAACCCGCGTCGAGAGGCGCGGGTTTTGTTTTTTGAGAGTGATCACAGGTTAATCGGGACGCGGTATGGCCCGCCTTTTTCACGCATCGTCTACCGTGCGGCGTGGATGCTCGGGTCAAGCCCTGACATGACGGAGGGGAGGGAGCGCCTCCCCCAGCCATCAATGCAATGGCCTGCGGCAAGGCTCGGAAATACCTTTTCGCCACACTTTCTCACCCTCTGCCGCTTGCTCTCTCCGGCCTCTTCCTCTCCCACGTCATGTCAGGGCTTGACCCGAGGATCCACGCCGCACCCGCATCGTTTGGAACGTGACAGGCGGCCACGCCGGAGCGTTTTGGCACTGTTCTACACCCGCCCATCCGCTTTTTCCCGCCCCGTCCATCGTGGTCAATGATCGGTTAACCGCTTGGCGCTAATGTCTGAATCGTATTGCGTATCGGGGCACGTGCATGTGGACCAAACACCATAAGAAGCGGAAATTCGGGCGGCTGACGCTGCCGGTAATTACAGTCGCATTCCTCTCCTACTTCGGTTATCATTCCGTCCATGGCGACTTCGGTCTGCGCGGAATGGAGGATTTCGAGCGACAGAGAGTGGAACGGCAGGCGCGTCTGGACGTGCTCGTGCGGCAACGCCAGATCCTGGAAAAAGAGGTGGCTCTGATGAGCGACGGTTCGCTCGAGCGTGACATGCTCGACGAGAAGGCGCGCTCGTACCTCAACATGTCCAGGGCTGATGAAATCGTCATTTTCCACTGAAATGCTCGATTAACCGAAATCAGGTTAATCGTAAATATGCCTTACTAATCAGTGGCTTGCCGAGAATATAAGCCATGCATTTATAGCATTGCTACGATGGGCATTCTTCCCTATGGTTTCGTCAAAAGGGCAAACATAGGGAGGAACCGATGGCTCCGCGTAAGACCGCGTCCACGTCCAGCCGCAAGATTGCGGCAAAGCCTGCGAAGAAAGACTTCAACGGCGGCACGATTGCCGACTTCTCCAAGGAAGACGACCTGAAGGCTTACCGCGAGATGCTGTTCATCCGGCGTTTCGAGGAAAAGGCCGGCCAGCTTTACGGCATGGGCTTCATCGGCGGCTTCTGTCACCTTTACATCGGCCAGGAAGCTGTCGTCGTCGGCATGCAGCTGGCGCTGAAGGAAGGTGATCAGGTCATCACCGGTTATCGCGATCACGGCCATATGCTGGCTTGCGGTATGAGCGCACGCGGCGTGATGGCGGAACTGACCGGGCGTCGCAGCGGCCTTTCCAAGGGCAAGGGCGGCTCCATGCACATGTTCTCCAAGGAGAAGCATTTCTACGGCGGCCACGGCATCGTCGGCGGTCAGGTGTCGCTCGGCACGGGGCTGGCCTTTGCCAACCGCTACCGCGGCAATGACAACGTCTCGCTGACCTATTTCGGCGACGGCGCGGCCAACCAGGGCCAGGTCTATGAAAGCTTCAACATGGCGGCGCTGTGGAAGCTGCCGGTCATCTACATCATCGAGAACAACCGCTACGCCATGGGCACCTCCGTCTCGCGCGCCTCGGCCCAGACGAATTTTTCCGAGCGCGGCACCTCCTTCGGTATTCCGGGCTACCAGGTCGACGGCATGGACGTCCGCGCGGTGAAGGCTGCGGCCGACGAGGCTGTCGAGCACTGCCGCTCCGGCAAGGGGCCGATCATTCTCGAAATGCTGACCTATCGCTATCGCGGCCATTCCATGTCCGACCCGGCGAAGTATCGCTCGAAGGACGAAGTGCAGAAGATGCGCTCCGAGCATGACCCGATCGAGCAGGTGCGCGCGCGCCTGCTGGAAAAGGGCTGGGCCAGCGAAGACGATCTCAAGCAGATCGACAAGGACATCCGTGACATCGTCGCCGACAGCGCCGATTTCGCGCAGGCCGATCCGGAGCCGGATGCATCCGAACTCTACACCGACATCCTGCTGTAATCCGGGGAGGGACACCAATGCCAATCGAGATTCTCATGCCCGCCCTGTCTCCGACCATGGAGGAGGGTACGCTCTCCAAATGGGTCAAGAACGAGGGTGACACCGTCAAGTCCGGCGACGTGATCGCCGAAATCGAAACCGACAAGGCGACGATGGAAGTCGAGGCCGTCGATGAAGGCGTAATCGGCAAAATCCTGATTGCCGCCGGCACCGAAGGCGTCAAGGTCAACACGGCGATCGCCGTGCTGCTGCAGGACGGCGAAAGCGCCGATGCGGTCGCCGCCCCCAAGGCTGCCGCCGCTGAAAAGCCGGCCGAAGCGCCGGCACCCGCTGCTGCTCCGGCCGCCGCTGCAGCACCCGTTCCGGCTCAGCCGAAGGGCGAAGTCGCCGCTGATCCGGATATCCCGGCCGGCACCGAAATGGTGATGACGACGGTGCGCGAAGCGCTGCGTGATGCCATGGCCGAGGAAATGCGCCGCGACGCCGACGTCTTCGTCATGGGCGAGGAAGTGGCCGAATATCAGGGCGCCTACAAGATCACCCAGGGCCTGCTGCAGGAATTCGGCGACCGTCGCGTTGTCGACACGCCAATCACCGAACACGGTTTTGCTGGTCTCGGCGTCGGTGCGGCGATGACGGGTCTGAAGCCCATCGTCGAGTTCATGACCTTCAACTTCGCCATGCAGGCGATCGACCACGTCATCAACTCCGCTGCCAAGACGCTCTACATGTCCGGCGGGCAGATGGGTGCGCCGATCGTCTTCCGTGGTCCGAACGGTGCCGCTGCCCGCGTTGGCGCCCAGCATTCGCAGTGCTACGCCGCCTGGTACAGCCACGTTCCCGGCCTCAAGGTCGTCATGCCCTACACGGCAGCTGACGCGAAGGGCCTTCTGAAGGCTGCCATCCGCGATCCGAACCCGGTCATCTTCCTCGAAAACGAAATCCTCTACGGCCAGAGCTTCGAAGTGCCGAAGATGGATGATTTCGTGCTGCCGATCGGCAAGGCGCGCATCCACAAGAAGGGCAACGACGTCACCGTCGTCTCCTTCGGCATCGGCATGACCTATGCCCTGAAGGCGATCGCGGAACTCGAGAAGGACGGCATCGATGTCGAACTGCTCGACCTTCGCACGATCCGCCCGATGGACCTGCCGACCATCATCGAATCGGTCAAGAAGACCGGCCGCCTCGTCGTCGTCGAAGAAGGCTTCCCGCAATCTTCCGTCGGCACCGAGATCGCGACCCGCGTCATGCAGCAGGCCTTCGATTATCTCGACGCGCCGATCCTGACGGTCGCCGGCAAGGACGTTCCGATGCCCTACGCCGCAAACCTCGAAAAGCTGGCGCTTCCGAACGTCGGCGAAGTCGTCCAGGCGGTCAAAACCGTCTGCTACAAATAAGGGGAGGGTCGAGGTATGCCGATCAACATTACGATGCCGGCCCTTTCGCCCACCATGGAAGAGGGCAATCTCGCCAAGTGGCTGGTCAAGGAAGGCGACACCATCAAGTCTGGTGACGTCATTGCCGAGATCGAGACCGACAAGGCGACGATGGAAGTCGAAGCCGTCGACGAGGGCGTTGTCGCCAAGATCGTCGTGCCGGCTGGCACGGAAGGCGTGAAGGTCAACAGCCTGATCGCCATCCTCGCTGCCGATGGCGAAGATGTGGCTGCTGCCGCAGCCGGCGGTGGTTCGGCCGCACCGAAGGCGGAAGCCAAGGCGACTGAGGCACCGAAGGAAGCCGAAAAGCCGGCTGCTGCCGCTCCGGCTCCCGTTGCCGCCGCTCCGGCGGCTGCGCAGAACCACGGCGGTGCCGGCCTGTTCTCCTCGCCGCTCGCCCGCCGTATCGCTGCCAATGCCGGTCTCGACATCAAGTCGGTCCCTGGCTCCGGCCCGCATGGCCGCGTGGTGAAGAGCGACGTCGAGAAGGCCATCGCCTCGGGCGGTGCCAAGCCCGCGACCGCTGCCGCAGCCCCGGCTGCTGCCGCTTCGACCGCTCCCGTCGCTGCGCCCAAGGGCATGTCGGAAGAGGCCGTGCTCAAGCTGTTCGAGGCCGGTTCCTACGAACTCGTGCCGCATGACGGCATGCGCAAGACCATCGCCAAGCGCCTGCAGGAATCCAAACAGACGATCCCGCACTTCTACGTTTCCGTGGATGTGGAGCTCGATGCGCTTCTGGCGCTGCGCGCCCAGATCAACGGTTCCGCACCGGAGAAGGACGGCAAGCCGGCCTACAAGCTCTCGGTCAACGACATGGTCATCAAGGCCATGGCGCTTGCGCTGCGCGACGTGCCGGATGCCAATGTCTCCTGGACCGATACGAACATGGTCAAGCACAAGCACGCGGATGTCGGCGTCGCCGTCTCCATTCCGGGTGGCCTGATCACGCCGATCATCCGCAGCGCCGAACTGAAGAGCCTGTCGGCCATCTCCAACGAGATGAAGGACCTCGGCAAGCGCGCCAAGGAACGCAAGCTGAAGCCCGAGGAATATCAGGGTGGCACGACGGCGGTTTCCAACATGGGCATGATGGGCGTCTCGAACTTCGCCGCCGTCGTCAACCCGCCGCATGCGACGATCCTCGCGGTCGGCGCAGGCACGGAGCGTGTCGTGGTTAAGAAGGGCCAGATGGTCATCGTCAACGCGATGACGGTCACGCTCTCCACCGACCACCGCTGCGTGGATGGTGCGCTCGGCGCCGAACTGCTCGGTGCCTTCAAGCGCTACATCGAAAGCCCGATGGGGATGCTCGTCTGATAGCGGGGTGCGGCCATGAAGACGGTTCTCTGCTACGGCGACAGCCTGACCTGGGGCTACAACGCGGAAACGCTCGACCGGCATGCCTTCGAGGATCGCTGGCCGAGCGTGCTCGCCAAGGCTCTCGGACCTGACGTCACCGTGATCGCGGAGGGCCTCAACGGCCGCACCACCGCCTATGACGACCATCTGGCGGATTGCGACCGCAATGGCGCCCGCATTCTACCGACCATTCTGCACAGCCACGACCCGCTCGACCTCGTCATCCTGTTCCTCGGCGCCAATGATATGAAGCCGACAATCTGCGGCACGGCCTTCGGCGCCGTACAGGGCATGGAGCGGCTGGTGGAGCTGGTGCGCCGGCACGCCTGGTCGTTCAGCGAGGAGGGCGGGCCGGAGGTGCTGGTCGTCTCCCCGCCGCCGCTCTGCGAAACGGCCAACACCGCCTTCGCGGCGATGTTTACCGGGGGAGTGGAGCAATCGGCCATGCTGGCGACGCTTTATGCGGATCTGGCGGATGAAACAGGCTGCGGCTTCTTCGATGCCGGCTCGGTTGCGGAAACGACGCCGCTCGACGGCGTGCATCTCGATGCGAAGAACACGCGGGCGATCGGCAAGGGTCTCGAGCCGGTCGTGCGCATGATGCTCGGATTATAATTCTAGAGAACAAAGGCGCGGTGCTTCTTCCCGCGCGAGAAACAAGGCAGGAAACGACATGGCTCAGACTTACGACGTCATCGTTATCGGTTCGGGTCCGGGCGGCTATATTGCCGCGATCCGCGCGGCGCAGCTCGGCCTGAAGACGGCCATCGTGGAGCGCGAACATCTCGCCGGCATCTGCTCCAACTGGGGCTGCATCCCGACCAAGGCGCTGCTGCGCTCGGCGGAAATCTTCCATTATGCCCAGCATCCGGGTGACTACGGCATCAAGATCGAGGGATCGGTGACGCCGGACCTGAAGGCGATCGTCGCCCGCTCGCGCGGCATCGCGGGCCGCATGAACGGCGGCGTCGGCTTCCTGATGAAGAAGAACAAGGTCGACATCATCTGGGGCGAAGCCAAGATCACCAAGCCGGGCGAAATTGTCGTGTCCAAGACGACGAAGGCGATCCAGCAGCCGCAGGCGCCGCTGCCGAAGAATGTTCTGCCCGAAGGTACCTACACGGCGAAGAACATCGTCATCGCCACGGGTGCGCGTCCGCGCGCGCTGCCGGGTATCGAGCCCGACGGTAAGTTGATCTGGACCTATTTCGAGGCGATGAAGCCGGAGGAAATGCCCAAATCGCTGCTCGTCATGGGCTCGGGCGCCATCGGCATCGAATTCGCCTCCTTCTACCGCACGCTCGGCGTCGATGTGACGGTCGTTGAAGTCATGAAGGCCGTCATGCCGGTCGAGGACGCGGAAATCTCGGCGCTCGCCAAAAAGCAGTTCGAGAAGCAGGGCATGAAGATCCATCTGGAGGCCAAGGTCGCCAAGGTGGAAAAGGGCGCCAACTCGATCACCGCCCATGTCGAGATGAAGGACGGCAAGGTGGAAAAAATCACCGCCGACCGCATGATCTCCGCCGTCGGCGTGCAGGCCAATATCGAGAATATCGGCCTTGAGGCGATCGGCGTGAAGACCGATCGCGGCTTCATCGCCATCGACGGCTACGGCAAGACCAACGTGCCGGGCATCTACGCCATCGGCGACGTCGCCGGTCCCCCGATGCTCGCCCACAAGGCCGAGCACGAGGCCGTCATCTGCATCGAGAAGATCGCCGGCCTGCCGAACGTCCACCCGATGGACAAGTCGAAGATCCCGGGCTGCACCTATTGCCACCCGCAGGTCGCCTCGGTCGGCCTCACGGAAGCCAAGGCCAAGGAACAGGGCCGCGACGTCAGAGTCGGCCGCTTCACCTTCGCCGGTAACGGCAAGGCCGTGGCGCTCGGTGAGGACCAGGGCATGGTCAAGACGATCTTCGACAAGAAGACCGGCGAATTGCTCGGTGCCCATATGGTGGGTGCGGAAGTGACCGAGATGATCCAGGGCTTCGTCGTCGCCATGAACCTGGAGACGACAGAGGAAGAGCTGATGCACACCATCTTCCCGCATCCGACGATCTCGGAAACGATGAAGGAAAGCGTGCTCGATGCCTATGGCCGTGCGCTCAACGCTTGAACGTGCTAAAGCCCGCCTCCACATGAGGCGGGCTCGCTTTTTGAGTGTCCGCAGGACAGGTGCGAAAGCCTGCCAGGAAGTGGAAACGACATGGTCACGATTCTCGACCGCACCAAACTCGACCCTGACGCCAAGCGCGTGCGCCACCCGGAAAAGGCCAATCGGCCGGACACGGAAGTGCTGCGCAAGCCGGAATGGATCCGCGTCAAGGCGCCGGTTTCCAAGGGTTATCAGGAAACGCGCGATCTGGTGCGCAGCCACAAGCTGGTGACGGTCTGCGAGGAAGCGGGCTGCCCGAATATCGGCGAGTGCTGGGATAAAAAGCACGCTACCTTCATGATCATGGGCGAGATCTGTACCCGCGCCTGCGCCTTCTGCAACGTGGCGACGGGCAAGCCGAACGCACTCGACATGGCTGAACCGGAAAACGTCGCCAAGGCCGTCAAGCAGATGGGCCTGTCGCACGTCGTCATCACGTCGGTGGACCGTGACGATCTGGCGGACGGCGGCGCAGAGCATTTCGAGAAGGTGATCTGGGCGATCCGCGCGGCCTCGCCGCTGACGACGATCGAAATCCTCACCCCCGACTTCCTCAAGAAGCCGGGCGCGCTGGAGCGCGTCGTCGCCGCCAAGCCCGACGTCTTCAACCATAATATGGAAACCGTGCCAGGCAACTACCTGACGGTCCGTCCGGGTGCGCGTTACTTCCACTCCGTGCGCCTGCTGCAGCGCGTGAAGGAACTCGACCCGAGCATGTTCACCAAGTCGGGCATCATGGTGGGCCTTGGCGAGGAGCGCAACGAAGTGCTTCAGCTGATGGACGACCTGCGCACCGCCGATGTCGACTTCCTGACCATCGGCCAGTACCTCCAGCCGACCCGCAAGCACCATGCCGTCATGAGCTTCGTGACGCCGGAGGAGTTCAAGTCCTACGAGACCGTCGCCTATGCCAAGGGCTTCCTGATGGTCTCGTCGAGCCCGCTGACGCGCTCCTCGCACCATGCCGGCGACGACTTCGCCCGCCTTAAGGCCGCCCGCGAGCGCAAGGTTCTCGCCGCCGCGGAATAGGCCCTTTCCGCCGTCACCCTTCGAGCCCCGCCATCCGTCCGACGGCGGGGTTTTTCGTTTGGCGACAGCATCCAGCCCAAAGAGGCAAAGCCTTGCGGCCGATGGCCGCGATATGCTGGTTTGCGTATTGAAATCGCGGGGCGAGAATGACCTTCCACTTGCAAGATTAGCCATGGTTCATTAGCTCTCGGCCATGCCCCAGTTCGAAACCCGCCGTCCGGTTCCCCACTCGCCCGAGCAGATGTATGCCCTCGTCGCCGACGTCGAGCGCTACCCGGAATTCCTGCCGCTTTGCGAGGCTCTGAGCGTGCGCTCGCGCAAGGAGCGTGACGGCAAGGAGCTGCTCGTGGCGGACATGACCGTCGGCTACAAGGCGATCCGCGAGACGTTTACCACGCAGGTGCTGCTGAACGGCGCAGAGCGGGCGATCGACGTGAAATATATCGATGGGCCGTTCCGCTATCTCGACAACCGCTGGCGCTTCGAGCCGCTGCCGGGCGGTGGCTGCTCGGTGCATTTCTTCATCGACTACGAGTTCAAGAGCCGCATTCTCGGCGCGCTGATGGGCTCGATGTTCGACCGTGCCTTCCGCATGTTCACCGAGGCGTTCGAGAAGCGCGCCGACACGATCTATCCGGCAGCCTGAATTTTTCAGTCCGCTCGCCCGTTACCGGGGACATGATCACCCGGTTCGCTCCCTTCGCCCTGATCGCCTTCATCTGCACGCCTGCGGCCGCGCAGGAAGCGCCGGGAGACTACATTCTTCTCCTCGATGAACAGAACCGGCCGCTCACCGGCAGTTATCGCATCGGGCCGGATGTGAAGATGACGATCCAGGGCAGGGAGGATGGCTTGCCCCGAAATCCGGTTTATCTGGATCGCGCCTTCTTCCCCACGCGCGAAGCGGAGATGCTGGCCTTCTACAATGCGCGTCATGCCTATTCCTCCGATCCGGCGGCGATCGACGTCGGCGGTGAGATGCGCATCGTGGACACGGAGACGCTGCAGCCGCCGCTCTTCAAGGACCAGAAGCCGGAGCGCGAGAAGGCGCTGAAAGTGAAGGTCTCGGCGCGCCTGGCCTTCGAGGCGAGCGGCTACAAGCTCGTCGGCAAGGCTTATACCGTCGAAGGGGCCGAACTTGGCGACGAGGACCGGCGCCTCGGCGATTTTTTCCATGTCGAGACCTTAGATATGGTGCTGTCCGCTCCGGCAGCCCGCAAGATCGCTGCCGTCGAGACCGGTAAGGCCTTGAGTTCCAGCGATTTCGAGGCGCTTTTCGTGGAGCGGACAAGCCCTATTCCGGATTTCACGAAATGCATCACCGAAAAGCGCAAGACAGCTGACTACAAGGCGCTCGCCGAAAAGCAGAAGGCGAGCGTCGATGCTTTCCTCGCGAAGAATTTCCCGGAGGGGCAGGTTTTCTGGGCAGATACGGCGCGCTACGAGGCGAATTTCGCCATGAACATCTATTCGCTCTGCCCGAATTAATCCCTCGCGATTTCGATCAGCATTTCCAGCGCGGTGCGCACTGTCGCAAGCCTGACGGCATTGCGGCCGATATCGCCGTAGCGCATTTCCCGATGCAGTGTCTCGTGGCCGGTGCGCGCGGCGGCGAGGTGGACGAGGCCGACGGGTTTTTCCTCCGTGCCGCCGCCCGGACCGGCAATGCCGGTCACGGCAATCGAGATATTGGCGCCGGAATTGCCGATGGCGCCCTGCGCCATTTCCAGCGCGGTCGGCCGCGAGACGGCGCCGTGCGCCTTCAAAGTCGCGTTGGCGACGCCGATCATCTCGCGCTTGGCCTCGTTGGAATAGGTGACGAAGCCTCGGTCGAAGACATTCGAGGAACCGGGAATTTCCGTGATCACGCCGGCAATCAGGCCTGCGGTGCAGGATTCGGCGGTGGCAATCAGCAGCTTCTTTTCGGTGAAATCGGCAACGAGGCCGCGTGCGGTCTCTTCAATGTCCTCAGGCCAGAAACTCATGCGTCGGTTCCCTTGTAGACGACGGTGGCGGTGGCGATGGCGGCAATGCCTTCGCGGCGACCGATGAAGCCGATCTTCTCGTTGGTCGTGGCTTTCACCGAACAGCGATCAATGGAAATGCCGAGGAAATCCGAGAGGTTCCGGCGCATCGCATCGCGGTGCGGGCCGACCTTCGGCGCCTCGGCGATCAGCGAGACGTCGGCATTCATGATCGTGCCGCCGTTCGCGCGCACGATACTTGCGGCGTGTTCCAGGAAGATGCGCGAGGCGGCGCCTTTCCATTGCATGTCCGATGGCGGAAAATGATCGCCGATATCGCCCGCGCCGCAGGTGGCGAGCAGAGCGTCGGTGAGGGCGTGCAGTGCGACGTCGGCGTCCGAATGGCCCGAGAGTTTCTGGTCGTGCGGAATGAACAGGCCGCAGAGCGTCACGCCATCGCCGTCGACGAGTTGGTGCACGTCATAACCATTGCCGGTGCGCACATCCGGGAGTGCGTGGGAAAGGCGCTGGTCCGCCATGGCGATATCCTTCTGCAATGTAAGCTTTACGTTCCCGGCGCTGCCTTCGACGAGGTGCACGCGCACGCCGGCCCATTCGGCAATCGAGGCGTCGTCGGTGAAATCCGTGCGGCCGGAGGCCGCCGCCCGACGATGCGCTTCAAGAATGGTGGCGAAGTGGAAGGACTGCGGCGTCTGGGCGGCAAAGAGGCCGGAGCGCGAGACGGTCTCGGCAACATTGCCGTTGGCGTCAGCACGCTTCAGCGTGTCGGCAACCGCGATGGCGGGCAGGACGGCGCGGGCGCCGTGGCTGAAGGCTGAGAGCGTGCGGTCCAGAATGGCGGGCTCGACGAAGGGGCGTACGGCATCCTGAATGAGCACGTGGCTGATCTCGTCCTTTGCCAGCACGTCGAGGCCGGCCAGCACCGATTGCTGGCGGGTCGCGCCGCCATAGACGACGATGAGCCGGTCGCCGGCGGGCAGGGCGTTTTCGCGCGCCATCTCGAACAAAGCCGCGTCATCGGGATGTATCACGACCACGATACGCCGGGCGGGCTGCCAATTGACAAAGAGATCGAGCGTATGGGAGATGACCGGCCTTCCGCCGATGCGGCGGTATTGCTTGGGGCCTTCGGCATGACTGCCGGCCCGCTCGCCGCGACCGGCGGCAACGATCACCACACCGCAGGAGTGCGCATTTTCCGCCTGCATTTCGGTCATCGACCTCCCGTTTCAAAGCGTTTTGAGGGGGTTTAGCCGGAAGGATGCCGCAATTCCAGCGCTGTCAGGAAAAATGCGGGTTCGCAGGATTGCGGCTTGGCAAGAACGACAATGATGGCTAAAAATAGTGCAGAGACATGACCTGCTTGAAAGATGAGCATTTGACGATCCCCGCTCTGTCGGCACCGCTGGCAATCCGAAACCAGACCCTGCGCAACCGCGTGGTCCTGGCGCCGATGTCGGGTGTCACGGACCTGCCGTTCCGCGATCTCGCCTGGCGTTTTGGCGCGGGATTGGTCGTGACGGAAATGGTGGCGAGCCGGGAACTGGCTCTGAATGCGCGGGAAAGCTGGTCGCGCATCCGCAATTGCGGCATCGCACCGCATATGGTGCAGCTCGCTGGCCGCGAGGCGCACTGGATGGCGGAAGCCGCGAAGATCGCCGAAGGCGAGGGCGCCGATATCATCGACATCAATATGGGCTGCCCCGCCAAGAAGGTGATCGGCGGTTATTCCGGTTCGGCGCTGATGCGCGATCCCGATCATGCGCTCGGCCTGATCGAAGCGACCGTCAACGCCGTGAAGGTGCCGGTCACGGTGAAGATGCGGCTCGGCTGGGACCATGATTCGCTGAATGCACCGCATATCGCCGCCCGCGCCGAGGCTGCGGGTGCCGCGATGATCACCGTACATGGCCGCACGCGCATGCAGTTCTACGAAGGCAAGGCGGATTGGGACGCGATCCGCGCGGTGCGCGACGTGCTGTCGATCCCGCTCGTCGCCAATGGCGATGTCGAGACGCCAGAGGACGCCGCGGAGATCCTGCTCCGCTCGGGCGCCGATGCCGTGATGGTCGGCCGCTCCGCGCAGGGCCGTCCCTGGCATCCGGCGGTTCTCGCCGGCGCCATCGAGCATCCTTCGCTGGATGTGGTCGCGTCAACGGCGGTGGAGCACTATCGCATGATGCTCGATTTCTACGGCGTCGAAGCGGGCCTGCGCCATGCCCGCAAACATGTCGGCTGGTATCTCGGCCATTACGCACCGGACATATCAGGCGCGGCGAAGGCGGAGATCATGACGGCGCGTGACAGCGAACTCGTCGCACGCCGTCTGGAGGTGGCCATTCTGGATGCGGGTGCCGCAGGGATCGGAGAGGCCGCATGACGGACAAGGCCCCACAGCAGAACGCCGCGAGGGCGCCGGACCTGGCGCTTGCCGTGCTCAACGCCATCCAGAACCCGGTGATTCTCGTCGATATCGACGGCCATGTCGCCTTCGCCAACTGGGAGGCGGAATCTTTCTTCGGCGCGAGCGCCAACCATCTGGCGAAACACAAGGTTTCGAGCCTCATTCCCTTCGGAAGCCCGCTTCTGACGCTGATCGATCAGGTGCGCGAGCGCAAGGCGCCGGTCAGCGAGTACCGGGTGGACCTGTCCTCGCCGCGTCTCGGTGCCGACAAGCTCGCCGATATCTATGTCGCGCCCGTGACGACCGAACCGGCGGGCTCCGTCGTGGTCGTCATTCAGGAACGCTCGATGGCGGACAAGATAGACCGGCAGCTGACGCATCGCGGGGCTGCCCGCTCCGTCACCGGCCTTGCCTCGATGCTGGCGCATGAGATCAAGAACCCCTTGTCCGGCATTCGCGGCGCGGCACAGCTCTTGGAAACCTCCGTGCTCGACGAGGACCGGGCGCTGACGCGGCTGATCTGCGACGAGACCGACCGCATCGTCTCGCTGGTCGACCGCATGGAGGTGTTTTCCGACGAACGTCCGGTCGATCGCGTGCCGCTCAACATCCACGCCGTGCTCGACCATGTGAAGGCGGTGGCGAAAGCCGGTTTCGGCCGCAACATCAAGATCACGGAACTCTACGACCCGTCGCTACCGCCGGTCTTTGCCAACCGGGACCAGCTGGTTCAAGTCTTCCTCAACCTCATCAAGAATGCCGCGGAGGCGATCGGCGACCGGCCGGAGGGCGAAATCCAGCTGACGACGGCCTACCGGCCCGGCATCCGGCTTTCCGTTGCCGGCACGCGGGAGAAAATCTCGCTGCCGCTGGAATTCTGCGTGCATGACAACGGCCCCGGCGTGCCTTCGGACCTAGTGCCGCATCTCTTCGATCCCTTCATTACCACCAAGACCAACGGCTCCGGCCTCGGCCTTGCGCTGGTGGCGAAAATCATCGGCGGCCATGGCGGCATTGTCGAATGCGACAGCCAGGGTTCGCGAACCACCTTCCGCGTGCTGATGCCGGCCTCCCGCGGCGTCAGCGAAGACGACGACTTTCCCAAGACCAAAGGACATATCTGATGACAGGCGCCACAGTCCTCGTTGCCGATGACGATGCCGCGATCCGCACGGTTCTCAATCAGGCCTTGAGCCGCGCGGGCTATGACGTGCGCATCACCTCCAATGCGGCGACGCTGTGGCGCTGGATTTCCGCCGGCGAGGGCGACATCGTCGTGACCGATGTCGTGATGCCCGACGAGAATGCTTTCGATCTCCTGCCGCGCATTAAGAAGGCCCGCCCGGACCTGCCGGTGCTGGTGATGAGCGCGCAGAACACCTTCATGACGGCGATCAAGGCCTCGGAGAAGGGCGCCTACGACTATCTGCCGAAACCCTTCGACCTGACCGAGCTGATCGCCATCATCGGCCGGGCGCTGGCCGAGCCGAAGCGCAAGCCGGCGCGGCTGGACGACGACACGCAGGACGGCATGCCGCTGGTCGGCCGCTCCGCCGCCATGCAGGAAATCTACCGCGTGCTGGCGCGTCTCATGCAGACGGACCTGACGCTGATGATCACCGGCGAATCGGGCACCGGCAAGGAACTCGTCGCCCGCGCGCTGCATGACTACGGCAAGCGCCGCAACGGCCCCTTCGTCGCCATCAACATGGCGGCCATTCCGCGCGACCTCATCGAATCGGAACTGTTCGGCCATGAGAAGGGCGCCTTTACCGGTGCGCAGAACCGCTCGACCGGCCGCTTCGAACAGGCCGAGGGCGGCACGCTCTTCCTCGACGAGATCGGCGATATGCCGATGGATGCGCAGACGCGCCTGCTGCGCGTGCTCCAGCAGGGCGAATACACCACCGTCGGCGGCCGCACCCCGATCCGCACCGATGTGCGGATCGTGGCGGCGACCAACAAGGACCTGAAGCAGTCGATCAATCAGGGCCTGTTCCGCGAGGATCTGTATTATCGCCTTAACGTCGTGCCGCTGCGCCTGCCGCCGCTGCGCGACCGCGCGGAGGACATTCCCGATCTGGTGCGCCATTTCGTGCAGCAGGCGGAGAAGGAAGGGCTCGACGCCAAGCGTTTCGACCAGGAGGCGCTGGAACTGATGAAGGCGCATGCCTGGCCGGGCAATGTGCGCGAGCTGGAAAACGTCGTGCGCCGCCTGACCGCGCTCTATCCGCAGGATGTCATCACCCGCGAGATCATCGAGACGGAGCTGCGGGCGGACGTTCCCGACAGTCCCATAGAAAAGACGGTGACGCGCAGCGGCTCGCTCTCCATCTCCCAGGCGGTGGAGGAGAATATGCGGCAGTATTTTTCAAGCTTCGGCGATGGCCTGCCGCCGGCGGGGCTTTATGACCGGGTGCTGGCCGAGGTGGAGTATCCGCTGATTCTCGCTGCGCTCACGGCGACGCGCGGAAACCAGATCAAGGCGGCTGACTTGCTCGGCCTGAACCGCAACACGCTGCGCAAGAAAATTCGCGAATTGGGCGTGTCTGTGTACAGAAGTTCCCGCTCCGCTTGACTTAACGGCAAGAGGCGTTGCATTTTGGCCACAATCTGTTGCTTGAGGGTAACAGAGGGGTTTGCGGCCGAATTCGTCCGCATGCCTGAACGTCTAGGGTCAGGGTGCGACTGCGGCCGGTCCTCCATACGGTCGGCGCCATCCCGAAAACAAGAGAAGAACGCCGGCGCCTTTCAGGGCGTTCGGCCGGGGAAGCGATGCAGCAGATGGACGAGCGTTTGGACCTGCTTGCGGGCAGCAATGAGGGGAAGGTGTCGGCGGACCGGCGTGCTTCCTTCGCCTTGCCGGGTCTCGTGCTGGCCGGCGGCGCGCTCGTCGCCGCGACGCTGTCGCTGTTCATCCTGCTTGGCCTGACGCCGATCAAGCCGGTCGCCAATGTCGTCATCGCCTCGGCGGCGATCAATGCCATCTTCATCGTCGGCCTGATGTTCCTGATCGGGCGGGAAATCGTGCGGCTGCTGCGCGCCCGCAGCCGCGGCCGCGCTGCCGCGCGGCTCCATGTGCGCATCGTGGCGCTGTTTTCGATCGTCGCGATCACGCCGGCCGTGCTTGTGGCGATTTTCGCGTCGATCACGCTCGATGTCGGCCTCGACAGGTGGTTTTCCATCCGCACGCAGTCGATCGTCAGCTCCTCGCTGAACGTTGCGCAGGCCTATATGTTGGAAAACGCCAGCTACCTGCAGGGCCAGACCGCCTCGATGGCGAACGATCTCGACCGCAACCGCCAACTCTACAGCCTCGACCGCACTGGCTTTACCGAACTGATGACGCGGCAGGCGCGGGGACGCGGTATGCTCGGCGCATCCCTGCTGCGCGCCGACGGTTCCGTCATTCTACAGGCCAATATCCCGACGGAAAACCGGCTGCCGCCGGCGCCGGAAGATGCGCTGCGCGCGTCCGCCGCCGGCCAGCCGACGCTTATTCCGCCGGGCCAGACCAATCTCGTCGGCGCCATCATCAAGCTCGACAACATCCCGGACGCCTTCCTCTACACGATCCGCACCGTCGATCCCGAAGTCATGCGCTCCATGCGTCTGATGGAGGAGAACACCGCGGAATATCGCGCGCTGGAAGCCGGCCGCACGACGCTGCAGATCGCATTCGGCGTGCTCTATCTCGGCTTCGCGCTCATCGTGCTGCTCGCTGCGATCTGGACCGCCATTGCGGTGGCCGACCGTATCGTCCGCCCGATCCGCCAGCTGATCGGCGCTGCCGACAGCGTTGCCTCGGGCAATCTCGATGTGACGGTGCCGGTGCGCGTGGCCGATGGCGACGTCGGTAACCTCTCGCGCACGTTCAACAAGATGATCGCCGAAATCCGCACCCAGCAGGGCGAGATCCTCAATGCCAAGGACGAGATGGATCATCGCCGCCGCTTCATCGAGGCGGTGCTGTCGGGTGTGACCGCGGCCGTGATCGGCGTCGAGGGGGACGGGCGTATCACCATCGTCAATCTTTCCGCCGAAATCCTGCTCGGCCGCAATGCGGTCGACCTGATCGGCGAGCCGCTGGTCGGCGTCACGCCGGAGATTGCCGCCGTGCTTGCCGAGGGTTCTGCCCGCCACCGCAACGAATTCCGCAAGCAGATCAATATCATGCACGGCGGCAAGGAGCGGACGCTGAATGTGCAGGTGATCCGCGAGGAAGCGAGCGACGCGCAGGAATCCTTCGTCATCAGCGTGGACGACATCACCGATCTCGTCATCGCACAGCGCTCGACCGCCTGGGCGGATGTGGCCCGCCGCATCGCGCATGAGATCAAGAACCCGCTGACCCCGATCCAGCTTTCGGCCGAGCGTATCCGCCGCCGCTACGGCAAGCAGATCGACCAGGAGGATCGCGCGGTCTTCGACCAGTGTACGGATACGATCGTGCGCCAAGTCGAGGATATCGGTCGCATGGTGGACGAGTTCTCCTCCTTCGCACGTATGCCCAAGCCCACCAAGGAGCGCTCTGACCTGCGCAACATCCTGAAGGATGCCGTTTTCCTGCGCGAAATGGGCAACAACCACGTCGCTTTCTTGAAGGATCTCGGCGAGGTGCCGCTGACGGGGCTGTTCGACGCGCGCATGCTCGGCCAGGCCTTCGGCAATCTCATCAAGAATGCGGTGGAGGCGATCGAGGCGCTGCCGCCGGATGCCGATCGCGGCGAGCACAAGATCCTCGTGCGCGCCGAGGCCGACGACGCGGGACGGCGGTTCGTCGTCGACGTCGTCGACAACGGCAAGGGCCTGCCGACCGAGAATAGACATCGCATTCTCGAACCCTACATGACGATGCGCGAGAAGGGCACGGGCCTCGGCCTCGCCATCGTGAAGAAGATCATCGAGGACCATGGCGGGCAGCTGGAACTACATGATGCCCCCCAGGACTTCGACCACGGCCAGGGGGCGATGATTCGCGTGATCCTGCCCTATGAAGAAACTTCGGCCGTCGAGGCGGACAAGAATAAGAGCAAGGAAATGAACCATGGCGTCTGATATTCTGGTCGTTGACGACGAAGAGGACATCCGCGAGATCGTCTCCGGCATCCTATCGGACGAAGGGCACGAGACGCGCACCGCCTTTGACAGCGACAGCGCGCTGGCCGCGATCAGCGACCGCGTACCGCGTCTTGTCTTCCTCGACATCTGGATGCAGGGCAGCAAGCTCGACGGGCTGGCGCTGCTTGACGAGATCAAGAGCCGCTATCCGGACCTCCCTGTGGTGATGATTTCCGGCCACGGCAATATCGAGACGGCCGTTTCGGCGATCCGCCGCGGCGCCTATGATTTCATCGAAAAACCCTTCAAGGCCGACCGGCTGATCCTGATCGCCGAGCGGGCGCTGGAGAATTCCAAGCTGCGACGCGAGGTGACCGAACTCAAGAAACGGTCCGGCGATCCGGCCGAGCTGATCGGCACCTCCGTCGCGGTCTCGCAGCTTCGTCAGAACATCGACAAGGTCTCGCCGACCAACAGCCGCATCATGATCCTCGGCCCCTCCGGCTCCGGCAAGGAGCTGGTGGCGCGCATGATCCACCGGAAATCGACACGGGCAAGCGGCCCATTCGTCGTGCTGAACGCGGCGGCGATCACGCCCGAGCGCATGGAAGTCGCGCTGTTCGGCACGGAGGGCACGCCCGGCCAGCCGCGTCGTACCGGCGCGCTGGAAGAGGCCCATGGTGGCATCCTCTATCTCGACGAGATCGGCGAAATGCCGCGCGAGACGCAGAACAAGATTCTGCGTGTGCTGGTCGACCAGCAGTTTGAGCGTGTCGGCGGCTCCAAGCGAGTGAGGGTGGATGTGCGCATCATCTCCTCCACCGCCTATAATCTCGAGAGCCTGATCGCCGAGGGCGGGTTCCGCGAAGACCTCTACCATCGCCTCGCTGTGGTGCCGGTGCGCGTGCCGCCGCTGGCCGAGCGGCGCGAGGACATCCCCTTCCTGGTCGACATGTTCATGCGCCAGGTCAGCGAGCAGGCGGGCATCCGCGCCCGCAAGATCGGCGACGATGCCTTGGCCGTGCTGCAGGCGCATGACTGGCCGGGCAACATCCGCCAGCTGCGCAACAATATCGAACGCCTGATGATTCTCGCCCGCAGCGACGGTCCGGATACGCCGATCACCGCCGACATGCTGCCGACCGAAGTGGGCGACATGCTGCCGAAGATCTCCACGCAGGGCGACCAGCACATCATGACGCTGCCGCTGCGTGAAGCACGTGAAATGTTCGAGCGTGACTATCTGATCGCGCAGATCAATCGCTTCGGCGGCAACATTTCCCGCACGGCCGAATTCGTCGGTATGGAACGCTCCGCGCTCCATCGCAAACTGAAGTCGCTTGGCGTATAAGGCGCCCGGGGATTGAGGGATTCTAGGGCATGAAGGTCATCATCTGCGGCGCCGGGCGCGTCGGCTACGGTATTGCCGAGCGGCTCTCGGAAGAGGGCAACGACGTATCCGTCATCGACACGCAGCCATCGCTGATCTCGGCCATCACCGAGACGCTCGATGTCAGCGGCGTCATCGGCCATGGCGCGCATCCGGAGGTGCTGGCCAAGGCGGGCGCCGACCAGGCGGACATGCTGATCGCCGTGACCCTGTTCGACGAGATCAACATGGTCGCCTGCCAAGTCGCCCATTCGCTGTTCAACGTGCCGACTAAGATCGCCCGCATCCGCGCGCAGAGCTATCTGGCGCCGGAATATTCCGATCTGTTCTCGCGTGAAAACATGCCCATTGACGTCACCATCTCGCCAGAGGTGGAGGTGGGCAAGATGGTGCTGCGCCGTATTTCTTTCCCCGGAGCGACGGATGTCGTGCGCTTTGCCGATGACCGCATCGTCATGGTGGCGATCGAATGCATGGAGGATTGCCCCGTCGTCGAGACGCCGCTGAAGCAGCTTAGCGAACTCTTCCCGGACCTCAATGCGACCGTCACCGGCATCTTTTCCAACGGCAAGCTGACCGTGCCGAATTCCTCCGACCAGCTGCATTCCGGTGATCTCGCCTATGTGGTCTGCGACAAGGGGCATGTGCGGCGCACGCTCGCGCTCTTCGGCCATGAAGAGCAGGAGGCGGCACGCATCGTCATCGCCGGTGGTGGCAATATCGGCTATTTCGTCGCCAAGGCCATCGAGGACTACCAGCCGAAGACGCGGTTGAAGATCATCGAGAGCGATCGCGAGCGGGCGGTTCTTGTTGCCGACAAGCTGCGCAACACCGTGGTTCTGCATGGCTCGGCGCTCGATCAGAAGATGCTGTTGCAGGCGGATATCCAGGATGCCGACCTTGTCGTCGCGCTCACCAACAACGACCAGATCAACATTCTCGGCAGCGTCATGGCCAAGCGCCTCGGCTGCAAGCAGAACCTCGTTCTGATCAACGATCCCAGCTATCAGGATTTCACCAAGACGCTCGGCATCGATGCGAGCATCAATCCGCGCGCCGTGACGATTTCAGGCATCCTGCAACACGTCCGCAAGGGCCGTATCCGCTCCGTCTATGCGGTACAGAAGGGCTCTGCGGAAGTGATCGAGGCCGAGGCGCTGGAAACATCGCCGCTGGTGGGCAAGCCGCTGCGCGATATCGAACTGCCGCCCGGCATCCGCATCGGCGCTGTCTATCGCGACAAGACGGTGATCCGGCCTGATGGAAACACCAAGATCAAGGCGAAGGACCGGGTGGTGCTCTTTGCGGCCGCCGCTGCCGTGCGCCATGTCGAACAGCTGTTCCGCGTCAGCATTCAGTACTTCTAGGATCCCCATGCCGCGCTTCGCCTATGTCAACGGCCGCTATGTCCGCCATGCCGATGCTGCGGTCTCCATCGAGGATCGGGGCCTGGTCTTCGGCGATGCGGTCTATGAAGTCTGCCAGGTGCAGAAGGGTTTTATTGTCGATCTGACGCGCCATCTCGACCGGCTCGATCGTTCGCTTGGCGAAATCCGCATCCGTCCGCCGATGAGCCGCGCGGCCCTCGTTGGGATCATGCGCGAGGTCTTGCGCCGCAACCGCGTCGTCAACGGCATGGTCTATCTCCAGATCTCGCGCGGCGTCGCCCGGCGCGATCATGTGTTTCCGTCGCCCGAGGTGCGGGCGTCGCTCATCGTCACGGCGAAAAGCCTAAACCCGGCGATCAATGCGGCGAAATACGCTGCCGGCATCAAGGCGATGACCGTGCCGGACAATCGCTGGGGCAGGGTGGATATCAAGACCGTCGGCCTGCTGCCGAACGTGCTGGCCCGCCAGCAGGCGAAGGAGGCGGCCGCGCAGGAGGCGATTTTCGTCGATCAGGACGGCAACGTCACCGAGGGCGGCGCAACGAACCTGTGGATCGTCGACAAGGCCGGAATGCTGGTGACGCGGCCGGCCGACCACGCGATCCTCAAGGGCATCACCCGCACCACATTGATGGATGTCGCGGAAAAACTTGGGATTGCGGTTGAGGAACGGCGCTTTTCGGTGACGGAAATGCTCGAAGCGCGTGAAGTTTTCATCACCGGGGCCACGACCATCTGTCTGCCGGTCGTCTCCATCGACGGACACAGCATCGCCAACGGCCATCCCGGCATGACGGCGCAGAAAATCAGGGATGCTTTTTTCGCCGTTGCGGAGAAGACTGTGATTTGATACCAAAATCGACGGTCCGACACTTTTGCTGCCGGGCCTGGGGGCAATTTATTTCATTCAACCGGTCTCAAGGGCCGGCAATCAGAAAGAAGCGGCGCGATGGCGGAACGTTCTCAGAACCTGCAGGATCTTTTTCTTAATACCGTTCGCAAGCAAAAGATTTCTCTCACGATCTTTCTCATCAACGGGGTCAAGCTGACCGGGGTTGTCACCTCCTTCGACAATTTCTGCGTGCTGCTCCGTCGCGACGGTCACTCGCAGCTCGTGTACAAACACGCGATCTCGACCATCATGCCCGGCCAGCCGCTGCAGATGTTCGAGACCGAGGAAAGCGGCTCCTGACAGGACCCAAGACCATTAAAAAATCTGATTCATCCAACGATTCCATCGTCCCGGACGTCGAAAAACGCCGGGACGACATGCGCGCTGTCGTCATCGCCCCCGTCCTGAAGGGGCGCACGAAGCCGGATCCGACCGTCGTGACGCGCTCCGACGAGGCCCGCCTCGAGGAGGCTGTCGGTCTCGCGCGCGCCATCGACCTCACCATCGTCTATTCGACGCTCGTGCCCGTCAGCCAGCCGAAGCCCGGTACGCTGCTCGGCAGCGGCAAGATCGAGGAGATCAAGGCGGCGCTCGATGCCAACGATGCCGGTCTCGTCATCGTCGATCACCCGCTGACACCGGTGCAGCAGCGCAATCTCGAGAAGGAATGGAACGCCAAGGTCATCGACCGCACGGGCCTCATTCTGGAAATCTTCGGCCGCCGCGCCTCCACCAAGGAAGGCACGTTGCAGGTGGAGCTTGCGCATCTGAATTACCAGAAGGGCCGGCTCGTGCGCAGTTGGACCCACCTTGAACGCCAGCGCGGTGGCGCGGGCTTCATGGGCGGTCCCGGTGAAACGCAGATCGAAGCCGACCGCCGCCTGCTGCAGGACAAGATCGTCAAGCTGGAGCGCGAGCTGGAGCAGGTGCGCCGCACCCGCCAGCTGCACCGCTCCAAGCGCAAGAAGGTGCCGCATCCGATCGTGGCGCTCGTCGGTTATACGAACGCCGGCAAGTCGACCCTGTTCAACCGCATCACCGGTGCGGGCGTGCTGGCCGAAGACATGCTCTTCGCCACGCTCGACCCGACGCTGCGCCGCATGAAGCTGCCGCAGGGCCGCACCGTCATCCTGTCCGATACCGTGGGCTTCATCTCGGATCTGCCGACCCACCTCGTCGCTGCCTTCCGCGCGACGTTGGAAGAGGTGCTGGAAGCCGATTTGATCCTGCATGTGCGCGACATGTCCGACCCGGACAATGGCGCACAGTCGTCGGACGTGCTGCGCATCCTGACCGATCTCGGCATCGACGAGAAGGACGGCGCGGAGCGCATCCTCGAAGTCTGGAACAAGATTGACCGGCTGGAGCCCGAGGCGCGCGACGCGCTGGTGCAGAAGGCCGAGACTCAGCCGAATGTCGTCGCGGTATCCGCGATTTCCGGCGAGGGCGTCGATGCGCTGCTGTCGGAAATCAACCAGCGGCTCTCCGGCGTGCTGGTCGATCGCGACATCGTCGTGCCCGTCATGCAGCTGCAACTGCTGCCGTGGATCTACGATCACTCGATCGTCGACGCCCGCGAGGACCTCGAAGACGGCAATGTGCGGCTGGAGCTGCGGCTGACGGAAACCGAAGCCGCCGAACTCGATCGCCGCCTCGGCATCGGTGGCAGGGTGGCGCGTGAGGATTGGGAGCGCTAACGCGGCGTCAGTCTGCTGACGTTGCGTTACCCAGACTGCGCTCGATCTGCTTGGCAGCCTGCCACAGCTCTTCCATGCGCTCCAGCGTCGCCGCCTCCAGGCTTTCGCCATTGGCTGCGAGGCTGTCCTCGATATGCGAGAAGCGGTTGCGGAACTTGGTGTTCGTGCCGCGCAGCGCCATTTCCGGATCGGCGCCGACATGGCGGCCGATATTGACCAGCGCGAAGATGAGGTCGCCGAGTTCGTCGGCAACTGCCTTGGGATCATCGTTGCGCAGGGCTTCACGCAGCTCGCCTATTTCCTCCTCGATCTTGTCGAGGATCGGCGCCGGCTCCGACCAGTCGAACCCGACCTTTGCCGCCCGTTCCTGAAGTTTCAGCGCCTCGACGAGGGCCGGGAAGGAGCGCTGCACGGAGCCGAGATGGCCGCGCAACGGATCCTCCGGCAGGCCGCGTTTGGCACGCCGCTCCTTGCGCTCGCGCTTTTCGGCCTGCTTGATCGCATCCCATTGCAGCTTCACGGCCTCGGGCGTATCCGCATCCGAACGGGCGAAGACATGCGGGTGGCGACGGATCATCTTGTGCGTCACCGCCTCGACGACGCTGCCGAAATCGAAGTCGCCCCGCTCCTCCGCCATCCTTGCATGGAACACGACCTGCAGAAGCAAGTCTCCGAGCTCCTCGCAGAGGTCGTCCATGTCGTTGCGCTCGATCGCGTCGGCGACCTCGTAGGCCTCCTCGATCGTATAGGGCTTGATCGTTTCGAAGGTCTGGACCACGTCCCACGGGCAACCGGTTTCCGGCTGGCGCAGGGCTTGCATGATCTCGATCAGGCGCTCGATGTCGCGGCTCGGCTGCATGGCACTCTCAGTTCAGCGGAATGTTGTTGTCGGCCTTGCCGGACTGGTAGCTTTCCGACAGCGCATCATAGGCGGCACGGATTTTTGCATCCTGCGTCTTGAGATCGGCCTTGGCCGTCTCGTCGGCGGTGGCGATCAGGTCGGCAATGGCGGCGGAGTGCCAGAAGGCGTTGGTCCTGGCATAGCCGCCGGGATCGAGCCGGAAGACTTCCTTCAGGATGCGCAGGTCGTGCGGGATGGCAAAGCTGTCGCGCGAATCTTCATGGCTGAAGAAATAATAGAAATTGTCGAAACCGGCCCAGGTGATGGCCGAAAGGCACATGGAGCAGGGCTCGTGCGTGGAGAGGAAAACATAGTCCTTTGTGTTGGGCTTCTCCACGCGCTCGTAGAGGCGTTTCAGCGTGTGAATTTCACCGTGCCAGAGCGGATTTTCCGTCTCGTTGTTCGATTCGGCGAGAACGAGCGAGAGATCTGCCTTGTTGAGAATGGCCGCGCCGAACACCTTGTTGCCCGCGGCGACGCCTTCTCGCGTCAATGGCAGAATGTCGAATTCCATCACGTCGAGCAGACGTTTTGCGAGCGCGGCCTGGTCCATCGCGGGTTTCCCTGTTGGCGTCATGCGGCATCCTTACCGGGCGCTCGGGCGGACAGGCAAGGCCGCCCGGTGACTTATGCTCAAAATGCCGGGTCGCAGAGCAAAACAATACGCCCCTTCGAGGCCATTGGAATTTCTGTTTCTTTTGTTTCTTGTCGTTTTTCGCAATAGTGCGCACACTTCAACCGGACCAGATCATGACCGAGGCACAGCAGAAGCTTTCGACATTCCCGGCGTTCTTCCGCGTCAGCGGCAGGACGGTCGTTGTCGTGGGCGAGGGCGACGAGGCCTTCGCCAAGGCGCGCCTGCTGTTCAACACGGATGCCCGGATCGTCGTTCTGGCCGAAGCGCCGGAAGCGGATTTTGCCCGTTTCATCGCCGACAAGGGGCTGACGCTGGTCCGCGCGCCGTTTTCGAAGGAAGCGATCGCCGAGGCCACGCTGGTTTTTGCCGCAACGGGCGATGCCGCCGCTGACCGCGCCATTTCGCAGGCCGCGCGCGCGCTGCGCATTCCGGTCAATGCTGTCGATCAGCCCGATCATTGCGATTTCTTCACGCCGGCGCTCGTCAATCGTGCGCCTGTCGCCGTTGCCATCGGCACGGAAGGGGCTGGCCCCGTTCTGGCGCAGATGATCCGCGCGCAGGTTGATCAAATCCTGTCGCCGTCGCTCGGCCGCCTTGCAAGCCTTGCCAACGGTTATCGCGAGGCCGTCGACCGTATCCTGCCGCGCGGCGTGACGCGCCGCGTCTTCTGGCGCCGTTTCTTTCAGGGCGCGGTCGCCGATGCCGTCAACAATGGCGATATTGCGCTGGCCCGCCACACGGCCGACGCGCTACTCAACGCGCAGGGCAAGGCCGCCGGCCATGTTTGGCTCGTCGGCGCCGGTCCGGGCGCCGAGGACCTGCTGACGCTGCGCGCCCAGCGCGTGATGATGGAAGCTGATGTCATCGTGTTCGATGCGCTGGTGCCGCAGGCCATTGTCGATATGGGCCGCCGCGATGCCGAGCGCCTTTCGGTCGGCAAGCGCAAGGGTTGCCACTCCAAATCCCAGGACGAGATCAACGACCTGCTCGTCGAACTCGGCAAGGCCGGCAAGCGCGTCGTGCGCCTGAAATCCGGCGATCCGCTAGTCTATGGTCGTGCCGGCGAGGAAATGGCGGCGCTGCGCCAGGCGGGTGTCACCTATGAGGTCGTGCCGGGCATCACCTCGGCTTTCGCTGCCGCCGCCGATTTCGAACTGCCGCTGACGCTGCGCGGCGTTGCCTCCTCACTCGTCTTCACGACCGGCCACGATCTCACGGGCTCCGTGCTGCCGGATTGGGCGCGCCTTGCGATCTCCGGCGCCACCGTCGCGGTCTATATGGGCCGCTCGGTCGCCGCCTCCGTCGCCGAACGGCTGATGGAAGCCGGGCTGCCGGACGAAACGACCGTCGCGGTCGTCGAAAACGCCAGCCGCCGCGAAAAGCGCCTGCTGCACGGCACGCTCAAGGATCTTCCGGGCCTCGAACACCGAGACGAACTGTCCGGCCCGGTCATGGTTATCATCGGCGACGCGGTTGCGGGCGCCAATTTCGAACATTCCGAACCGCTTGCCGTCAGGCAGACGGTTCGCGACACAGCAGCATTGGGAGCATGACATGGCCGACAAGGTTCTGACAGCCAACCGCCTTTCCGACGGCATTTCCGTCTGGCTGGATGCCGCCGGCACCTGGAACGAATCCTTGCAGGCCGCCTTCGTCGCGCGCCACAAGGAAGCCGTCGACGCACTGGAAGCCACCGGCAAGCAGGCCTTTGCCGACAACAAGGTGGTTGACGTGAACGTCGTTGATGTCGAAGACGTCGATGGTGTTCTCCGGCCGCTGCGCATGCGCGAGCGCATTCGTGCCGAAGGTCCTTCGATCCCCTATGCCGTCGGTTATGCCGGCTTGATTGCGACGGCCGCACCGGCCGCCTGAGGAAGTCCCAGATGTATCGTTACGACGAATTCGATCACGCCTTTGTCTCCGACCGTGTGGAGCAGTTCCGCGATCAGGTCGCCCGCCGCCTGTCCGGCGAGCTGGCCGAGGATGCGTTCAAGCCGCTGCGCCTGATGAACGGCGTCTATCTCCAGCTGCATGCCTATATGCTGCGCGTCGCCATTCCCTACGGCACGCTGAACGGCCGCCAGATGCGCATGCTGGCCCTCATCGCCCGCAAATATGACCGGGGCTATGGCCATTTCACCACGCGCCAGAACATCCAGTACAACTGGCCGAAGCTTTCGGAACTGCCGGATGCGCTCGCTGATCTCGCCACCGTCGAGATGCATGCGCTGCAGACCTCAGGTAACTGCATCCGCAACGTCACGGCCGACCATTTTGCCGGCGCTGCCGCCGATGAAGTCGCCGATCCCAGGCCTTATGCGGAAATCCTGCGCCAGTGGTCCTCGGTCCATCCGGAATTCTCGTTCCTGCCGCGCAAGTTCAAGATCGCCGTCACCGGTGCGGAGCGCGACCGTGCGGCAATCCAGGTGCACGACATCGGCCTGCATTTGAAGAAGGACGAGAACGGCCGCATCGGCTTTGCCGTCTATGTCGGCGGCGGGCAGGGCCGCACGCCGATGATCGCCAAGAAGATCCGCGACTTCCTGCCGGAAGAGGACCTTCTGTCCTACACGACCGCCATTATGCGCGTGTACAACCTGCACGGCCGCCGCGACAACAAGTACAAGGCACGCATCAAGATCCTCGTGCACGAAACGGGTGCCGAGGAGTTGGCGCGCCAGGTCGAGGTCGAGTTCGCCGCCCTCAAGAACACAGAGCTGAAGCTGCCGGAGCGCGACGTCGCCGCCATCTCCGCCTATTTCGCGCCGCCGGCGTTTCCGCCGCGCGCCGAAGGCTGGGCGAATCTTGCGCAATGGAAGAAGGCAGACGCCGATTTCGCCCGCTGGATTCAGCAGAACGTGCAGCCGCACAAGCATCCCGACTACGGCATGGTGACGATCTCGCTGAAGCCGATCGGCGGCATTCCTGGGGACGCGACCGACGCGCAAATGGAAGCCGTCGCCGATATCGCGGAAGACTATGCCTTCGACGAAATCCGCGTCAGCCACGAACAGAACCTGATCCTGCCGCATGTCGCGCTCGCCGATCTGGAGCCGGTCTATCGCGGCCTCGTCGCCGCCGGTCTTGCGACCGCCAATGCCGGTCTCATCACCGATATCATCGCCTGTCCCGGCTTGGACTACTGCGCCCTGGCAAACGCCCGCTCGATCCCGGTCGCGCAGGAGCTTTCGCTGCGCTTCGGCGCGCCCGAGCGTCAGGCCGAGATCGGCGAGCTGAAGATCAAGATTTCCGGCTGCATCAATGCCTGCGGCCATCACCATGTCGGCCATATCGGCCTGCTCGGTGTGGAGAAGAAGGGCGAGGAGCTCTACCAGATCACGCTCGGCGGCTCGGGGGACGAAAACACCTCGATCGGCGAGATCATCGGCCGCGGCTTCGAGCCGGAGAAGGTGACGGACGCCGTCGAGGTGATCGTCAACACCTATCTCGGCCTGCGCCTCGACCCCTCGGAAATCTTCCTCGATGCCTATCGTCGCGTCGGACCGCAGCCTTTCAAGGATGCGCTCTACGGTGACAAGACGGCCGCGGCAGCCTGAGGAGTTTTGAAACATGACGAAAATCTGGAACGAATCCGGCTTCGTGACCGACGATCCCTGGATCATCGAAACCGAGGAAACCAAGGCCGGCTCGAACGAGAAGACGATCCTGGGCCTCGATCATTTCCTGGCGAAGGTTGCCGAAGGGGATGAAACGGGCCTCGGCGTGCTGATCAACCCGGCCGACGACGTGCGCGAGCTGGAAGGCCATCTCGACCGGCTGGCGCTGGTGGCGGTCGCGTTCCCGGCCTTTAACGACGGCCGCGCCTTCAGCCACGCCTCGCTCTTGCGCTCGCGGCTGCATTTCACCGGCGAGGTGAGGGCGGTCGGCGACGTGTTGATCGACCAGATCCCACTGATGCTGCGCTGTGGCATCGACAGCTTCGCCGTAACCAACGCGACGGCGCTTAAGCGTCTTGCGGAAAACCGCCTGCCGGGCATCGACAACCACTACCAGCCGACCGCACGTCCTTCCGAGGACGTCGGCTCCTACAGCTGGCGCCGCCGGGCCTGATTTCAGGCCCGGTTTGCGGGATCGCCGGCGAAAGGCCGCAATCGCGGTGTAGTCTTGCGTCAGATCAAGGACGCGGGCCGGGCTTTGCGGGAAAAACGCATCGACGGCAAACTATTGCGCGGCCAATCGGCGCATTGGAACGGAATACCTTCCTTTGATGATCCACATGTAATATCTGCCTATCGTCAAGATTATCAGACGCAGCCAGGATCGATCCCGAAATGAACGCACCTGCCAAGACCGAAGAATTCGTTCCCGCCATCCCCGCCGGCGTTTTCGCCGAGACGGTGACGAGCGTGCAGCATTATACGGATCGCCTGTTCCGCTTCCGCATGACGCGCCCGGAAAGCTTCCGCTTCCGCTCCGGCGAATTCGCGATGATCGGCCTGATGGTCGGCGACAAGCCGGTCTACCGCGCCTATTCGATCGCCAGCCCGTCCTGGGACGAAGAGCTCGAATTCTTCTCGATCAAAGTGCCGGACGGCCCGCTGACCTCGCATCTCCAGCAGATCAAGCCGGGCGACACCGTGCTGATGCGCAAAAAGCCGACCGGTACGCTGGTGCTCGACGCGCTCACCCCCGGCAAGCGCCTCTACATGTTCTCGACCGGCACGGGCATTGCGCCCTTCGCCAGCCTGATGCGCGATCCGGAGACCTATGAGAAGTTCGACGAGGTCATCCTGACGCATACCTGCCGTGAAGTGTCGGAGCTGAAATACGGTTTTGACCTCGTCGAGGAAATCCGCAACCATGAATTCCTCGCCGAAGTCGTCGGCAACAAGCTGCGCCACTATGCGACCGTGACACGCGAGGACTTCCCGTTCCAGGGGCGCATCACCGATCTCATCAGGAACGGCAAGATGTTCGCCGATCTGAGCGTACCGCATTTCGACCCGGCGGTGGATCGCGGCATGATCTGCGGCTCCTCCGCGATGCTGAAGGAAACCAAGGCGCTGCTGGAAGAGGCAGGTCTCGTTGAAGGCTCCAATAACAAGCCCGGCGAATTCGTGATCGAGCGCGCTTTCGTCGATTGATCTACGGCACAATCCCTATGAAAAGGGCGGCCTTCGAGCCGCCCTTTCTGTTTCAGGCCGAGAGATAGTCGATAAGGTCGGTCATCGCCTCCGATGCCGCCTGGCCATCGCCGTTGCGAATGGCGCGGATGACCTTGACGTGGAGATCCACGGACCGGTCCATGTGCCTGTTGTCGGCGCGAGCGAACCACAGACGGCGGGCGTGGGTCTGCAAGGGCGCGAGCGCGCCCGTCAGGAAGCGGTTTGGGCAGGCCTCCTCGAGGATTTCGTCAAACACCTTGTCGGCGGCGAGAAATCCTTCGAGATCGGAGCGGATCGAGCAGGCCGTCATGCTCTGCGCGCATTCGACAAGCCGTTCGCGATGCGCCTCGCTGGCATGGCGGGCGACGAGATCGGCGGCGAGCGGTTCCAGCTGCCGGCGTGTCGCCATGACCTGGATGTGGTCCTCCGCCCGGATCGCCGTTATCTGGAGCCCCGCGCGCGGCCGCACCGCAATCAATCCCTGCCATTCGAGCTTCTGGATAGCCTCGCGCACCGGCGTGCGGCCATGTCCTGCCAGATCGATTAACTGCTTTTCGGTGACGAGTGAACCGGGTTTCAGCTTGAGCGTGACGATAAGGCCTTCGAGGGCGAGATAGGCGAGGTGGGCCTGCGAGGCCGCCGTTTCCGTCATTCCACGATTCCCATTGATATATCACATGCTCGCATGTCGCGTTTAGAATGGCAAATAGACTGATATATCAGCGAAAATGTACATATGATGACTAGCCGTTTTGCGGATCATAAAAAAGGCCGGGAATACCCGGCCTTTGATACAGATGATTTAGTATTGATGATTTCTAGAGCAGAAAGTCCCGAGCATCGAGGTCCTTCAGCTTGAAGTCGTCAAGGATGATGATGTCCGTGCTGCTGAGTTTAATGTGAACATCATCACTAACCTGCATGGCCTTATTTATAACAGTTTTCGCCGACGAGAAATCATAGGAACGGAGATCGATATCATCGACATTGTTCTTGAAATCCGTGATCGTGTCTTTGCCGTAGCCTTTCTTGAAGACGAAGTCGTCGTCGCCGGTACCCCCGGTCAACTTGTCATTGCCTTTGCCGCCATCAATCAGGTCATTGGCACCTCCGCCATTGATTTTATTGGCACTGCTGTTGCCATTTAGTTTATCGGCGTGAGATGTGCCGATCAGATTTTCGATGGAGGAATAAGTATCGCCCTTGGCATCATTCGTGTTGATGGACGGCTTTGCAAGGCTCACGGTCACGCCTTTCGAACTTCCAGCGTATGATGCCGTGTCCGAACCGGAGCCGCCTATCAGCTTGTCTGCACCTGCGCCGCCGATCAAGGTATCGTTACCGCCAGCTCCATTGAGTGTATCGCTACCGCTTCCGCCGTTGATCTTGTTAGCGCTATTGTTGCCGGTCAATTTGTCGACGTGAGATGTGCCGATCAGGTTTTCGACCGAGGAATAAGTATCGCCCTTGGCATCGTTCGTGTTGATGGAAGGCTTTGCAAGGCTCGCGGTCACGCCTTTCGAACTTCCGGCGTATGATGCCGTGTCCGAACCGGAGCCGCCGACGAGCTTGTCGGCGCCGGAGCCACCGACGAGGGTGTCGTCGCCACTGCCGCCGTCGAGTGTGTCTTTGCCGGAGTTGCCGAAAAGTTTGTCGTTTGCCGCTTCGCCAAACAGCTTGTCATCGCCGCCGCCGCCTTCAAGCGTGTTTTTTGCCTGATTGCCGCGGAAGGTATCGTTTCCGCTACCGCCTTTGGCATTTTCGATAAGTGAGCGAACATCACCGTTGAAGAGTAGCGCGTTGAATATGTTGCCGCGGGCAAATCCGTCATTTGGCCCACCGCCGAGGTCGGCCAGCTGTGTAGCGCTGAAAACAGAGTGTTTTCCAGGGCGTAAATCCACCTTCACCCCTTTGGTGTAGGCGCTCAGATCATAGGTGTCATTTCCGCCGCCATCCCAGATCGTCGCAAAGATGCGGTTTGCGCCCGGCGCGATGGCCACCTTGCCGTTGACGAGCGTGTCGCCGCTGCCCGGTTTCCATTTGTAGACGGTTGCACCCGAGTTCGTGGAGTAGTCCGCTCCGTACATATGCTGGAGAGCGGCTATATCGGCCATCATGAACGTCTGCGGCGCGTCGAATTGCCCGTAGTCGTAACCGGACGTGACATCCCCGATGTATGTCCTGTAGCTCATGACGGTGAATTCGACACTGTTCGTCTCGTCGGGCATTTGGCCGTAGACCAAATTTTCCTGGGCATGCTTGAGGCCAAGCGCGTGCCCAAGTTCGTGAATGAGCGTATGCCATGCATAGTTGCCAGCAACAGGATTGCGCATGTCGTTGGAAGTGCCGACATAAGCGGTTCCGAACCAGATGTCGCCGTCATCGGCGATAGTGTCTTGGGTTATCAAATTGCCCGGAAAGTCCGCCACCTCTGCCGTATCCGGCACGCTGGACTCGGCGAAGCGGAAGGTCGCATTCGTGGAATCTCCCGCTGAAAACTTTAAATTCGTGAAGCCCTCAACGGAAAACCCATCATTGGCGCTGCTTCCAAATGATTTTTCCATCGCAAAAAGAGCGGCATTCTTCTGTGCGGTAGTAACACTATTGAACCCGCTATCGTATTTCGTATAGCTATAATCCGTCACTTGGGTTGGAAAAGCATAAGTGACTGTAGACGAGCTCCAGCCTGTTCCGACGAGAACCGAATCGACAAAAATGGACCCGGTAGCATCGACAGTTTTTGTAGGTGTTGCGGAACCTGACATGTTTCCCTCCAGAAGTAATAGGACCTGCTTTCAGAATTGGCAGGGCTTCCCAAAAAAGGCCTTAGTGTCGATACACTATCATAGTAGACGATCAAAAGACGCGCGAGATGATCATGCTATTCGGGATTTTTTTGGCGCTATATGCTACGGGTCTCAACCTTGCTGGCTGGACGGGTCCGCTACGGACGCAAGCCGCAGAACACGAAACGGTTACGCGCATGGTCATGCAGAAGCCAGGCGATCCAGAAAAAATTATCGAATCCGAATATACGCGGCTGAAAAATCGCGGCACGCGCGAAGGGCTTGAGCTTTTCATCGCCCGGCATCCGGACCATCCGCTTGCCGAAAAGGCGCGTGAAGACATCAAGCGTCTCTACGATTGAGCATGGCCTGGACGCAATATAAGTCTGGCATTATCTGTCTTATTCCATTGTCATTTTAGCGATCTCTGGCGACGTCGCCAGCTTCCGCGCCACCCCTGCGCAGATATACCCGAATAAAGCCGTCAGCCCACCCGTCGATAGGAGGATTGCGGTTGACGAACGTCATGGGCCTTGCCAGCATGCCCTGACATTCGGACCGTCCAGTTGCATTGTGGGGGCATACGTTGACTGCGGGTTCTATCGTCGCGACACTTCTGATCGTCTTCGCCGGTCTTCTGGCCGTGCCGGCCGTCAGCCATACCAATGCGGGGACGACCTTTTCCCTGATGGCCTCGTCCATGGCCTTCGTCGCGATGGCGATCGCTCAATTCATGGCGACGCGCCCGCCCTTCGTCGAGAAGCTTTTCGGCGGGCTTGACCGCATCTACCAGTTCCACCGCAAGATCGGCATCGCGGTGCTCTGTCTTATCCTGTTCCATTATTTCATCGCGCCTGATTTCCAAGGGCTCTCGTTGACTGGCGATCTCAACAAGATTGCCAAGGTAGTAGGAGAATGGGCTTTCTACGGCTTCGTCTTCCTACTCATCTTCAGCCTCGTGAAGATCATCCCGAAGACGCGCTTCCAGATTCCCTATCAGTACTGGCGCATCACGCACCGCTTCATCGGCCTGCTCTTCGTGCTGGTCGCCTTCCACCAGATGTTTATCAAGCGCCCCTATGACGGCACGGCACTTCTGGCCACCTATCTCAACATCTTCGCGCTGATCGGCATCATCAGCTATGCCTATACGCAGCTTCTGCCTTGGTTGCGCACGCGGCGTTACGAGGTAGTCGATGTCGAAAAGCACGATGGCGCGACGATCATTTCGGCGCGTCCCATCCATGGCAAGCTGCGTGCGATGCCAGGCCAGTTCGGCTTCTTCCGGGTCAACAAATCGGGTCTGCGCGAGCCGCATCCCTTCACCATTGCCGGCATAGACGAAGACGGCTCGGTGCGTTTCGCGATCAAGCCGCTCGGTGACTATACCAAGGCGTTGCGCGAGGGCGTGGCGGTCGGCGATGCGTTGACGCTCGAGGGCGGCTATGGGCATTTCAATCACAAGCGCGGCGGCAAGAAACAGATCTGGCTTGCCGGCGGCATCGGCGTTACGCCGTTCCTCGCCATGGCGAGCCGGCTGAAGGGCGACGAGGGGCAGGATATCCACATGATCTACTGCGTGCGCGACGGAGCCGAGGCGATCGGCCTCGACACGTTCCGTGCGCAGGCCGAAAAGCTCGGGAATTTCAGCTTCGTGCTGCACAATTCGGCGACCGACGGACGCTTCGATGCATCGAAGCTCGTTTCCGGTACCAGCATGAACCCGGCCGAGGCCGACCTGTGGTTCTGCGGCCCGCCGCCTTTGCGGCTGGCGATCGAGAAGGGTTTAAGAGAACTCGGCAAGCCGCCTCGGCGCGTCGAGTTCGAGCGTTTCGAGTTTCGATAGGACAGTTCCCGAAGAAACTGCGAAGTGGTTTTGCATCCGGAATTGTTGAGACAGTTTGAATTTCCAGCCGGCTCGCCGGCCTCTTGGAGCGAAGGGAACAAGCCATGCGCGTGTTCAACACATCACTTCTGCGGCCGGTCAGCCGCCTTGCCGCCGCCCTCGGTCTGATGCTCGCGGTTTTCTGTCCCGCCGGCGCCTTTGCCATCGATCAGTTCGCACCGGATGCCTTTGGCACTTACAAGGCGAATGTCGATAACGGCAAGGTCCTGTTCGGTGCGGCCGGCTGCGGCGCCTGCCACGGTTCCGGCGACAATACGGAACTGCTCTCGGGCGGCATGGAAATGCAGACGGCGATCGGCAAGTTCTTCGCGCCGAACATTTCCGCCCATCCGAACGGCATCGGCGGCTGGTCCAATGCGGACTTCCTCAACGCCGTGATGGTCGGCCTCAAGAAGGATGGCGACAATCTCTATCCGGTCATGCCCTACACGTCCTACGGCGGGATGAAGCCAGAAGACGTGCTCGACATCAAAGCCTATATCGACACGCTGCCGCAGTCGGATGCGGCTTCTAAGGAACACGAGATCGCGTTCCCCTTCAGCCGCCAGACGACGATCACGCTCTGGAAGCGCAGCCATTTCGTCGTGCAGGCCTATCAGCCGCGCGAGGAGACGCAGATGGAGCGCGGCCGCTACCTGGTCGAGAACGTCGGCGGCTGCGGCGATTGCCACACCCCGCGCACCACGACCTACGGTCTCGATCTCACCCGCGCGTACGAGGGTGAAAAAGGCCTGACCGGCGCCGTCGCGCCCGATATCACCAAGGCGCGCATGGGCGGCCTTGCCTCGCATGAAGTGTTCACCAAGGGCCTGATCGAGGAAGGCAAGAAGCTTTCCGGTTCGCCGCTGTCCGATCCGGTCATGCGCCGCATCGCGCAGGGCCTTTCGGCGCTGTCTGACGAAGACAAGCAGGCCATGTACGCCTTCCTCGCCGATCGCGAGGTGAAGGTGACGCCGGTCGAAGCCAGCACCGCGCCGGTCTGCAGCGAGGCGACCGCCGAAAGCGCACTTTCGGCCGGTGGCGGCAGCGCGGAATTCGCGTCCGCGGCCGATGCCTTCATCGGCAAATATTGCCGCAACTGCCATGGTCCGGGGGAAAGCTCGCAGGGCTCGTTCCCGTCTGGCGATCTCGCTTCGATTGCCGCCAATCCGGCTTTCGTAACACCAGGCGATGCCTCCAAGTCGCTGCTCTATACAAGCGTCACCAGCGGCCGCATGCCGCTCGGCAAGCGTCCCGATGATGCCGAAGTGCAGGGCCTTGCCAACTGGATCAACTCGCTCAGCCAGTCGGCCATTCCGACGGCGGTGTCGGCGACCCAGGTCAAGCGCTCGCGGCCGATGCTGAAATATCTCGATTTCGTCGATCTTGCGTTGCAGGACATCTCAAAGGTCGATGAACACGACCAGCCCTTCATGCGCTATTTCAGCTATCGCGACCAATATAACGGCATGATGAGCTGTGAGACGCACGAAACCTTCCTGAAGCGCATGAAGGTTCTGGCCGGCGGTTTCAAGAAACTCATCAACTCGCTGTCCTACGGTCCGGAACTTGTGCTTCCCGAGGAAGTCGAGGGTTCGGATGGCCTGCTCGTCCGCGTCGATCTGCGCGACCTCGAATGGAGCCAGGAAGACTATGACTTCCTGATCAACGAGTATTTCTACGGCGTCGATCCGGCGAGTAACGCGACACTGCACGCCCTTGCCAAGGCGACGCAGACGACTCTGCCGATCATGCGTGTCGACTGGTTCATGAGCAACGGCGCCCGGCCGAAGGTCTATAACCGCCTCATGAAGCTGCCGACCAATATCAGCGAGCTCGAACATCGCTTCGGGGTCAACGTCAACCAGAACATCGAACGCCGCCGCATCGTGCGCGCCGGTTTTGCCGATGGTTCCTCCGGCGTGTCCGACCACAACCGCATGCTGGAACGCCACGACATGCCCTTCGGCGGCTATTACTGGAAGTCCTACGACTTTGCCGGCGATCTCGGCCGCCAGGTGCTGAAGCGCTTCCCGGCCGGCCCGGATGGTGTGCAGCTGAAAGCCGGGCTGCTGCCCTTCGAACATGACGGCGGCGAAATGATCTTCTCGCTCCCGAACGGCATGCAGGGCTACTATCTGTCGACCAACAAGGGCGATCAGCTCAATGTCGGCCCGACGACGATCGTCTCCTTCCGCAAGCGGCCGATCGGCAAGGGCGTCGAGATCATCAATGCCCGCTCGTGCTTCGACTGCCATTTTGACGGCATCCTGTCGAAGCGCGACCAGCTACGCGAGCATATCGAGACATCCACGCTGTTCTCCAAGGACCAGCAGGACGAGTTGCTCGCCGTCTATGTGCCGCAGGAAGAGCTGAACGAGGTCTACAAGCGCGACACCGATCGCTTCGTCAGCGCGCTCGATCGCCTCGGCATCACCGAACCGACATCCGGCGGCGGCAAGACGGGCCTCAAGGCGCCGGGCGGTGCGGAGATCTTCACCTACTTCGCCGACCAGTACGAGGACGAGCTGAACTTCGAGCAGCTGGCGGCCGAATTCGACATGACGCCGGAGGAGTTCTCCTCCGACATCCGCCGCCTGACCGATGTCGACGCCCTGCGCATCGGCCTCGACTGGGTGGCGACGCTGGAAGCCGGCGCCACGATCCCGCGCAATGAGGTCGAGGAGCAGTATGCCTTCATGTTGCAGCCGCTCGTGCAGCTCGATCCGCTGAAGCGCGGCGTCAATCCGGAAGAGGGGGCCGCCAACACGGCCAACAACACCCAGTACCAGCAGCCGGAGCAGAAGCAGGAACAGAAGGTCGACAACACGGCCTATCAACAGCCGCAATCGACCGAAGGGCAGGTTGCCAATACGGAGCAGTATGCCACCCAGACCCAGACCAACACGGCCTATGTCGTTCCCGCCTACAAGCAGGAAGACAAGGCACAGGCTGAAAAGGTGAAGCTGGCGCTCAAGGTGCCCAGCACCTACGCCAAGGTCGGCGATTACCTCAGCTTCGAGCTCAGCACCAACCATAGCTGTGAGCTTCAGGTGATGTATGTCGAGGATACCGGCAATGTCGAAATCATCCCGGATGTGATGATCGGCAATACCACGCTGAATGAAGGCGAAAGCCGTCTTATTCCGCAGCCGGGTTCTGGTAACCTGACCTTCGATTCGCCCTCGCCGGGCGAAACGATGATTGCCTTCTGCCGCATCGGCGGGCTTGGCGACCAGAAGATGACGGCGGACAAGGCCAGACAGCTGGTGGCCAGCTCCAAGCTGCCGGCGACCAAAGGTATCGCCGTCAACCTTGCCAAGCAGGCCGAGCAGGACAACGGCGCGAGCGGCCTCCAGATGGTGACGTTCGAAATCAAGTGATGACAAGGGCAGGGGCTTTCGAGCCCCTGCCTGTTCGTTTCAAGAGGACATGAGGGCTGGACCGACAATGCTGATGCGATCTCTGGCAGCGACACTCTTCGTACTGGCTGGTGCTGCTCCGGCCGCAGCGGCCTGCGATGCCTTTACCGGTGTCATCGAGGCGTTCAATGCCGGTGACGAGCAGAAGGCCCAGTCGATTGCCGAAACCGCAGGCACCGCCAATTGCAGCGCCAACGAGCGCACCCTTGTCGGGCGCGTCGCGGCGCTCTCCAGCTTCAACCGCATCGCAACCGAGGTCGGCAATGGCGGCAAGCTTGCGGATCACCGCGCGGATCTGGAAGCGCTTCAGAAGAAATACGGCGGCCCCTGGCAGGTCTTCGATGCGCTGGGCGACCTCGCCCGCGAGCGCAAGGACTATGAGGAAGCGGCCAAGCTCTACCAGATCGCGCTGGAGGACGGCTCCAACACGACGCTGACGCCGGACTGGATGGCGCCCGACGAGGATTACATTCGCCGCCTCGACCGGCTTGCCGGCGAAATGCGCCTTGCCGCGCCGCGCCCGGTGAAGCTTGCCATGCGCGGCGGCTGCAAGGTCTCCTTCCGCGGCGTGACGATCAAGAAGAAATCGACCCCGGTGCGCTATGTCTTCGGCACCGCCGATTTCACGCCCGAGGGCATTGAAGCCGCAAAGGACGTTGCGGAATGCCTGAAAGCCGTCAAGCCCGGCGCGATCCAGCTGATCGGCCATACCGATCCGGTCGGCTCGGCGGTGGCGAACTACAAGCTCTCGCTGGCGCGTGCCGACGCGCTGAAGACCTACCTTTACGACGCAGGCTATGCCGGCACGATCACCACCGTCGGCAAGGGCGAGGACGAACCTTTCAAGCCTGATGATGCCAGCGCCTATGACACGGAGACGCTGAATCAGTTGAACCGCCGCGTGGAAGTGGATGTGCAATGAAACGGCTGCTGCCCCGTCTGCTGGCGCTTTCCCTGACGGCGGCCTTCCCGCTGCCGGCCTTCGCGGCGCAGACCTATGCGCTCGTCGTCGGCGTCGACGAATATCCCTATGAAGTCAGCCTCGACGGCGCGGTGCGTGACGCGGAGGATGTCTATGCATCGATGAGCGCCGCCGGCTTCACCGTGAAGAAATTCACCAATGCCGAAGCGCGCAAGGACGATATCCGCAAGGCCTGGACGGACATGGTGGCCGAAGCGGCGGCCGGCGACACGATCATCTTCACCTATGCCGGCCACGGCGCGCAGATGCCGGAGCTCATTCCCGGCGACGAGGCCGATGGGCTCGACGAATTCCTCCAGCTGCCGGGTTTCGACCGCAACCGTTTCCAGGAAACCTTCAAGGAAATCATTGTCGATAACGAGATGAACGAATGGTTCGGGGAGGCGGAAGCCAAGGGCGTGCATGTGCTCTTCGTCTCCGACAGCTGCTTTTCCGGCGGCATGAGCCGCTCGATCAAGGGCAAGACGCGTCTTGCGCCCGCCGTGACGGTCAAGCTCGCGCCGCCTTCGCAGGAGGCCATCGCAGGCGCGAACCTCAAGGAGGTCAATTTCAAGCAGGTGACGGTGCTGGCCGCTTCGCTGGAAAGCCAGCCGACGCCGGAGGTCATCATCGACGGCGAGCCGCGCGGCGCGCTGAGCTGGAGCTTTGCCCGCGCCGTGGAAGGCAGCGCCGATCGCGACGGCAACGGCATCATCACGCGCATCGAGCTCGAAGACTATATCTTCAGCAATGTGAAGAACCGCTCCGAGGCGTTGCAGGTGCCGAACTTCATGCCGCAGGTCGCCCGCTCGGAGAGCGAGGTCGTCGTGACGCTGACGCGTGGCATACCCGTCGCGACGGCCGATACGACGACAACGACCGGCGACGCTAGTACCACCCAGAAAACCATCAAGAGCGTCAAGGACCTCGGCTGGACGGGCAACATTGCACTCCAGATCGATGGCGACGCCGAAAAGCCAAAAGGCACAGACGGCACCGGCACGCCCTTCCGCTGGGACGTGGCGAGCGACACCTTCTACACGCCGAACGGCGACGTCGCGGGCGAGAATGTCGGCGCCGACCGCATCCAGTCGGTGGTCGACAAATACATCCTGCTCGATTTCCTCAAGGCCATGGCCAGCCAGAACCCGGGCACGGTCTCGCTGACCCCGGTCAAGGACATCTATGCCGCCGGCCAGCGTCTGCGCTTCGATGCGCCTCCCGGCCGCTATCCGAACATGCTGGTCTTCAATCTCGCCAATACCGGCGAGGTGCAGTTCCTCGACATGCAGACGGCGGGCACCAACAGTTCCGAATTCAAGCTGACGGATGTCGAGGTCGTGAAACCCTTCGGCGCCGATCACCTGATCACCATCTGGACCGCCGAACCGGTCGATGCCATCGGCGCGGTGCTGTCCGACAAGAACGTCACCGCCGCGGCCCTGTTGCAGGCACTCCTGACACGGCTCGACGGCAAGGAGGCAAGCGTGGCCATCCAACCTCTCTATACGCGGGAAACGCTCTGATGCTCCGTTACGCCGCAGCGCTCCTCCTTTCGCTCTCGTTGGCCTCGATTGCAGAAGCCGCCGACCGCGCGCTCCTCATCGGCATCGGCACCTATGCCTCGCTGCCGGAAAAGATGTTCCTCGAAGGGCCGAAGAACGACGTACCGCTGATCGAGAAGCTGCTGAAGGAAAAGCAAGGCTATTCCGCCGACTCGATCCGTATCCTGCTCGACAAGGATGCAAGCCGCGCCTCCATTCTCGCCAGCATCGACGAATGGCTGATCAAGGGCACGCAGCCGGGCGACCGCGTCTATTTCTATTTTTCCGGCCATGGCCTCCAGGTGAAGGATGTCAGCGGCGATGAGGAGGACGGCCTCGACGAGGCGCTCTCGACCTATGACATTGCCGCCGGCGACGGCGACTGGACGAATGTCATCCTCGACGACGAAATCGACGCGATGCTAGAGAAACTGAAGGACCGCGCCGTCTCGATCGTCATCGACGCCTGCCACTCAGGTACGATTTCGCGCTCGCTCTCGACCCAGGTTTCCGACGTGATGGAAAGCGCGCGCTTCCTGCCGCGGCCCTTTGCCAAGCCGGTGGAAGCCGTGAAGACCCGCGGCCTGCGCATCGACGTTGCCGTGGTCGACAAGCCTGATATCGTCAAGCAGAACGGCGTGGAAGCCTGGAGCGCGGCCTCGTCCTATCAGGTCGCCTGGGACGACACGCGCCTGCCGCCGGAAGAACGTCACGGTGTCTTCACGCTCTCCTATGTCAACGGCCACGACACATCCGCCGCCGACAGCAACGGCAACGGCATTGTCTCCAATGCCGAGCTCCTGGAATATGTGAAGAAGCAGTCGCAGACCTATTGCGCGAGCCAGACCCAGTGCCAAGGCCTCGACCCGCAGCTCGAGGTCAATTACGCACTTTTGGGGGCGGCAGCGGTGACCCCGACAGGTGGTGAAGCGACGGGCCAGCAGACCCAGCAATATCAACAGACGCAGACCGGTGGCGACACACAGCAGCAGACGACGGACTATTCACAGCAACAACAGAGTGCGGATTACGGCAAGGTCGAACCGGTCAAGGTCGAGAACACCCAGCAGACGGCCTATGTCGCGGCAAATCCGGTGGATGCCGTCAGCGATATCCTCGGAAAGCCGCCGGCCGGCGATGTCCAGCTCTCGCTGTCCTCTGATCACTTAAACGTCGGTGATCCCTTCCGCATTACCGTGACGAGCGCCACCGGCGGCCATCTTATCCTTTACGACGTCGACAAGGACGGCAAGGCGACGCAGATATTCCCGAACGAGGCCGCCAAGAAGATCACGGCGCTCACCCCCCATACACCGCTGACCATCCCGGACGACTATTACGGCTTCGATTTCGAGGCCGATGGGCCAAGCGAAAACGTTCTGGTCGCCATCGTGGTAGCCGACGACGTCGATCTCACGAAGGTCGCGCCCAACGACTACGGCCTGCAGAAAGAGCTCGACGCCCGCACGACGATCGCCGACATTGCCGGTACGCTGCAGCAGACCTGGACGCGCGACACGGAAAACCGCAGCGTGAACTGGTCGCTGGGACTGTTGAAATATACAGTTTATTGAGTAGCCATTGCCATTTCAGGCGTTCGCGGGTGTTACATCCGCGAACGCTTTCATCCCAATAACTCAAGAGCGCTGCTTCTCGCCTGCGCTCTTGCCGTCGGAGCTCTTTGATCGCTCCTCGAAACGATCGGCGCCCTTGGCCAGCTCCGATCCTTTTTCGTCTTCGATCTTGCGCTCTTCCGCCCGCGCCGCCTTGTGCAATCCCCGGCCGCCTTGCTTGCCGGTTTCCGTGGGTGCGTTTTCAATAGCCATGATTTGTCCTCCATCGACTCAGTGGAAACGGCGAGAAGACGCGTTGGTTCCCCGGTTGGATGCAAGGCAATTTCGTTGAGGAAATGCGGTGTCCGATCTCAAGCTCATCCAGCACGATGCGGCCGAAGAAGGGCATTGATGACGAGCAAAGCCTCGCGCCCTCGGAAAGTGGGTAGAGCGGAAGAATCTACTACAGAATACCGTGCTGCTGGCGAGTGGTGGTGAGCGCGCAGGGATTCGAACCCTGGACCTACTGATTAAAAGTCAGTTGCTCTACCGGCTGAGCTACGCGCTCCCAAGGGGTGCAAATTGTGCCCCGCAGAAGTGCGCGGAACATAGGCAGGAGGGTTTGCCGGGTCAACCCGGAAAATGCGGCAGAAAACAGGTTTTGCTGCATTTCGCCGCGTTCTCCAAAAGGTGATTGGCAGGAGGGGGTCTCGGCGGCTATCAGGGGGCACTCGCGGCGGTGAGGGCGGGCGGGATTTTCGCCTTGTGTCCAATCCGCCTGATGTCTCGGAGCAACCTCTTGTCGATTGCCGATATTTCCCTCTGGAGCGCGCTTCTGGCCGGAGCGCTGTCGTTTCTATCGCCCTGCGTGCTGCCGCTTGTGCCGCCTTATCTGTGTTATATGGCGGGCATTTCCGTGGATCAGTTTCGGGGCGGGGAGGCGGCTGCGGTGCGGCGCGATACGCGGGGCGCGGTGTTGCTGGCGGCGTTTTTCTTCACGCTGGGCTTTGCCACCGTTTTCGTCTCGCTTGGGGCAGGGGCTTCGACCATCGGCATGGTGCTCAGGCGCCATCTCGACCTGCTCGCGCAGATCGGCGGCGTCGTCATCATCCTGATGGGCCTGCATTTTCTAGGGCTTCTGCGCATCGGGCTCTTTGCCCGCGAGGCGCGGTTCCAGGGCGGCGGCAAGCCGGCTACGGCGTCGGGCGCCTATATTATGGGGCTAGCCTTCGCCTTCGGCTGGACGCCGTGCATCGGGCCGGTACTGGGGGCTATTCTCGGTATTGCTGCAGCGCGTGAGACCGTCGGTGACGGGGCTGTGCTGCTTGCCGTCTATTCGCTCGGCCTGGCCATTCCATTCTGGATCGCGGCGGGTTTTTCCGGCGCCTTTATGCGTTTTCTCGTGCGGTTCCGCCGCCATCTCGGCACGGTGGAGAAGATCATGGGCGTGCTGCTCGTTCTCACGGGCCTTGCCTTCATCTTCGGCTATGTCAGCGCCGTCGCCATCTGGTTCCAGCAAACGTTTCCCATTCTCTCGCAAATCGGCTAGTCCGGGACAATATCTTCGGACGAGTGCGGGAGCACGCTTCGGCCCATGGCTGACATCATCGGACTGGTCCTGCCGTTTTTCGGCATGATCCTTTTGGGCTATGTGGTCGCAAAGATCACCAAACAGCCGGTCGAGGCGCTCGGCTGGCTCAACACGTTCATCATCTACATCGCGCTGCCGGCGCTGTTCTACAAGTTGGTGGCAAAGACGCCGATCGAGCAATTGACGCGCGTCGATTTCATCGTCGCCAATATCAGTGCGACCTATCTGGTCTTCGCGCTGATCTTCGCGGTCGGACTGTTTTTGCGCCGGGCGACGGTGGGCGAAGCGACGATCCAGGGGCTGGCGGCGGCCTATGGCAATATCGGTTATATGGGGCCTGGGCTGGCGCTGCTTGCCTTCGGCGAGCCGGCGGCGGTGCCGGTGGCGCTGGTCTTCTGCTTCGAGAACATGCTGCATTTCATGGTCGCACCCGCGCTGATGGCACTGGGCGGCGGGGAGAAGCAGGCGCCGTTTCAGATTGTTACCGGCGTCGTGAAGAAGATTGTCACGCATCCCTTCATCATCGCGACGGCGGCGGGTTTTGTTGCGGCTTTTGCCGGCTTCGAGGCGCCGGTACCTTTGCAGCGGCTGATCGATTATCTGGCGCAGGCGGCGGCTCCTTGCGCGCTGTTTGCAATGGGGGTGACGCTGGCGCTGCGTCCGTTGAAACGGGTGCCGGTCGAGATCGGCTATATCGTACCGGCAAAGCTGCTCTTGCTGCCGGTGACGATGTATCTGGTGCTGGGGCTTGCCGGCAATTTCGATCCGGTCTGGGTCTTTACCGCCGTGCTGCTCGCCGCCCTGCCGACGGCGACCAATGTCTTCGTCATCGGCCAGCAATATGGCGTCTGGCAGGAGCGGGCATCGGCGACCATCCTCATCACGACGGTCCTGTCCGTCGCGACAGTGACGATCCTGCTTTATCTCATCAAGTCAGGCCTGCTTGCGGGTGACCCGTTCCCGTAGCGTGTCGCGAAACGCCTTGAGCGAGCCGCCCGGCTCGATTCCCTCGCGCATGACGATGCTGCGCAGCGGGCCGAGCGCCGAAAGGAGATGCAGGCCAGCCGAGCGCAGGAACTGCATGGGCAGGAAATCCGACAGCAGCGACCGGTTGAGCAGGTCGACGCTCACGGTGCGCGAGCGGACATCCGCCTGGCGCTTGCGGTCGAAACGCTCGCCGATGCCGTCATAGGCGGCCGGCTCCGTCACCTGCAGCAACTCCTTCAGGGCCATGATATCGCGCAGGCTAAGATTGAGGCCCTGGGCGCCGATCGGCGGGAAGGCATGCGCGGCCTCGCCGACGAGCGCGATGCGGCCCTTGCCGAAGCGATCCGCCGTCATGCCGGAAAGCGGGAAGCTCTGCGCGCCACCTTCGACGATGACCTTTCCGAGCATGGACTGCATGCGCGTTTCTACGGCCTGGCTGAGCGTGGCATCCGAGAGATCGCGAAGCCTTGCGGCTTCCTTCGGTGGCAGCACCCAGACGAGGCTGGAGCGACGGCCGGGCAGGGGAACCTGCGTGAAGGGGCCGCTCTCCGTATGAAACTCGGTGGAGACGTTGCCATGCGGGCGATCATGCGAAAAATTGAGCACGAGGGCGGCCTGCGGATAGGACCAGCTACGAATGCCGATGCCGGCACTCTCACGGATCTTCGACTTGCGGCCATCGGCGCCGACCACGAGACGGGCCAGCACGCGTTCACCGTCGTCGAGCGCCAGTTCCACGCCGTTTTCAAAGGCGGTGGCGGCGGTTACGCCATTTGGCAAGCGCAGGATATTGCCGTCGGCCCCGATGCGGGCGTCCAGCACATCGATGAATGGGGCATTCGGAATGTTGTAACCGAAGGCGGCAAGGCCGACCTCGCCGGAGCGGAACGCAACCGGCGGCGCTCGCAGAAGCCGCACCGTGCCATCAAGGATCTGCATGGTTTCGAGGGCTGCCGCATGCGGTGCGATATCGTCCCACAGGCCGAGCACCTTCAGGAACGCGATGGACTGGTCCATCAGCGCCGTTGTGCGGCCGTCGCCGGTGCGGGCGGGCGGGGCGATCAGCGCGACGCTGCGGCCCGAATCGGCAAACGCCAGAGCCGCGAGGCTGCCGGCGAGACCGGCACCGACGATCGCAATATCGAATTTCTTCATGGCCGACCTCCGAAAGGGCACGCGTTACCCACAGATTTGCAAGCGCTTCTACTCCACTGAAACTAGGCCGGCAAAGGGGCAATTTCCATGGGATGAATCCGCGCAGGCCGCCGAAGCGCTTGATGGGCAACCGATTTTTGCTGGCGGTACCGGGCAATCAATGCATATTACCGTCAAGAGGGCGTGTTTGGCGGATCGCGGCCGAGATCAGAGACCCCAATCAAAGCCCACAAGGGATGGACAGCGAACGGTAATGAAGTTCTTCAACTACAAGCGTGTGCCCTACGCGGAAATCCGCGCCTTTTCCGTTCATATTCTGACGGCGTCCGGCTCGTTCCTCGCATTCCTCGGCGTCGTGGCCGCGGCCGAACATCGCTTCGTCGATATGTTCTGGTGGCTAGGGCTTGCCTTGGCTGTCGATGGCATCGATGGCCCGATCGCGCGAAAAGTGCGGGTCAAGGAAGTGCTGCCGAACTGGTCCGGCGACACGCTGGACAACGTCATCGACTATGTGACCTATGTGCTTCTGCCGGCCTTTGCGCTCTATCAGAGCGGCATGATCGGCGAACCCTGGTCCTTCGTCGCTGCTGGCGCCATCGTGGTGTCGAGCGCCATCTATTATGCCGATATGGGCATGAAGACGGAAGAGTATTTCTTCTCCGGCTTTCCCGTCGTCTGGAACATGGTGGTGTTCACGCTGTTCGTCATCAAGGCGAGCGAGCTGACGGCGTCGATCATCGTTTTCGTCTCGGTCTTCCTGACGTTCATGCCGATCAACTTCCTGCATCCGGTGCGCGTGCAGCGGTTGCGGCCGCTCAATTTGCTGGTCTTTCTGCTCTGGGCGATCCTCAGCGGTTGCGCGCTTCTCTGGCATTTCGATTCGCCGGACTGGGTGGTCTGGGGCGTGGTGGCGACCGGGCTCTACCTCTATTGCATCGGTGCCGTGCTGCAGGCCTTTCCAAGGCTCGGCCGGTAACACAGTCTCGGGAGAACCGACATGACCAAGGCGATCGTCATCCGCAGTCTCGGCGGACCTGAAGTGCTGAAGCTCGAGGATGTCGCGCTCGACGCGCCCGGCCCCGGCGAGGTGCAGATCAAACAGGCGGCCATCGGCCTCAACTTCATCGACGTCTATTTCCGCACCGGCCTTTACAAGGCCGAGCCGCCGTTCATTCCCGGCAAGGAGGGTGCGGGGACGATCACCGCGCTCGGCGAGGGTGTCACGGATTTTTCCGTCGGCGACCGCGTCGCCTATGCCTCGGCGGACGGCGCCTATGCGGCCGAGCGCAATGTCGCGACGAAACATCTGGTGAAGGTGCCGGACGGTATCTCGCTGGAAACGGCGGCGGCGATGATGCTGAAGGGCATGACGGCGCAATATCTGCTGCTCCAGACTTATCCGGTGAAGCCGGGCGGCGTGATCCTGTTCCATGCCGCGGCCGGCGGCGTCGGCCTCATCGCCGGCCAGTGGGCGAAGGCGCTGGGCGCCACCGTCATCGGCACGGCAGGCTCGCAGGCGAAGATCGATCTTGCACTGGCGCATGGTTATGATCATGTCATCGACTACGGAAAGGACGATTTCGTCGCGCGGGTGCGTGAGCTGACCGACGGGGCGGGTGTCGACGTCGTCTACGATTCCGTCGGTAAGGATACGTTCCCGCAGTCGCTGGATTGCCTGAAACCGCGCGGCCTGTTCGTCAGTTTCGGCAATTCCTCCGGCCCGGTCGATGCGTTCAACATGGGCCTGCTCGCGCAGAAGGGCTCGCTCTATGCGACCCGCCCGACGCTCTTCGCCTATATCGCTACACGCGCTGCGCTGGATGCATGTGCAAACTCGCTCTTTGATGTTGTGCAGAGCAACAAAGTGCGTATCAATATAAATCAGACTTATCCGTTGGCGGACGCAGGGCAGGCGCACACGGATCTGGAAGCAAGAAAAACAAGTGGAACGACATTGCTCATTCCCTGACAACGACCCGAACGGGCGCAGGGGATCGGGATCGCAGGAAAGAGGGGAAGCGTGTCAGCCGTTGGAGCATCCGAGGGCAGCCCGTTGTTGGCTGTCCGCAGCCTGACAAAACTGTTCGGGTCTTTCGCCGCATGCAACGGCATCGATCTCGACATCAAATCCGGTGAAATCCACGCCTTGCTGGGTGAAAATGGCGCCGGCAAATCCACACTCGTCAAGATGCTCTTCGGTGTTCTCGCGCCAAGCAGCGGCCAGATTCTCTGGAAAGGCGAACCGGTCAGAATAGCAAGCCCCGGTGCCGCGCGCCGCATCGGCATCGGCATGGTGTTCCAGCATTTTTCGCTGTTCGAGGCGCTGACGGTAGCGGAAAACATCGCCCTGTCGCTCAGCCCCGGCATCTCGCTGTCCAAGGTCGCGGAAGAGGCCTCGCGGCTTTCCCATCTCTACGGCCTGCCGCTCGATCCGCATGCCCATGTCGCCGATCTCTCGGTCGGCGAGCGCCAGCGCATCGAGATCGTCCGCGCGCTTTTGCAGAACCCGGAACTCATCATTCTCGACGAACCGACCTCGGTGCTGACGCCACAGGAAGCCGACCGGCTGTTCGAGACGCTCGCAAAACTGAAGGCCGAGGGCCGTTCGGTGCTCTATATCAGTCACCGGCTGGAGGAAGTGCAGCGCATCTGCGACCGTGCCACCGTTCTGCGGCATGGCAAGGTGACGGGCGCCTGCGATCCACGGCAGGAAACGCCGGCCTCGCTGGCTCGCATGATGGTCGGCAGCGACGTCGCCTCTGTAAGTGCTGCGGGCACCAACACCAAGGGCGATGTGCTGCTCGAGGCCCGGCATCTCACCGTGCCGTCGCGCACGCCCTTTGCTGTCGCGCTGAAGAATGTGTGTCTCAAGGTGCGCAGCGGCGAGGTACTGGCGATTGCGGGCGTGGCCGGCAATGGCCAGGGCGAGCTTTTCGACGCATTGTCCGGGGAATATCCGGTCGCGGACCCGGCGGCGGTTTCCATCCGTGGCAAGGCGGCCGGCAATCTCGGCATCACCGCGCGCCGCCTGATGGGCGCCGGCTTCGTGCCGGAAGAGCGCCATGGCCATGCCGCCGTGACGACGCTGCCGCTCTCCGACAATCTCGTGCTGGCGCGCAGCCAGTCCGACCGCAAGACCTTCCTTGCCGGCGGCCTGCTTGGCATCATCCGGCAGGCGGTCGTCCGCATCGCTTCGAAGCGCATTTCCGAGACGATGGACGTGCGCAAGAGCGGTGAAAACCCGGCGGCCGGCTCGCTCTCCGGCGGCAATCTGCAAAAGTATATCGTCGGTCGCGAACTCGACCGCCAGCCGGCCGTGCTGATCGTCAACCAGCCGACCTGGGGTGTCGATGCGGGGGCCGCAAGCCGCATCCGCCAGGCGCTCGTCGATCTCGCGAAAGCCGGCTCGGCGGTTCTGGTCATCAGCCAGGATCTCGATGAAATCTTCGAGGTCGCCACGGAAATCGCCGTCATCAGCGAGGGGCGGCTTTCGGATGCCTATCCGGCGCATGATCTGACGCGCGAGAAGATCGGCCTTCTGATGGGCGGCATGTACGCAAAGACCGAAGGCGAGGTGGACCATGCGCATTGAACTCGAAAAGCGCGCCAATCCATCGACGCTTTATTCCATCCTGTCGCCGTTCCTGGCGCTTGCGCTGACGGTCATTGCCGGCGGCATCATGTTCGCGCTGCTCGGCAAGGATCCGGGTTCGGCGCTCTACAGCTTCTTCATCGAACCGCTGCTCGACGTCTGGTCGCTGCATGAGATCGCCATCAAGGCCGCGCCGCTGATCCTGATCGGCGCCGGCCTTTCGGTCTGCTACCGCTCGAACAACTGGAACATCGGCGCCGAGGGCCAGTTCATCGCGGGTGCCATTGCCGGCTCCATCGTGCCGGTTCTCTTCCATGAGTGGCATTCCTCGCTCGTCCTGCCGCTGATGCTGATCTTCGGCATGATCGGCGGCGCGCTCTATGCTTCCATTCCCGCCTTCCTCAAGGCGCATATGAACACCAACGAGATACTGACGAGCCTGATGCTGGTCTATATCGCCCAGCTCTTCCTCGACTGGCTGGTGCGCGGCCCCTGGCGCAGCCCGGATGCCTATAACTTCCCGGTCACCCGCGATTTCGCGCCGGAAGCGATCCTGCCGGAACTCGTCTCGTCGGGCCGCGCCAATCTCGGCTTCGCACTCGCCATCATCGCTGCCGTCGGCCTGTGGCTGATGCTGCGCTACACGCTGAAGGGCTTCGAGATCACCGTGCTCGGTCAGTCGGAGCGGGCAGGGCGCTTTGCCGGCTTCTCGTCGAAGCGCATGATCTGGTTCTCGATGCTGCTTTCGGGCGCGCTTGCCGGCCTTGCCGGCATTTCCGAGGTGAGCGGCACCATCGGCAAGCTCCAGCCGATCATCTCGCCGGGCTATGGCTTCACCGCCATCATCGTCGCCTTCCTCGGCCGCCTCAACCCGCTCGGCGTCATCGCTGCCGGCCTGTTCCTGGCACTCACCTATGTCGGCGGCGAGGCCGTGCAGCTGACGCTCAGCGTTTCCGACAAGGTAACGCGCGTCTTCCAGGGGCTGCTGCTGTTCTTCGTGCTCTCCTGCGACACGCTCATCCAATACAAGATCCGGCTGGTCTTCTCCCGCCTCGGCCAATCCAATGAGGGGGGAGCGCACTGATGGGCATGATCGAAGCAATCCTCCTCACCGTCATCACCGCGGCGACGCCGCTGGTGCTCGCTTCCATCGGCGAGTTGGTGACGGAGCGCACGGGCGTTCTGAATCTCGGCGTCGAGGGCATGATGGTGATGGGCGCCGCCATCGCCTTCGCCGCCACGCAGGTGACGGGGTCGCCCTATATCGGCATTCTCGCCGGCATTGCGGGCGGCGCGCTGTTCTCGCTGCTCTTCGGTTTCCTGACGCTGACGCTCGTCGCCAACCAGGTCGCGACCGGCCTGGCGCTCACCATTCTCGGCCTCGGCGTCTCCGGCCAGATCGGCGAGCCCTTCATCGGCATGTCCGGCGCCAAGCTGCAGCCGATCACCATTCCGCTCCTGTCGGACATTCCCTTCATCGGGCCGCTGCTCTTCAAGCAGGACATCATCTTCTACATCTCGATTGCGCTCGTCATCGGCGTCAACTGGTTCCTGTTCAAGAGCCGTGCCGGCCTGAAAATCCGCGCCATCGGCGATAACCACGGCTCGGCGCATGCACTCGGCATCCACGTCATCCGCACGCGTTATCTCGCCGTGATGTTCGGCGGCGCCTGTGCGGGGCTCGCCGGCGCGCAGCTTTCGCTGGTCTATACGCCGCAATGGGTGGAGAACATGTCGGCGGGGCGCGGCTGGATCGCGCTGGCGCTAGTCGTCTTCGCCTCCTGGCGCCCCTGGCGGGTGCTGGCCGGCGGTTATCTGTTCGGCGCGGTGTCGATCAGCCAGCTGCATGCGCAGGCCTTCGGCATCGGCATCCCCTCGCAGTTCCTGTCGGCTCTTCCCTATGCCGCCACTGTTGTCGTACTCATTCTGATCTCGCACAACAGGCGCATGACGCAGATCAACACACCGGCCTGCCTCGGCAAGCCCTTCGTGCCGGATCGATGAGAAGAACAAGAAAAACAACCACTCCAACCTCAGAGGATAAAATGAAGAAAATCATTATCGCGCTTGCAACCTCAGCCGCCATGCTCGGCTTCGCCACGGCCGCCAGCGCCCAGGACAAGACCAAGATCTGCTTCATCTATGTCGGCTCCAAGACCGACGGCGGCTACTCGGAAGGCCACGACCGCGGCCGCCAGGAGCTGGAAAAGGCGATGGGCGACAAGATCGAGACCGCCTTCCTCGAAAACGTCCCGGAAGGCCCGGATGCCGAACGCGCCGTCGAACGCATGGCGCGCTCGGGCTGCGCGCTGGTCTTCACCACGTCCTTCGGCTTCATGGACGCCACGATCAAGGTCGCGCAGAAATTCCCGGACGTGAAGTTCGAGCATGCGACCGGCTTCAAGAGCGCTGCAAACGTTGGCACCTACAATGCGCGCTTCTATGAAGGCCGCTACATCCAGGGCGTGATCGCCGCCAAGATTTCGAAAAAGGGCGTGGCCGGCTACATCGCCTCCTTCCCGATCCCGGAAGTGGTGATGGGCATCAACGCCTTCATGCTCGGCGCGCAGTCGGTCAATCCGGACTTCAAGGTCAAGATCGTCTGGGCTAACACCTGGGCCGATCCCGGCAAGGAAGCCGATGCCGCCAAGGCGCTGGCCGACCAGGGCGTCGACATCCTGACGCAGCACACCGATTCGACCGCGCCGATGCAGGTCGCCGCCGAACGCGGCATCCACGCCTTCGGCCAGGCCTCGGACATGATCGCCGCCGGACCCAACACCCAGCTGACCGCCATCGTCGACACCTGGGGCGCCTATTACATCAAGCGCACCCAGGCCGTTCTCGACGGCACCTGGAAGTCGGAGCAGATCTGGGACGGCCTGAAGGACGGCATCCTCACCATGGCGCCCTACACCAACATGCCCGACGACGTGAAGAAGGCCGCGGAAGAGGTGGAAGCGAAGATCCGCTCCGGCGAACTGCATCCCTTCACCGGCCCGGTCAAGAAGCAGGACGGTTCCGAATGGCTGGCACAGGGTGCCAAGTCCGACGACGGCACGCTGCTCGGCATGAACTTCTATGTCGCCGGCATCGACGACAAGCTGCCGCAGTAAGCGACAGCCTACCAAACAGATGGGAAAGGCGCCCTTTCGGGGCGCCTTTTTCGTTTGCGAAGGATGTGTGACGCGTTCAGGCTTTGCGGAATCGGCGCGGCGCTCTATACCTGCCGGATGTTCCGGAACAAAAGGGGTGGTCCGGAGCCGAGGAGGGGAATTTTTGCGCAAGGGTTTGCTTGAAACGGTCATCAGCGGCATGAACACGCGCACAAGTCATGCGCAGGTGGTCAATGCGCTGGGCCGGTCGATCATCGCAGGCGACTATCCCGTGGGATCGACGCTGCCGGGCGATGCGGAACTGGCCGCGCGTTTCAAGGTGTCGCGCACGGTGCTGCGCGAGGCGATGAAGACACTGGCCGCCAAGGGCCTCGTCGTGCCACGTGCCCGCATCGGAACCCGCGTGACGCCCAACACGCAGTGGAACCTTTTCGACAGCGATATTCTCACTTGGTACTTCGCCGTTGGCGTCAACGAGGATTTCCTGCTGCATCTTTCCGAAGTGCGCCTGGCCTTCGAGCCGCATGCGGCCGCGCTCGCCGCGCGCCACGCATCGGAAGCCGATATCAGCCAGATGATGCGCCTTGCCGTCGCCATGGGCGACCCGGAGCATACGGCCGAAACACTTGCCCTGGCGGACCTGAAGTTTCATCTCTCGGTGCTGGAAGCCTCGCGCAATCCTTTCCTGCGCACGGTCGGCAGCCTGATCGAGGCCGGCCTTGTCGGCGCCTTCAAGCTCAGCTCGCCGGCCGCCGACCGCGGCAAGATCGGCGATGTCGCGGCAACCCACATCCGCATCGTCGAGGAGATCGACAAGCGGGACGAGGAGGGCGCGCGCCGCGCCATGGAAAATGTCATCAAGGTCGGCCGCGAACGCGTCGTGCAGGCTTTGCGCGAAGGGAAATAGCTTTCCCAGGCCATGCGACCACGCAACAAGCGCGACGAGGCGGGGGACTGCCCCGTCGCGCGCTATTGAAGCTCAATCATCGTTGCTGGCGTTGAGGTCTTCCGGGCGCGTACCCTCGTCCAGGCTACGCGTCGCAAGCTGGGCAGCCCCCATCGATTGGTAGAGATTGAAAAGTGCCTCGCTCGCCTTCGCGGCCAGCCGGAACCACTCGTCATTGCCGGCGATCGCCGGGTGATGAAGCAACTGATCGTCGACGAGATCGAGCACAATGGAGGTTGTGTGTACGGCTTCATGGAAGCCGAAAGAGCCGGAAGCGTAGTGGGCGAGCAGGTCCGAGGGCGTCATGGAACGCTCGGCGGCGAGAATGTCGAGCTGCTTCAGCCGTTCGTCTTCGAGTTCGATGTCGGTGCTCTCAAGCATATCCGCCTCCGTTGCAGTGCCTGTTCCAGACCTACCCGATTCGGACACGGTGGTGGATCGGAGATCCAGTCTTCGGCAAGATAATTGAAAAGGCCGGACGGTGGGAGCCGCCCGGCCTTTTGGATCAGCCCTGGGGCGTCAGGGTAACCGAGGTGCCCGTTGCGGCAATGTTCAGGCCGATCTGGCCGCTGACGCTGACCGTCTGCAGCTGGATGGAGCCCGAGGTGCCGCCGACCAGCACGTTTGCACCAAGGCCGACGCCGACGGTCGCCTCGGCCGTTGCGCCCTGATACAGGCCGCCAAGCGAACCGTGGTGATAGCCGGCCGTGGGTGCAAAGACCGCCCAGACGATACGGCCCTGCGTGGTGAAGCCGATATCAACGCCCATCTTACGGATCACGCCGCTATAGACATCCTGCTGGCCGCGGGTCGACTTGAAGACGCAATCGACGGATTTCGCCGAACCGAGCACGTAGCCGAGGCCGCCGCCAACCTCGCAGGTCAGCATGCCGATCTTGACGCCGTCACGATCGCCGCCGCGCTCGACATAGACAGGCTCCTGATCGCGAATGACCATGTCGGCTGCACTGGCCGTTGATGCCAGAGCCTGCGCCAGGGTAAGGGCGAGGATCGCTCCAAGCTTCTTGTTCATCGTTGTTCTCCTTCTAGCTGGCACGATAATGGCGAATCCGGTAAATTGGTTCCCGGTCGCCCTTCATCTCATCGCGAAGATCGTGGCAGAGTAGGGGCAGCCGGTGCCGCTCCGCCAGGAAGGCGGCGTATCGTCGTTTTACGGTCACACCCGGTTGATCGTGGGGAGATGCGTGATTACGTCGTTACGACGCGCATCATCGAGGGAGGCGATGTTCTCGTTCCAGAACGCTTCCGCCGCGCGCGTCTCGTGTTTCCATTGCCGGGTACGGCGAAACAGCAAGATCGGTGTGATTGTTCCAGGCAACAGAGGAGCGCAGGCAACAAAAAAGGCCGGGGCGAAAACGCACCGACCTTCCTCATCATCACCCTTTCACCAGTGCCAGTACATCCGTGGTCAAGGGCAGCAGGTGATGGCGGCCATCGCGAGCGGCAGAGGCTTTCCAGCGCTCTTAAGCGATTACCGATGACGGTGATGTAGGAGGCGATTGTGGTGAAATCAAGTTCACGGTGTTTTATTTCATTTCGGCTACGGAGGTGGCGTTTCGAACAAGCCAGGACTCGGATTGAGAAATGGACATAGATGTTGCTGCGCTTCCCCGCCGGGACTTCAAGCTTTCAGGGTCGAGTTACTTTCTCGGCATATTCGCGCTAGGAATTTTTCTGGCATGTTTCACGTCCATGATGATCCATGCTCTCATACCCAACTACCCTCTGCTCGTCATGGCCCTCGGCCTGATCGCTGGTATCGTTCTTGTGCCAGCATCCATCTTCTGCGGGCTGAAATCCATCTCAAACATTGACTTTGATAAACCAGTCCTGAGCATTGATGGCGATGGAATTCACATCCATGACGCCAAGGTGCTCCATATCCCCAGAAAGGTCGTCACCTTTGTCGCATGGAGCCAGATATCAAAGATGCGCTACCAGCTCAGCGGTCGCTACAACGAAACCAAGCATATCATCATCGAGAGCCCGGCAGTCGGCCCTAGTGGTTTATGGATCGTTGCAAGCGGCCTCGCATCCGTCGATCCGCGCGATCTGTTCGAAACGATGCGGCAGTATCGCCGTACAATCACGCCACCGCCAGCGGACGATCCGCGCCTGAAAATCTATGAAGCCTCGTCCTGGACAGGTCTCGACGACGAGGGCTGAAACGTGTTTGAAAACAAGCGGAATTTGGCGGAAGAGGCGGGATTCGATAAGTGGTTGATTTCCTTGATTTTCAGGCATTTCAGCCTGCCTGTCAACCGCCTTTATGTAACAGCTTGTGTAGCACCGAACAGGCTGCAAATGGACGCCGAACAGCGAAAAACCCGGTCGATGCCGGGGTCTCTGACTAAGCTGCGATTAGATACGTGGTAGACGATCTTCATCGCGCACCTGCTCATTGAAGGCGCGAACGATATGTA